>CAZROR010000028.1:0-20706 GCA_964601765.1 uncultured Zetaproteobacteria bacterium
TGTTCCGTAAAGCAACGATTTACCGTTCATTACCGATCATGTGAGATATGTCACAGCGAATCGCGGCACGGACTCCGTATGATGCCCGTTACTCTGATGTCCGCCTCCCCCTCCACTCATCCTAGCAGACATCAGCGGGACAAAGCCCTGGCTGGAAACGGTCAGGGCTTTGAAGTTTCAGGCTGTGGCAGGCTGGCGGGAAATGTACGCTCAAACTCGGGGAAATAGCGGCTGATCACCGTAATATCAAAGCGGGCGAGGATGGCCTCCTTCGGCTCCCGCTCCAGCAAAAAGGCAAAGGCAGCGCGAACAAGCGCTGCAGGCGACACCCTGCCACCGCTCAGGCGCTGATAATCCAACCGTGTCATGGTCACCCGGTGCCGGGTTTTGCCGCAGCCTTCCCGTACCGTGACGTGGAAGACCATCGGCTCGCCGTCATCGCACTGCTCTACATCAATCCTCATCGTCTGCCCCTTCCCTGAATGCCGCAAGCAGGCGCGAGTGAATGTTGTCGAAGCCGCCGTTGGACAAAATCAGAATGTCGTCGCCGGCCTGTGCCTCCCGCTTCAGCCGCTCGATGATCGCGCCGGCATCCGGCAACACCCCGGCATGGCTGCCTATCGCCCTGCAAACAGCCGCAACATCGAGCAGTGCATCAGGGTGCAGCTTGCGCGGCTCGGGCGGCACGAAAATCACGCGATCGGCGCCGACAAAGCATGAGGGCAGCCGCTGCTGATGAATGCGCGTGCGCATCGTGTTTGACCGTGGCTCCACAACAACCCAGAGCAGCCCGCCGCCCGTGCGGGTGGCAGCCAGCGCGGATATCACGCCCGCCATGGATGTCGGATGATGTGCAAAGTCATCGTAAATACGAATGCCGCATGCCTCTCCCACCAGCGTCATGCGCCGGCGCACGCCCGCGAAGGATTCAAAGGCATTCCGTATCGCCCCTTCATCCAGGCCGAGCGCCGTGGCGGCGGCTGCCACGGCACAGGCATTGGCCACGTGATGCACCCCGATCATGCACCAGTTCACCCGCAGCACCTCCCTGCCATGCCGGTACAGGCAGAAGGCGGAGCCGTCCGGGGCCAGCGCCCGCCACTGCCACTCCGCCTCAGCCCCGCCATAGGTGGCGAAGGTGATTTGCGGTGTCCAGCAGCCGCGCGCCAGCACGCGGGCCAGGCTCGTATCATCGGCGTTGATAATAATGTGGCCGGCATGCGGCACCGTGCGGACGAGATGATGGAACTGGGTCTCGATAGCAGCGAGGTCGGGAAAGATGTCGGCATGGTCGAATTCGAGGTTGTTCAGAATCAGCGTGCGCGCGTGGTAGTGCAGAAACTTGGAGCGCTTGTCGAAAAAGGCCGTATCGTATTCATCGCCCTCGAGCACGAAGCACTCGCCTTCGCCCAGCCGCGCCCCTTCCCCGAAATCCTCCGGAATGCCGCCAATCATGAAGCCGGGCGCCTTGCCGGCCGAGGCCAGCACATGCGCCAGCAGGCTTGCCGTGGTTGTCTTGCCATGCGTGCCGGCCACCACCACCGCATGCCGGCCCGGCAGCACATGGCGGCCGATGAACTCCGGCCCGGACATGTATGGCAGGCCGCGGTCCAGCACGGCCTCCACCTCGACGTTGCCACGACTCAGCGCATTGCCGATCACGACCATGTCCGGGGCGGCATCCAGATGCGCCGCATTAAAGCCCTCATACACGGGGATCTGCTGCGCACGCAAAAAGTCGGACATCGGCGGATACACGCCCGCATCCGAGCCGGTCACCTCATAGCCCATATCGTGCGCCAGCTTCGCCACCGCCGCCATGGCGGTGCCGCATATGCCGATGATGTAAATCCGCTTGTTCATACACCTCCTGCGGGCACAATCAGGCCATGCATCGCATCCTTCTCCCCTGCGTAAAGCTCGAAACCGGCGACAAGCCCACGGCCGGCATCATCTGGCTGCACGGCCTGGGCGCGGACGGACACGATTTCGAGCCCATCGTGCCGCAGCTCGGCCTTCCCGCCGAGTTGCATGTGCGTTTCATCTTTCCACATGCGCCGAGTATGCCGGTCACGGTCAATGGCGGCTACATCATGCCGGCCTGGTACGACATCCGCCATGCGGACATCGACCGTGAACAGGATGTGGACGGCATCCGCAAATCGGCCCGGCTCATTGATGACCTGATCGAATGCGAGCGCGTGCGCGGCATCCCGGCAAACCGCATCGTCATAGCCGGATTTTCACAGGGTGGTGTCATGGCCCTTCACGTGGGCCTGCGCAGACCGGAATCGCTGGCCGGCATCATCGCGCTGTCCTGCTACCTGCCACTTGCAGAAACAGTGGACATTGAAACCACGCCTGCCTGCAAGCACACCCCGGTTTTCATGGCACATGGTGTGGAGGATCCCATTGCTCCGTTCTCCCTCGGGGACCAGACACAGCGACAGCTTGCCGCACTGGGGCATCCCGTGGAATGGCACACCTACCCCATCGGCCATCACGTCTGCGCGGAAGAAGCCCGTGCCATCGGACACTGGATTGCAAAAAGGTTCGGGTAGCTACGTGATTTTATCCGGTGCGTGCAGGGCCTCGGCATCGACATAAACCGCCGAGGGATAGACCGGGCCGACATCGACCATCAGCCAGGTGTCGCCCCTGAGGCCCAGCTCGACATCGATCACATCTCCAGGCTCGAGAAATCGCACGATTTCCTCGGCCAGCCAGAGCGGGCCGATGGCCTCGGCATGATTGTCGAACTGCAGCCAGACATGCTGTCCCTCGATGCGCACCAGTCGCGCGTGGCCTTCGGCGAACTCGGAAAACCGCTGACCGCGCAGGCGCGGGGCCACGCCGCTGCCCAGGCGCACAAAGTGAAAGAGCAGCTGCGCGGCCTTGGCGGCGCGAACGCATGCGGGCTCAAGCTCATCCACCACGCTGAGAAACTCGAGCCGCTCCGCCGCGGTCAGCCAGCGACGGCGGCTCAGCGAATCCAGCCAGGCCCGCAACACCTCGCAGTAATCGCGGATCATGGTGCTGTCGGCAGCCACTTCCCGCATCAGATACCAGCCAAGAAAATCGCGCAGATGCTCGGCGTCCAGCTGGCTCAGCTCCAGCCCGCCCAGCTCAGAGGTCGGCTCGACATCCCCGTCAAAAAGCTGCTCCATGTTTGCTTCCAGGGCCTGTTCCCACTCCGCCAGATCGCCTTCGTCCTGCTCTGCGTCATCCTGGAACAGGTCCGAAAAATGCAGCAGATAGTCTGCCAGCGCCTCCATGCAGCCCTCGGCCATGCGCCCGCGCCCGGCATCCTGCCGCATCTGGCCCAGCACGAAGGAATCCATGGCTTCCTGCAAAATCATCGCGTCGCTCCTCTTGCCTGCAAATGTGCTTTTCACTATGGTCGCCGGCCCGAAATCACGGCCGCCGCAGGGCCGGATAGTGCCGCAGGAGTGAGTTTATGCAAATCAATGCCCCATCCATCCGCCAGGGAATGATCCTTGAAATCGACGGAGCGCTCTGGCGCGTCATGAAAACGCAACATGTTACGCCGGGCAAGGGCGTGGCCTGCATGCAGGTGGAAATGCGCAATGTGGAGACTGGCACAAAAACCAACAAGCGCTTCAACTCCACGGAAAAGCTGGAGCGCGTCACCCTGACCCAGCGCCCGATGCAGTTCCTTTATGAAGACGGCGGCACCTACCATTTCATGGATATGGAAACCTATGAGCAGCTGGCCCTGCCGGAAGAGCTGCTGGAACAGGCCAGGCCGTATCTGTTGCCGGAAACCGAGGTCATCATCGAAATGCATGGAGACCGGCCGCTGAATGTGCAGCTGCCACAAACCGTGGTGCTTACCGTCGTCGAATGCGATGCCGCCATCAAGGGACAGACCGCAACCGGCTCCTTCAAGCCGGCAAAGCTTGAAACCGGGGCCTCCGTGATGGTACCCCCCTACCTCGAGGCCGGCACAAAAATCCGCGTCAACACCGAAAGCGGCGAATACGTCGAACGCGCCTGAATCGGGCGAACGATTGACGCCGCATGGTTGAAAGCCTATCGTGCAGACCGACCGTTCGGTCAGTATAGGAGTAAGCTAATGACGGAGTCCTTGTCTGCCGGAGCAGAGCAGATACTCAAGGCCGCGGAGCCGCTACTTGCCGAACACGGCTTTGATGGCGTCTCCATCATGGACATCGCACGGCGTGCCGGCGTCTCCAAGGCGAACATCTATCATCATTTCGCTTCCAAGGAGGCACTTTATCTCGCCACGGTCAGATATGCTTTCCGTGACATGGCTGCGCTCGTAGCCGATCTGGATGCGGCTACCGACACCCCTGACGGCCAGCTATCCCACTTTGCCAAGTCGCACCTCGCCTTTCTGTTTCAGCATCCGAATGTGCCACGGCTGATTATGCGCGAGCTCCTGAGCAGCAAGAGCATGCGTGGACGGGCACTTGCTGAGCAGGTATTCAGCGAGCATTTCGCGCGGCTGTCCGCCATTATCCGCCGTGGGCAACAGGCCGGGCTGCTGCGCAGCGACGTGGATGCCGGTCATATGGCCATCGCTATCGCCGGTATGAACGTGTTCCTGTTTCTGGCCTGGCCAGCCCTTCACCACCTCCCCGACGGGACATTCCGGAATCCTGAAACCAGCGGGCGCACCATGTTCAACCTGCTGCTGGACGGCCTTGCATCGGGCGGGGAAGGAGAAGACCGGTGAACAGACCGACCACCCTGGCATGTGTCTGGCTGTGCCTGCTTTTGGGGGCCCCCGCCATGGCAGGTGAGCCGATGACGCTTGCACAGGCACTGCGAATCGTGCTGGCCCAACACCCTGACATTGAGCTTGCCCGCGTGGATACAGCCATTGCCAGGACGGAAATTCAGCGTACCAAAGGGCTGCTTGACCCAAGCTACAGCGCCACCATCACAGCCAGCGACGAACAGGTACCGGTCGCCAGTGACTTCCAGCCATCCGAAAAACGCATCGCCAGCCTGGCTGGCAGCGTCAGCAAACCACTGGCGAACGGCGGCACGCTCAGCGCGGATATCAATTACTCGCGTACGAGCCAGGGCTTTGTGTCGCCGCTTGCCTCCCAGCTGGCAAAATTCAACCCCGAGTATCAGAACCAGGTAGACATCAGCTATCGTCATCCACTGCTACGCGGGGCCGGCCGTCCCGATTACCGTGAAAGCCTGACTGCTGCACGTGCCGACACGCGCGCAGCCGAAATCAAGCAACGCAGTATTGCCCACGTGCTGAGCCTGAAGGTGCTGAATGCCTACTATCAGCTGGCAGGCGATGACATCAGGGTGGAACTTGCCAGGCAGGCCGTGGCAAGGGCCAGAAAGCTGCTTGCATACCAGCGTTCCCGTGAGCACTTCGGCCTTATCGAACAGGCCGACCGGCTGCAGGCCGAAGCGCTGCTGGCGGCAAGACAAACGGAGCTGCAGCAGGCCATCGCCCAACGCAAGGCCAGCGCAGCCACCCTGAACCGGCTGATGCTGCGCCGGCCCGATGCCCCGATCGACCTGCCTGCAGCCGACATCCGTGTTGTTCCCGAAGCCCCGGACATCCGCAAGGCAACAAGGCAGGCAGAACTGCAACGCCCCGAACTCCAGGCACTCGCCGCAGAACTGAAGGCAGCGGAAGCGCGGCTTACCGCAGCACGTGACGTTGGGCGGATGCAGCTGGATGCCGTTGCCAAGCTGGGTACCCGCTCGTTGGATAGCAGTGCCAGCCTCGCCGCAGCGCGTGGACTGAGCATCAGCGAGCGCTTCGCCTCGCTGTCGCTGGAGATGAGTGACACCGTGCGCAACAGACGGGTGAAAGCTGACATCCGTAAGGCCGAACTAACGCGACAGCGGCTGATTGCGGAACGGGCACAGGTACTTGAACAGATCCGGGACGAGCTGGCCAGCGCCATCACCGCTATCAATGCCGGGCGACCGACGCTTAAACTTGCACGCCGTGAGGCCCGGGCCGAAAAGAGAAAGTTTGATGCGGAGATGCGCCGCTATCGGGAAGGTAGATCGGACACGGCAACGCTTGTTCAGTTCGAGGGAGACCTGAGAAGTGCCGAGCTTCGTGCCGAGTTGCAATATCTGAGTCTTCTTCTCACCGAACGGCAGCTGGCCTGGGCCAGGGGCTCGCTATTACAGGAGCTTGGCCTGAAAATGGCTGGGGGAGATGGCCAATGAAAAAAGTCATCGCATTTTTTGTTGAGCACGGCCTTATTGTCAATCTGGTGTCGATCATGATGATGCTGGGAGGCATCTATGCGGCCACAGCCATCCAACGCGAGGCATTCCCCAGCGTTAATTTCGACCTCGTCGTCATTCGGACAACCTATCCGGGCGCAGCGCCACGCGAGATGGAAAACCTTGTTGTCACCCCCATCGAGCGTGAGCTGAAAGGCATCGACGGTATCAATGTCGTCCGCTCCACCGCCTACCAGGGCAGCATGGAGATTTCAGTTGAAATTGACCCGAATTACCGCGACCGCTCACGCCTGGTCTCGGATATCCAGCAGGCCATCAACCGGGCCGATCTACCGGCCGACCTGCCGGACGCCCCAGTCATTACCGAGGTCAAGTCCGAACAGACGCCGATTCTGACCTTCTCGCTGTTCGGTGACTTTAAGCCGCTGGAGCTGAAGCACCTCAGCGACCTTGTCGAGGATGACGTACTGAACATCCCGGGTGTCTCCAGGGTTGTCGTACAGGGCGATCGCAAGGAGGAAATCCGTATTGTGCCCGATCCGATGCGTATGCGCCGTCACCGTGTATCGATCAACGATATCGTCACGCTGATCCGCGGCTGGAACGTCAATGCCCCGGGCGGCAAGCTGAAAGCTCCGGACGGGCAGCGTATCATCCGTATCACCGGGGAATTCACATCTGCCGAGGACGCGGCCAACCTCGTGCTCCGCTCAAATGAGCGTGGTGATGCCCTGCGCCTCAAGGACGTCGCCGAGGTTACAACAGCACTGGAACGTCCACGCCGCATTGTGCGCGCCCAGGGCGATCCGGCTGTGAACATGATCGTCCTGAAAAAGGGCAGCGCTGATATCATTACGCTGGTCGATCGCATCCGCGGCTATTTGAAAACCGTGCCGGACAAGTACGATAGCCGGCTGCATGTGCGTATCTACAACGACTTCTCAACCATTACTCGCCTGCGGCTTGGCGTACTGACCGGCAACGGCTCCATCGGTCTGGCGCTGGTGCTCATGACGCTTCTGCTCTTCCTGCGCCCGGCCGTCGCCATCACAACAGCCTGGGGACTGCCGGTGATTTTCTTTTCCGGCCTGCTGGCGCTGTATCTTGCCGGTGTGACCCTGAACCTGCTGACGATGTTCGGCTTCATCATGGTACTCGGCCTGATGGTGGATGATGCCATCATCATCGGCGAAAACGCGAGCTACCACATGGAACAGGGCATGTCCCCTCAGAAGGCAGCCATCATCGGTACCCACGAGCTTATCGGTCCTGTTTCAGCCACGGTGCTGACGACCATCGTCGCGTTTCTGCCCCTGATGTTCATGCAGGGAATCATCGGCAAGTTCGTATTCTCCATCCCTGTGGTTGTCGTCACACTACTGCTATTTTCCTGGATTGAGGCGTTGTTCATCCTGCCTAACCACATCCGTGATCTGGCCAGCCGCAAAAAGCACCCGCCCGAACGCAGGCTCTTTGTCTGGCTGACCAACATCTATGGACGCTTGCTGGCGCTCGCTGTCAGGTTCCGCTATCTGACCCTGATCCTGTCTGTTGTGGCCCTTCTCGGCGCCATTAGCCTCGCCGGCCACATGAAGTTCCAGCTTTTTCCCTCCGGTGCGGAAAGCACCTTCTATCTGCGTGTAAACATGCCTGTCGGTACGACACTGGAGGCCATGGATGAGACGCTGCGACGCATCGACAAGGCGGTGCGAGCGCGCATCGATCCTGCATTGTTGGAAACCACCACCCTCATTGCCGGCGAAAGTAGCGCCGACCAGCGTGAAACTCTAAAGCAGATTGGTGACCATTTCGGCTTCGTACGCGTAATCCTCATCCCGTTCACTCAGCGCAGCGTCTCTGCCTTCACGGTCATGAACAAGCTAGAAAAGGCCATCCCACCGCTCTTCCCGGATATTGGTATCAACTTCGTCATGCTCCGTCCCGGCCCCCCCATCGGCCGGGCCCTGCAGGTGGAGCTGACAGGCAGCAATGAGGCGGCCATGGTGCGTGCCGCCCGTCGCCTGATACGCCTGCTTGAGAAAAAACAGGGGGTATCTGCCATCGAGAGCGATTTACAGCCAGGAGACAGGGAAATGCATATCGTGCTCAACCGGGCACTTGCAGCCTATGCAGGTGTGGATCTGGCTACAGTCGCCACACATATCCGCGCAGCCTTCGATGGTCTGCGTGTCTCCACATTGAAGCGTGGCAAGGAAGAAGTGGATGTCACCATCCGCTATCCCGAGGCCACACAACACAGCCTGCGCACCCTGATGCAGATCGAGGTACCAAATAAACGCGGTGGCCTGGTTCCTCTCGACCGCATTGCACATATCGAGGAAACGCCGGGTACCACAAGCATTCGGCACAAGGATGGCAACCGGGTCATCAACGTCTCGGCTGAAGTAGACCACGCACACATCACCTCCAAGGAACTCAACACATGGGTGAAACAGCACGCCAGGGACTGGCTCGGAGACGATGCTCCCCGCGTGCGCTACCACCTGGGCGGTGAACAGGAGCGCAGTGAAGAATCCGTACGTGGCCTGATTTTCAGCTTCCTGTTTGCGCTGCTGGCAATCTTCGTCATTCTCGCCATCCAATTTAACCGTGTGGGCTATCCGCTGCTCGTTATGCTTGCCATTCCGTTTGGCGTCATCGGCATCGTTATCGGCCTGTTTTTGCACGGTGACCCCTTGTCATTCATGGCACTGATGGGCTTTGTGGCGCTAACCGGCGTGGTCGTGAACGCCTCCCTGGTCATGGCTGTGTTCATTCAGCGGCTGCTGAACGAGGGCATGCCCTGGCGCGAAGCTATTGTTGTCGGCGGCAAGCGCCGCCTGCGCGCCGTATTGCTGACAGCCATCACCACCGTCGTGGGACTGCTGCCCACAGCCTATGGTTGGGGTGGTTTCGACCCCTTTGTAGCCCCGATGGCGCTGACGCTTTCCTGGGGGCTGATGTTTTCCACGGTCATCACGCTGTTTTCCGTACCGGCTGCTCTCGGCATCGGCATGGATATCCGGCGTGGATTGCGTTATATTTTTCGACGTTCTGTTAATGCGTAGCAACATGAAGAGATCTTAATCCATTCATCACATTCCCATCACAGTTACCCATTTAGTGTTCGCATTGTCTGGTGCCTCTCCCTCCTCCCCTCCCTCCCAGGGTGCCAGACAAGGATTAGCGCCCCGGCCTCCCGGCCGGGGCCTTTTCATTTTCGGATATGGCACACGATCTTCACTGGATACACACCATGATTCCTGATGCAATTGGCACATGATGCCTGCCCTGCCCGAAAAATGGTGCCAGCAGTTTGCGCTGGAGCTGCCCTCCCCCTCACCGGGCTGCGTATGGATCCATGCCTGCTCGATGGGTGAAGTCAACTCTGTCGCCCCCATCATCAAAGCCCTGCGGCAGCAGGGGTACAGCATTCATCTTAGTGTCATTACCGCCACCGGCATGCAGCACGCCCGCAAGCGCTTTGGAGAAACCATCAGCATTTCCTATCTGCCCTGGGATCTCCCCGGGCAGATAGCGCGCTTTATCCGGCATCTGTCACCAAGGCTGCTGCTGCTGACCGAAACCGAATTCTGGCCGGGCATGCTCTCCGCCTGCCGGCGGTATGACATTCCTGTGATTGGCCTGAACACACGCATTTCCGACCACTCTTTCCCGCGTTATCGGGCAACGCGCTGGCTGTGGCGACGCTGGCTGGCAGCTGTAAGCTGTTTCCTGGCCCAGAGCAAGGAGGATGCCAGGCGGCTCGCCGCCATCGGTGTGAATGAGGCGCGTATCCAGGTGCCCGGTCACCTGAAATACGCTGTTTTCCCGCCGCAGGTAGACGCAGATGACTTGCGCAAACGTCTCGGCGCAGACATGGCACGTCCGGTTATCCTTGCTGCCAGCACGCACGAAGGCGAGGAGGCCGCCTTGCTGGGTATGTGGCGTGGTTGGCGGCGCCTGCGCCCTGAACTATTACTGGTTATTGTTCCGCGCCATCCCCAGCGCTTTGATGCCGTGGCAGAGCTAGTCCGGGACCACGGCCTGCGCCTTGCCCGCTGGTCTGAGGGTGGCGATAGCACCGCAGATGTCGTGCTTGTTGACGGCATGGGAGTACTGGCCGGCCTGTATACGGTCGCCGACCTGGTTATCATGGGCGGCAGCCTGATTCCACATGGCGGCCAGAATCCACTCGAAGCGGCCGTGTGTGGACGAGGTGTCGTCACCGGCCCGCACATCCAGAACTTCCGCGCTATCATGCGTGACATGCAGCAGGCAGGGGCCGCTGTTATCACAGCCGATGAAAAGGAGCTCGACCATACCATCAGCCTGCTGCTGGACAGGCCGAGCAAGCTGCAAGAACTGAATGCCAATGCCACCATCTTTATGCAGGGCAAATCGCAGGTGCTGAACCGGGTGCTGGATGCCCTGCGGCCTTATCTCGAACCTGCATGAATCTTACCGGATACATCGAGCGAATGTGGTGGCGGAAGACACCGCCTCCCCCGCTGATACGCTGGACCAGCCCCATCTATGGCTGGCTGAACGCGCAAAACCTGCGCCGACGTGCCGACCGCTGTCACACACCAGCGCTGCCGCTGATCTCCGTCGGCAACATCACCGTGGGCGGCAGCGGCAAAACGCCGTTTGTCATCTGGCTGGCGAAAGCGCTGCAAAAGAAAGGATTTCATCCCGTTGTGCTCTGCCGTGGTGATGGCGGCAGCGCAACCGGCCCGAAAATCGTCTCCGATGACGATCCAACCGATCTCATCGGAGATGAAGCACGGCTTTTGTATGAATCCTGCGATTGCACCGTGATTGCAGCGCGGGATCGCGTGGCTGCCAGCCGCATGGCGGAAGACCACGGCGATGTCATCATCCTCGATGATGGCTTCCAGTACCGCCAGCTTGCCCGTGCATGCGATATCGTGCTGGTGCCGGCGGATGGTACTGGCAACGGCGCACTGCTCCTGGCTGGCCCCCTGCGCGAGCCTGTGAGCAGCCTGGCACGTGCGGACATCATCGTGCGCACCGGCGAAGGTGCAGCTGCGCCCCTGACAGGGCAGCACGAATGGCGGTGGCGGATACAGCCCGGGCCACTCGTGCAGGTGGCCGGAAGCAAGTCCTCGCCACCGAAGACGGCCATCGCGGCCTGCGCCATCGCCAGGCCGGAGCGATTTTTTAGCAGCCTGCGCAACAAGGGCGTGACATTGGAGGCCGAGTTTGCCTTTCGCGACCACCACCGTTTCACCACGGATGACATCGCGCGGCTCATAAGGCCGGGGCTGGCCGTTGTCATCACGGGCAAGGATGCGGTCAAGCTGCGGCCGCTGTGGCCAGCATCCGTGCCATTGTGGCGGCTTGAACAACGGGCTTTCGCCCCGCAGGGCTTGCTTGAGGCTATCGTTAAGCCCATCCTTCCGGCCTGACTCACGCACAGGCCGCGCGCCGAAACCAGCGAATGCGGAGTACCATATGCTTAACAAGGAATTGATGGAGATTCTCGCCTGTCCGAAATGCAAAGGTGATATTCACTACAATGCCGCCAAGGATGGCCTGGTCTGTGATGCCTGCCAGCTTGAATATCCCATCCGGGATGATATCCCGGTGATGCTGATTGATGAGGCCAAGCCGCTAACATAGCCACCAAACATGGAATTACTGCAAGTGCTCCTGATACGGGCCACCTTCTGGTGCATACGTCTGCTCCCCGTCAGGCTGGCGGGCGCCCTCGGTGCCGGCCTCGGCCGCCTTGCCTACTACCTGGATAAGCGCCATCGCGATATAGCCCTGCGCAACCTTGCCCGCATCTACCCCCAACATACACGCTGCTGGCGCTGGCATACGGCGAGGGAATCATTCGCCGAACTCGGACGCACGGTATTTGAGCTCCCACACGTTTTTCTGCGCTCACGCGAATTTCTTCTGTCACGTGTCGAAATCGTGGGCGAGGAGGCCTTTCGCGCTGCTGTTGACCAGGGCAGAGGCGTTCACGTTGTTGCCTGTCATCATAGCAACTGGGAACTGGGCGCCCTCATGATCTCCATGCTGGGATATGATGCGGAGTTCATCTACCGGCCACTCCGACAAGAAGCAGTGGAAGATTACCTGAAGGCATGCAGGGAGCGCTTTGGTGCAACCTTTCATTCACGCTGGAAGCCCATGCGCTGGCTGGCCCGTGCATTCAGACAGAATGCCTGCGTTCCCATCATGATCGACCAGCATCAGTCCAACGGCATCCCGGTACCGTTTCTGGGCCATCTTGCTGCAACCACAACCCTGCCAGCCGCCTTTGTCCTCAAGTATAACGTCCCGATATTTTGCATGGTGCTCGAACGCCTGCGGCGGGAATTCAGGTTCCGGCTGCGCATCTGGCCCATTACCATCCCCGAGGCATGCGACGACAAAAATGAAAACGCCTATCACCTGATGCAAAATATCAACCACAGCTTCGAAGACATCATCCACCAGCGACCGGAGCTGTGGCTGTGGGCGCATCGCCGCTGGCGTATTCTTGAGCAAACCCCTGAGCTTCGCGAGGTCGTTCATGGCACACCATGAGGCCATCAGCAAGGCCCGTTGGCTCAAGGCCCAAAAGCATGAAACCCAGCACTGGCATGGCAGAGAGGCACTCAGGCAAGGCCTGAAGCGTGTGCAGGCCTGTTACCTGCCGGTCGTTCAACGATATGCCGAAAAACTGTCCGATGATGCCGCCATTCTGGAAATTGGATGCGGCCCCAACAGTGCCGCCCAGTTTGTCCCCCAAGGCAGCAAAACCTATGTCGACCCCCTGCTGGACGACTTTCGTCGTGCCTATCCCGGTGAGTTGCCCGAAGGAGAATACCTGTGCCACGGTGCTGAAAGTATTCCCAAACCGGATACCTCTTTCGATCTCGTGCTGGCCTTCGATGCCCTGGACCACGCCATGAACCCGGAACTCGTGCTCAATGAGATTGAGCGCCTGCTCAAGCCCAGCGGCCACTTCATCATGAGCATCTTCACCTGTCGCCCCTGGCTTGCCCGCCTGCACTACTATCTCAGCCGTTGCCTACCTGTGTTGTACAGCGACCGCCACCCCTATATCTACTCCCGCCAAGGCATCGAAAATACGCTTTGCCGCCATTTTGACATCGTCGAAACCTGCAAAATTGATCCTGTATACACGCCGATGAACCGGCAGGGATGGATTTTCGTGTGCAAGGTCGGGGCCGGAACATAACGACCCGACGCACATGCAACCCCCCGAACAAAACGAGCATCAGCAACATGTGGTCATCATGGCACCAAACTGGCTTGGGGACGCCATCATGGCGCAGCCAGCCATGGTGGCGCTGTCCCGGCACCTGCAACCGGCCAGCATCACACTGACGGGCCGGGCCTGGCTGGCTGAACTGCTGCCTTTCATGGGCATAAACGGAGCGGTCTTCCACCCTGACCTGCCCACAGATGCCGACATGGCCATTCTCTTTCCCAACAGTTTCCGCGCCGCCTGGCAGGCGTGGCGCACCGGCATCCCTGCACGCGCGGGCTTTGCCGGCCAGTGGCGCAGCCTGCTGCTGACAACCCCTCTGCGACCGAATGTGGACATGAAAACGGAGCACCACCGGCATTACTACCTCGACCTTGCCGAGCAGCTCGGTGCCGCCATCAGCGACCCGGAAGTGCGGCTTTCCGCACCGGCAGCGGAAGTGTCAGCCGGCAAGAACATCATCATGGCGCACGGGCTCGATGCCGAGCACGCCATCTGTGTTGCCCCGGGTGCCCAGTTCGGCAGTGCCAAACGCTATCCGGCCGAAGGCTACGCCCGCATCCTTGCCGAGCTAGCCGAGCGCGGCTGGCAGCCGATCCTGGTTGGGACCCACGCGGAACGGGACATCTGTGCCGCCTGTGCGCGTGACCTGCACGGCAAGACATATTGGAACGCGGCCGGCGATACCAGCCTGCGCGCAGCCCTGCAGCTTCTCGCCGCCACGCGCATGCTGTTGTGCAACGACTCCGGTCTGATGCACGTGGCAGCAGGCATGGGGAAGCCGGTTGTGGCCATGTTCGGTGCCACGGACCCCGCGCGCACGGCGCCATCCGGGCCAAAGGTGCGCTGGCTTTACCATCCGGCATCATGCAGTCCGTGCCTGCAGCGTGAATGCTCCACGCCCGGCCAACCCTGCATGGCCAATATTTCGCCGGAGGCCGTCATCGCCGCCTGCACGGAGGCACTGCATTGAAATGTCTCGTGGTCAAGCTCGGGGCCTTTGGCGACATCATCCATTGCCTGCCGGCACTGGACGACCTGCTGCAGCGCGCCGAGGTTGACGAGCTTCACTGGCTTGTCGATGCGCGTTACGCCTTCGTCACGGACGTATTCCCGCAGCAGGTGCACGTACATCGCATCGACCTGAAAGGCCCACGTCCCTGGCACAGCACCTGGCGCACCATACGCCACCTGTGCCGGCTGCGGTTCGATGCCGTCATCGACCTTCAGGGGCTGATCAAGTCCGGGCTCCTTGCCCGTGCCGTGCATGCCAACACCTATGGCTTCGACCGGCACTTTTCCCCGGAGCAGGGCAACCACTGGCTGGTCCAGCCCGTCAGCTTTCATGCCGGTGAACGTCATGTCGTGCAACAGTACCGCAGAATCGCAGCCGGCCCCTTTGCCATCGATGCCACACACCGACCCGATGCCCCCCTGCCGTATGTCCCGCCAAGGGTTGAGCCAGCCCCTGCCATGCATACCGCATTTGCACGGGAGAAGAAAATGATCCCCCTGGACGATCATCCCTTTGTGGTGCTGCACCTGGGTGGCGGCTGGGAAACCAAGCAGCTGCCACAGGGGAAATGGCAGGCCCTGATCAAAGGTGTCCTCGAGCATGGCTGCCTGCCGTTGCTGTCCTGGGGAAGCGCGCGTGAAAGGCATCTGGCTCAGGTACTGGCGAATGGCAGCGGTGCCATCGCCTTGCCCCGGCGGCTGCCCATGCCGGCGCTGTGCGGCATGCTCGCACAGGCCCGCGCTGTCATCGGAACGGACACCGGCGTCATTCACCTGGCAGCGGCGCTCGGCACGCCGACAGCGACATTCTGGGGGCCATCCGCCTCATGGCGTTCCGGGCCCTTGCACAATAGCCATGTGCATGCAGAGTCCGCCCCCGCATGCGGACCATGCTTTAAGCGAACGTGCAATCATTTCACCTGCATGGATGACGTCCGCATCAAAGAACTGCTGGAGGTATTGTGTGACAGCCGACGCTGAAGCCCGTGGCCTGGCCGCCGGATGGCGCAGGGTTGTGATCGGGCACCGCATCACGTTAAGCCTTGTCTTTGCCCTCATCGCACTGGCATTCATCCGCCCGAGCCGCGCCAGCATACTCTACGGTCTGCCGCTGATCGTGCTGGGAGAGTCGCTGCGCATCTGGGCCTCCGGCCACATCCACAAAATGCGTGAGGTCACACGCACGGGGCCCTACGCCCTGTGTCGGCATCCGCTATATGTCGGGCACTTTCTGATCACGGCAGGCTTTCTGATCGCAGGCAATCAGCCGCTTGTGGCCGTGTTCGGCCTGCTTGTTTTCTGGCTGATTTTTCAGCCAACCATGGCACACGAGGAAGGCGATCTGCAAAAGGCCTTCGGCCCGGAATACAGCCGCTATATGCAGGAGGTGCCGCGCTTTTTCCCGCGCTGGCACGCCGATGTGACGAAAGGCGGCCACGACTGGGCGCAGGTGCGCCGGCACCGTGAATGGAACAATATCCTGGGGCTGGCAGCGGGCATCGCCGCTATGGCCGCCCTGGGGCTCTGGCACGGCACATGGTAAAGACCTCCAGGCTGACGCTATTGCTGGCGCTTGCCTGGCCCATGGCGGCAATGGCGGCGGCTGACTGCATGCCGCATATCGGCGAGCGCATGGAGTTTGCGGTCGGCTGGGAATTCATCAATGCCGGCACGGCCGTGATGCAGGTGAGTTCCCCGCAGGAAAACGCCTACCGTATCCGCACGTTTGCGCGCAGCAATGCCTTTTTTGACCTGTTCAAGAAGGTGCGGGACGAAATTATCGCCGAAGGCGTCTGCAACAACGGACACATGCAAAGCACGCTGTTTGAGCTCAGGCAGCATGAGGTGAAATACAGGGCCAACAAAAAAACGGAATTCGTCTGGCCGAAAGGCAAGGTGCGCTACACACAGAACAACCGCACGGATATCTACGACGTGGAGCATGGCGAGCTGGATGTCATGGATGCGTTTTTTGCCGTCCGTTCCATGCCGTTGGAAAAGGGCAGGGTATTGAAAATTCCTGTGTTTGATTCGCGCAAGAACTACGAGATAGAGGTGCGCGTCCTCAAAAAAGAAATGCTCAAGGCGCCATGGCACGAATTCGTGGAGTGCCTTGTCATCGAACCAAAGCTGAAAACAGCCGGCATCTTTTCCAGCAAGGGAAAGATGAAGGTATGGCTGACAAATGACGCGCGCCGGATTCCGCTGAAAATGGTGGCCAAGATCCGTTTCGGCCACATCATCGCCCGCCTCACCGGCTACAGCCGCGCCGCGATATCCACCGCAGGGAAATGATTCGTCATACGCAACTGTCGTCTCCTGACCATTTGCCCGCATCGGCAGCACAGGGGCAATAGGCCATGGCGGTAAACGGCCGCATTGCTGTTCTCGTCTCCACCTACAACAGGCCGGCATACCTGCGCCTCGTGCTGGACGGATACCGACGGCAAACCGACAGCAACATTACCCTGTACGTCGCAGATGACGGCTCGGGCGAGGAAACCCGCCGTCTCATTGACGCATTCACACGCGATGCTCCTTTTCCGGTTCGGCATATCTGGCATGAAGACCGGGGCTTTCGCAAATGCCGTATCCACAACCGGTCGCTGCTGGAGGTACGGGAAGCATACGTCATCCTCACGGATGGCGACTGTGTGCCCCTGCCGGGGCTCGTCGCGACCCACCGCAGACATGCCGAGCGCGGCTGCCTGCTGAGCGGTGGCCGCATCCTGCTTTCAAAGGCATGGACAGAGCGGCTGTGTCAGTCAGATGCACCTGATATCCCCGTCTCAATGGCTGGCTGGCTCGGCCTGAGGATCAGCGGAAAAATCAACCGGCTGCTGCCGCTCCTGCTGCCCGTCCATGCAGGGCAGCCCACCACCCGGCTGAAAGGCATCCGGGGTTGCCATCTCTCCTGCTGGCGTGATGATATCGTGCACGTGAATGGGTTTGACGAGCACTTTGAAGGCTGGGGCCGCGAGGATTCGGACCTGGTAGCGCGCCTGCTGCACACCGGCTGTCGCCGGCGAAACCTGCGGGGGGTCCCGGTTCTTCATCTCTGGCACGAGGCGGAGTCCCGTCACCGCCTGGACATCAACGACGACATGCTGAGGCAGTGCCTGGAATCAGGGCGGAAACGAGCCCTGAAGGGCATCGACGACATCCGTGGCTGAACTCTCGGTCTACATCCTTGCATTCAACGAAGCGGGCAAAATCCGGGATGCCATTGCCAGCGTGGCATGGGCAGATGACATCATCGTCGTGGATTCCGGCAGCACGGACAACACGGCGGAAATCGCCAGCGCCATGGGCGCACGGATCGTGCAGGTGCCGTTCGAAGGCTTTGGCCGGCTGCGCAACCAGGCTATTGCAGCCTGCACGCATGCGTGGATATTCAGCCTTGATGCCGATGAGCGCTGCACACCGGCCGCCCACACCGAGATCGAATCCATCATTTCCGATCCCGGGGCCGCGGATGCCTACTATGTACCCCGTCGCAACTTTTTTCTTGGCCGCTGGATCAGGCATGGCGGCTGGTATCCGGACTATCGCCAGCCCCAGTTGTTCCGCCGCGGCGCCCTGGAATTCCGTGACGAGGACGAAGTCCACGAAGGCTTTACCGTGCATGGGCGCGTCGGCTACATGCAGCATGCCATCGTGCAGATTCCATACAGGGATCTCGCCCAGCTCATCGACAAGATGCAGCGCTACTCCTCGCTCGGGGCCGACAAGCTGGCGCGCAGGGGTGTGCGGGCAGGCCTCGCCTCCGCCTTTCTGCACGGGCTCGGCGCCTTTGTCCGCATCTATGTGCTCAAGCGCGGCTTCCTCGATGGCTGGGCCGGATTTGTCATCGCCCTCGGCAACTTTGAGGGTACTTTTTACCGTTATGCGAAACTGGCCGAACGGCAGCAGCAACTGAATACCCCTCCCCCACCGGCGGAGTGAGCATGCCGTTCAGCATCCTGCATATCGTGCGCCGCTATGGCCCGGTCGGCGGCATGGAGCGCTACGTATGGGAGGTGACACAGGTGCTGGCCCTGGCCGGTCATGATATCCAGATATTGTGCGCGGCATGCAGCGCGACGCCGCCGGCAAATATCCGGGTGCACGAACTCGGGATGGGCGTTTCCAGGCCGCGCTGGCTCGGCCATGTGGCCTTTTCCAGGCGTGCGCATGCCTGGCTGCGTGCGCACTCCACACCGGACATGCTCATTCACAGCCATGAACGCTGCAGTGATCACCATGTCACCACCTTTCATTCCCCGCCATTTGCACGCGTTCGGCAGCAGCCCTGGTGGAAGCGCATGTCACCACGCGCGCAGGCAAACCTGTGGCTGGAGCACCGCGAGGTATGCGGCCCGCAGGTCAGGGCCGTCGTGCCCAATTCCCCCATGACGGGGGAACTCCTCAGGCAGCACTACCCCTGCATCGGGGAAAGGATGACTACACCTGTTCCGCCCGGTGTAACCGTGACGGGGAAAAGGCCGGCCGGGTCACCACCCGCCGATGGCGGCGTTGTGGGCTTCGTCGGCCGCGAGTGGAAACGAAAGGGTCTGGACATCGCTGTCGCCATTGTCGCGGCACTGCGCGAAAAGCGCCCCGGTCTGGAGTTTCTCGTTGCCGGTCCGGCACCAACAGAGATCCGACACCTGTTCGCCGGGTGGTCTGGTGGCTTCCGGCTGCTGGGTCCAACCGACAGCATGGGGTTGTACCCCCGGCTTGACCTGTTGTTGCACCCTGCCCGGCAGGAGCCCTACGGCATGGTCATCGCCGAGGCAATGGCCGCACGCGTGCCTGTCGTCATTTCAGATCGCTGCGGCATTGCCCCCGAGGTCAGCGACAGGCATGGCACCGTCATGGATACCGATGCGGACCGAAGCGACTGGATGCATGCCTGTGAGCAATGGCTGCAAGCACCCGACGTCCCAGGATACACCCGTAGCTGGCAACAGGTGGCCGGCGAATACGAGCAGATTTATTCCGGTATCAGCTCTTCCCCAGGCGGTGAGACAGCCAGTGGTTAACCCGCTGGTGGATGAGATAAACGGCTTCTCCGCTTTGTGCCAGCAGTGACGGCAGCCGGTCCTGAACCGAGCGGTAAAACAGAAACCCACCCAGCGCCAGCCAGGCAAGCTGATTCATCCACATTGTCCACCAGGGCAGCACCCCCTTCGCAACCTGCTGGTGCAGGATGATCTGGAGGTTGTATACGGCCAAAATCAGGCACAATCCCAGCAGGTAGGCACCGATACGGCCGGCACGCTTCGGCATGATAGACAGTGGCAAAACAAACAGAAGAAAAACGAATACGGTACCGGGCAACACCCAACGTCGGTGCCATTCTGCCGTGGCTTCCGGCGAATCATGCTGCCGGCGCATCTTTGACAGCTTCAGAATATCCATCTCAAAAGCACTGTTCCGACGCTCCGGCACTTTCAGCAGACCCAGATCACCCACGTCGATAATGACCGTATATTGGTCAAAGGACAATGAGCGCAACTGCGCCCCACCCCCTTCCAGCCTGGTACCGTGATGCAGGGTGAAATGCAGTTGCCGGCCTGCCCGCCTGATTTCAGCGGTTTCAGCCAGATAGATCACCGGCCCACCTGGCCGGTTATCCTCAAGCATGAAGCCATGCAGACGACCCTTCCTGTCCTCGCCCTCGACATAGAGCGTGAAATTATCCATGTCCGTGTTGAAGCGCTGGGCATCGAAGCTCAGACTGGCCTTGGAGGTCATCACCGCATCCAGCAACTCCTGGAACCTGTGCAGGCCGCTCGGCATCCAGAACATCGTCATGCCGTTGAGCAGCAGCCAGCAGCACAACGTCAACAGGGCCAGCGAGCGAAAGGCCCGTACATAGGAAATGCCTGCTGCCCGCAGGGCATCCAGCTCGCCCTCCTGGCTTAAGCGAACAACGACATGCTGCATGCCAAAGAACAACGCGATGGGCAACGTCAGTACCAGAAGATAAGGCAGCACGCTGATCAGCATGATGCCCATCACATGCCAGTCCACACCGCGTTCCACAACCAGTTCAAGAATCTTAAGCGCACGGCTGATCAGCATGACGCCGGTAACAAGCAGCAGGCTGCCCAGAAATGGTGGCAGGCAAAGCCGCAGCACATAGAAATCCAGAATCACGGTGCTAGTGTAGCCGCTCCCGTCAGGGATAGTACATACGAAAGAGCCCGGGGCGAATGAAGCAAGGAGCACAT
>CAZROR010000029.1:0-19918 GCA_964601765.1 uncultured Zetaproteobacteria bacterium
GCGTGCAAGCATAGCCTGCCGTACCATGAGCCGCAAGCGCGCCCCTGCCGGGTGTCAGGCCCCTTCCCTGGCTGCCGGCACGAAGGTAAAGGCATCTGCATGGATGTCCTGGCTCGACGCACCGGCAAGAAAACATCTCTTGCGCATCAGCTCCACGATGTCTGGATCTCCACACAGAAACACACGGCTGCCCTGCATGTACTCACGTGCCTTGTCTACAACCACGTCATCAATCTTGCCGTGCTGCCCCCCACGAGGCGGATCACCATACAGCACGCAAGGGATATAGGTGACGTTCTCATGTGCCCCGGCCAGCGCTTCCAGTTCATCCACCATGTAGAGTCCGGCAGCGTCAAGGCTTCCATGAAACAGGAAAATCCGGCCACTGTGCCCGAATGAAAGTGCATGGCGGATAATGCCATAGAGGGGTGCAAGGCCGGTGCCGGTACCAGCCAGAATCAACGGCTTGTCCGCCTTACCAGGAACGTAGAAGCAGTCACCGGCCGGACCGTAAAACGATACCTCGTCTCCCTCCCCCAACACATCACAGGCCCATGTGCTCATGGCTCCACCGGGTATTTTCTTGATATGCAACTCAAGTTCGCCATCCTCAGGCACGCTGGCAAGGGAATAGCTTCTGACCAGCCCGTCCTCGGAGCGAATCAGATTGATGAACTGACCAGGGAAATACTGGAAGTCGTCGCACGCCAGGCGAAGCCGGATAATACTTTCATTCATCCATACCTTGGAACGCACAATGGCCGTAAATTTTTCTGAAACGCTGGCCAGGGCAACTTCCAGGTCTTCCCGTGGCCGGCAAATGCAGGCAAGAAAACAGCCCTGGGCCTTCAGCGTATCCTTGAGCCCGTTCTGGCTTTCTTCCGGCGGAGTACCGCTCACGGCGCGAACCATGCAGGTTTGACAGGCACCACTCTGACACGACGACGGCAAAAGCACGCCCTGGCGAGTCAGCTCATCAAGCACTGTTTCCCCATCTCTGCACTCATATTGCTTGCCTTCAAAGGTAATTACAGGCATGGCACACCTTGCCCCCACAAAAGCAGAAAGGGGCGAAACCTGTCAGGCTCCGCCCCAGGCTTGCAGGAAAGATCAACGATTTAGTACGTCGTCGCGTGTGGACTCCGCAATATCGATAACCTGCTGGATCATATCCTCACCCACACCAAGCTCAGCCAATGTAGAACGCAAATGCGACAGGATGTGATCAAAATGGGTGCCGTCCAGTCCATTTTTCACAAGATGCTTATGGGCTTCCCGCATATCCTTACCGGTATAATCGTGTGGTCCACCAAACACCATCGTCAAAAAGGCCTTCTGCTTGGCAGCCTGTTTCTCCATGTCCACGCCCTCGAAGAAGCGGTTAACATAGTGATCAGCCAGCACACGGCGATAGAAAATATCGATTGCGGCATCGATGGCGGCTGCGCCACCCAACTGTTCATACAGCGTCGGCGCCGGATCCCCGGCAGTGGTACCATCACCACTGGCCGCTGTCCGACTGGCATCCGCAACGCTGGCAAAAAACAGCGACAGGACAACACAGAAAACAACAAAAAGAACAAAGGCAAAAAGAAATGTTTCTACGTGCATGGACGCATCCCTCTAGTGATCAAGCACGTCGTCGCGCGTAGACTCAGCCACATCCGCCACAGTCTTGATCAGCTCCGGCGCCACACCAAGCTCGGCCAGCGTAGAGCGCAGGTGACAGACAACATGATCAAAATGTGAGTCATTCAGCCCCATCTCATGAACGAGATGTTTGTGGGCTTCTCGCATGTCCTTGCCCGTGTAGTTATTCGGACCGCCGGTAACCATGGTCAGAAATGCCTTCTGCTTGGCAGCCTGTTTCTCCATGTCGACACCTTCAAAAAAGCGATTGATATAGTGATCGGCCAGCACGCGACGATAGAACACATCGACCGCGGCATTGATGGCGGCCTCGCCGCCCAGTTGCTCATAGACAGTACTCATCGGTTGATTTACCCCCCCTATTAATTTTCATGGTGACATCAAAATACATATAAGATGTACCATCCACACATGTTAAAATGCTACAATTGGCTGTCAACATTTGGTAGGGCCACGGGGAGGCGCCAAGATGGAACTCACACGATACACAGACTATAGCCTGCGCATTCTTCTCTACCTTGCGCTACATGAGGATAACTGTGTGACCATTGATGAGGTTGCCTCAACATATGACATCTCCCGCCATCACGTGGCCAAGGCTGTGCATCATCTTGGACGCATGGGCATCATCCGGACCGAGCGTGGAAAGGGTGGCGGCATGTACCTGGCAGCCAGGCCGGAGGACATCAATATCGGTCAACTTGTTCGGCGTACGGAGCCACACATGAACCTGCTTGAGTGCTTCAACGTCGATCTCAATACATGTCCGCTTATCCATGCATGCACACTCAAACAGGTGCTCAAACAGGCCAAGCTGGCCTTCCTTGACGTGTTGGACAAATACACGCTTGCGGACATGCTGGGTAATAAAAAGGAAACTTCCATAGCACTGGAGCAAAACCTTCCCCAGCCATTGTGATTCACCCCCCGCCGGGTAGAATCTGGAGCTGAATCTCCGCTCCTCTGAGGAATCCATGCCAACAAGCCTTTCAGAACGCATACCGGCCCGCTATTTCGGACTTGCGGCACTTGTCCTTGCCGCCTTCGGCTATCTGGCGCTGTTTCGGTATGACGCATATGGCATAGACGAGGATGCCGCACGTGCTCTGTTGCTGAACTGGTCGGTTGCGGATCAGCTCGCCAATCCCATTTCCTTGCTGGGAGCGCCGGACATGCGTGCCCTGCTGTTTATCCCGCTCACCTTTCACTGGACCGGCGATATCATTGCCGCCAAGGTGCTAACATTATTTTTGATGCTGGGGCTTGCCCTGCTGCTGCATCGGTGGGCGGAATCAAGGTTTGGCGGCGAAACCGCACTCATCGCCACCGGCCTGCTTATGATTTCTCCGGCTGCCATCACACAGGTTGATGCAATAGGCAAGGCGCCTTATCTGCTGCTGGCTTTCTGGCTTGGTTGCTGGTTTGAAGGTCGTTATCGGGGCTCAAAGCACCCATTGCCAAGCGATTACTTTCTGATGCTGCTGGCCACGGCCTTTGCTGTCAGCCTTCACCCTGCCGGGCTGGCGCTGCCTGCTGCCATTGCCTGGTTTGCAACATCGCAAGGTATGGATGCCGGCAAGCGACGTAGCCTGCTGATTGGCATGGCCGCCATCGCCATCATCATTCCCATTGTTCGCTGGGGTTGGTCACCGCCGGAATGGTTGCATAACCCGTTGCCCGCCCTGGCTGCTGCAGTCCTGGGACCACAATTTGGACCGCGGGGCAGCACTCCGGCAGCTGGCATGCTTGTGGCCGGCACGCTTTTGCTGACACTGGCCTTCAACATGCAGCGGCTGAAGGTGGATATCTTTTCCCTCGCTCTTGCCGGCTCCATCCTGCTCGGGGCCCTGATCGGTGACGATGCCTGGGCCATGCTCTGCCTTGCATGCCTGCTCTACTTTGGTGTCCAATCGCTCATCGACCTCAACCGCCGGCTACGCTGGGGGGCGGGCCTGATTGCCGAGCGCGGCATAGTTATCCTGGCCATCGTCGTCGTCGCCACGGCATTCATGAACGGCGACCGCTACATCAGCTTTATCACCGCGCACGGCATCAAGTCCCCGAGTGATGCCGTGATCAGCCGTCTGGCCGATGAGGCCGCAGATCACGACAAGCCATTTCTCGCCGCCAGCCAATGGCCGGCGCGGTCCATGCTGGCCTGCAGGCGCGATGTCTTTCCGCTGCCGTATGCCGCCAGTGACGCAAAGGCACTTTATGCCAACATTCGGGGACTGACGCATTTGGCCTTTGACTACCGCGCCACGCGAAATCTTGAGCTGTCCCGCCAGACATCATTGCTCACAAAAGAGCTTGAGACGCTTGCCCTGCTTCCAGGCGGTGTTGTCCTCAAGGTGCGCGCCCCTCAAACCACTCCAGCCGACAAGTCATAAGAGGCTTTTCCTGCGGGAGAAATCTCCCTGGGCTCTAGGCCCTATCGGCAATGTTGTTTTGTCCTCCACGGCACCCTGCCGGTCCGCTCCACGACCCGCTCATCTCCTGTTGGCAGCTGTCAGAAGACACGTGCGCTCATGGCGCAGCCAGATCAGCATCCTTCTTGGGAATACGGCCCGGAGCCCGCCGCGACAGATAAAAAAGGGCGGAGATTGCTCTCCGCCCTAGGGCCAGGTGAGGTAAGCGCCCTAAAACTGTGCACGCTGTGGTGCAACAGGGTTGCCCGCCGTCCCCGGCTTGGCCGAGGTCAGGAAGGCTGCGACATTCTTGATATCCTCATCGGTCAGGTGTTTTGCCACATTGCGCATCATACTTTTTGGATCATTAAACCGGGCTGACTCCTCGCGCGAACCCGTAGCTCCCTCACGGAAAGCCTCCAGCTCATGTACGAGGTATTTGTAACGCTGCCCGCCGATGGCCGGGAAAAGGTGGCCGGCACTGCGACCATGGAAGCCATGACAGCTCTTGCACGCGGGAACACCATGGTCAGGCAGCCCGTATTCGACAATTACGCGTCCCTTGTATGCCTCACCAACCTCCTCACCATCTTCCCTGAGCTGACGCAGATCAGAGCCGAGGAACGGTGTCTTCAGCGTGTGCACATAGGCGGCTACATCCTCACGATCCTGCGGGGTCAGCGCCTTGGCAATATCGTTCATCGCCTGCAGGGTATTGTCGAAGCGCTTGTCGGCGGCAAAGTCCTCCAGCTGCTTCCGCAGATAGGTGTAAACCTGGTAGGCCAGACGCGGCGTACCCATATCATCCTTGCCGAGGCCATCCTCACCATGACATGAGGCACAGGCAGGCACATCATCACCCTTGCCGTTCAGAAAAATCTTGCGGCCATTCGCGACATCCCCCGGAACTTCGCTCTCAGCAGCCATTGCCGTGGCAGCAAACAGCACGGCGGAAAGCATGGCCATGCCGCAATAAGTCGAAAATCGATGCATAGTAAACCCCTCCAGTAATTTAATTCTGTTCGGAAAAAGCTGAAAATTCGGACCAGAAGACCCGGCTGGCTTCCCAGGCTCAGTCTTTCTTCTTGCAGGCCCTCTTGTAGTTGATGAACATGATGCTGTAGAGAATAACGACGATACCAAAATACATCGTCCAGATGTCACTATTCTGGAAATTTAGCGATGCTTCCAGGAACTTCGCTACCATAATCAGACCCCCCCGAGTGGTATATAGAGCGCAATCATTATGCCACAAGGGACAAAATGCAAGGGGTTTCTGTCATCCTGCAGCCCGGTTTAAGCAGCCAGCTTACTGGGCAATTAGCAGTGCACCAGTAACAAAAACAAGCATTCTGGCAGCCAGAATGCCAATCGCCTGCTGCCTGTGCTCCTTTCGCACATCCTCTCCTGCGCACAGCAATCGCCTGCCCGCCTGAATCTGTATCACGTACAGTGAATACAGCACGATGATCAGCATGACGTGCATCCAGATGGAAAAAGAGAATATTTCGCCCTGATCAATCAGCCGCTTAGGCCAGTTATTCGCGATATAAAGGTAAACAGGGAAGATCACATCAAAGGCCATCACCATGGCCATGAGCACGATATGCAGCATGTGTGCACGCGCATATCGGTAGGCCGCACCCATCACCCCAAAGCTGAGCAGCACGGCAATGATGGTTCCCTTCATCCGACAGGCCTCTGTCCCGGCCGGTTGATGCTCATTTCACCCGTGTAATCTTGTGCGCCACGATATGCAGGCCCTGGCCGTCCACCGCCCTGTAAATCGTAATCAGCTCCTTGGTTTTCCCCCGCTCATAGTTGACATGAAAGGAAAAGATATAGGCGTCATAACGGTATTTGGCATCGCGCTGGGCAAACTCCAGCGTCCGGCTGCGCACAGGCCCGAGCTCGGCACGCAATGTTTGCAACCTCTTTTTCCACGCCTCCCGCGACTGTTGGGCAAAAAATCGCCTGCCATACAATGATAGTGCCGTATCCCAGTCCTGGTTGCTGATGGACGTGTACAGCAAATCTACCATTTTCTGTGCTGCATCCTGCTGATTCGCCTGATAACAACCGGCAAGTACGAATACCAAGGCAACCGTCAGCATCCATTTTTTCATGGCCGCATCTTCTCCCCGGATGGTGGGAAATGCAAACGCTGAAAACGAAAATCTGCTTGCTTGCAGCTTTCCACCCAGTCGCTAGGCTGCCGCCCAATGCCACACCACAAGCATCGATATCTCGTTAAATTCCTGATCTTCTCCGTTCTTTCCTTCTTCGTAGGTACAGTGCATGGCCTGCTTCAGGTGATTCCGGCAGTGCGTGCCTGGCTTGATTCCATTGGCAGCCCGTATGGCGGGCCGGGTCATATGATCGACCCCCTGGCACATGCGCATATCAATCTGGTCGGTGGCGTAACCGTTCTCGGCATGGCCGTCACCTATTATATGCTGCCCAACATCACCGGGAAGCCGATTCATTCACAGCGTCTTGCCGAGCATTCGTTCTGGTGGACAGCCATCGGTGTCAGCTCCTTTTATATCTCGCTGATGATTTTCGGCTTTATTGAAGGGCGTCTCTGGTTATCGGATCCCGCCCTCCTGCCCGCCGTTCATCGATATTACGGCCCGATTATTTCGGTTGCGGCCTCAGTACTCGCCATTGGCTTCTGGGCCTACCTGGTCAACGTGCTGATGACATTGAGAGACATATACAAAGAGAAACCATGAGACTGTCCTGTGGCTGCCCGGACACATTTCCGGAGTGGAATAACACCGATGTCAATCTCGGCGGGTGGCTGGTTCACGAAATCAGAACGCTGATGTTCCTGCACATGCCCATTGCTTTCGAGGCGTACCTGCAAAAGCAGCAACAGGACATCGAACGGCTGGAGCTTACGGCGCACTGGCCGGGATTTGTGTTATCCCGCTCAGCCATGTTCCGCGGCAGCATCCTGTGTCCACTTGCCGAGGAACACTCACCGGCCCGCCATGTCCGTCGTCTGCCTCGCCCGTTTCGCCTGCGCGTTCACCTCTTCGAGGGGGATGTAGGTCAGCTCCGCGATGGTGTCCGGCATATGCAGAGCGCGCTGCTGGACGAGGGGCACATACCCAGGGAACTGTATCTGGCCTACCTCACCTGCCCTGCCTGCCGCGACGGGCGAGGCGGCAACAAGATCATGCTGCTTCGCCGTTGGGAAGAAAGCCTGAAACTGAAAAAACGTATCCGGCGCTGAACCGCACCGGTTATTGTTCGCGCTGTGTTGCGAAATAAGCAATGATATCCCGGCGGTCACGGGGAGAAATCGCCGGGATACTCATGCGTGTATTCGCCTTGACCTTGCTGGGGCCAGCAAGCCAGCGCTCAAGAGCGGCCGCATCCCAGCGCTGAAAGGGTACCCCCGAAATGCTGGGGGCCCGACCATAGATGCCGGCAAGGCCAGGCCCTACCTTCTTCAGGTGCTTGTCCAGGTAATGGCAGGGCCCGCAACGCACCCCAGCCACGATCTTGCCCCGCACGGCATTCGCTTCCGCGGCCACTGCCGGCAGGGGCGCCCCACAGACCAACAGCAGCCACGCAACCGCTGCGCGACTCACTCCTCAGACCCTCCTTTTGCCGGGGGCCTGAAGTGAAATACCAGTTCCCCCACTCTGCCGGCACCAAACTCCTCCCGAATACGAACGTACAACACCGCATGTGCTGCATCCCCCACCGGCAGGGCCCGGCGATACACACCAACCGCACCATCCGGCATGGCCTGGATCCAGTCGGACACCGGTGTACGAATCTTAACCAGCATACCCTTCATGGGCCGCACCCCATGGGCATCACTGATGATAACGAGAAATTCGTTCATGCCCTGGCGCAATGGCTCCGGCCGCACCTCCACACGGACATGCCAATCGTTCCAGATCTGTTCAGGCGGAAGATAGGCATCCTCCCCCCCCCCGCACCCTGCAAGCAGCACACATAAGGCCACAAGACGCCACATGCTCATGACGGCCTGCCCGCATGTCGGGTCAGATAGGAAAGCAACGCATTCCTGTCCGTATCCGCAATGGCACCAAGACCACGCTGGATGCGATGAGCCTCCATGCGATGCACCACCCAGCTCCATTCCCGCGCTGTATGCACCTCCGGGTGGGGCGGCGCGTGGCATGTGGCGCATGCCTCCACGAGTACGGCATAGCCACGGGAAGATGTCTCCGGATACGCGGCCGGCACGTGCGGGGAGGCAGTATTCTCAGCCCCGCACCCCCCCAGCACCCATGAGCAGACAAACAACAGCCTAGCGGCCTTCTTCATCGTCCTCCTCCGCCGCAGGGTCGGTATCAAGCCGACCACCGAGACCGGAGCCATACAGGCGCACCATAAAATAGATAAACCCCCCGGCAACAGCGAAATACACCACGGCCAGCAGGTGCCCCCAGGTAAACCATGGCCGGGGATGGCCCGGACGATCCCCCCAGAACGGCAGGCTGAGCCCGAAGGCCGCAAGCAAAACAATGGCAATCACAACGAAAAACCACCTGGGCACGCGTTGCTGGGACTCGGGAATTTTTTCCACCAGCTCCCAGTCCTCAAGACCGCGATGCTTGAGCCTTTCCTCTTCACTGGCATAGCCATAGTGGTTTGGGTCGGCCTGACCCCATTCGCTGCGGGTTGGTTCCAGCTTGTCCGGTTTCTCGTTTTTGCCTGATGGGCCCGTCATTGTTCACCTCCGGCTGCAAAGTGCCTTATCAGGAAATCACCGTTCCAGCCACTATCAGCCACGGCATGGATACGCACGCTGTAAAGCCCGTGCGGCAGCCCTGGACTCACCAGCAGGCGTGCATTCAGGCGCCCGGCGGTATCAAAATGCAGTCGCCTTCCCTGAAGCGTGTAGGCACCAGCCGGCAGGCCCGTAATCCTGATGTCAACGTCCGCCGGATGATAGAGCTTGTTCGCCACGTTGATCTGATACTCCAGCAGGCGGCCATCCGCCCGGGTTTCCGAGCGAAACACGCTGAGGTGCTGCGGCTCGTAACTGGAGAGGCCATAAAAAAACATCAGCCCGCCCAGCGCCGTCACAGAACATGCGACCTTCGCACGGGAGACAAACGAACCCACATTTCCCTGTGCACGTTCACCGGTTTTATCCCCAAGTTCGAAGCGCAACAGCCCCCGTCCATCCCACTTTCTGCTTTTTGCATGCAGCTCATCGCAGGCAACGATGCACTCGCCACAGTTGATACAGCTGTCGTACACCTCCGTCTGACGGGGATCCAGTTCCAGAAAGCAGACACTGGCACAGTAGGAACATGTCGCACAATGATCGGCGCGCGACCGGTCATAGCTGACATGCAGGGTGTCCTTGGTCTTGAACGAATGTTGCCACATCCGGTAAATACACATGTAACGGCACATCATGTGCCGGATCACCGCGATATCGAGGAACATGATGACCACGAATACCGCGTATATCCACAGTACCGAACCCGCCTGATCGGAGCGCAGGGTCACCACCTGCCACAGCTGCGCGGGCGGATAGAAATAAAGCAGTGGAATCACTGCGTAGAGCAATGACGCTACGAGCAGGATCGAGCCGAGCATCATGCGATTACTCCAGGAGTCCTTACGCGAGGCCACCTGCATCGCCTTGCCGGTTAAATCCATACTTTCAGCCTGGCGGCCAAGCAGTCGCTTGGTCAGCTGGTTGGCCCATTCCGAAACAGTACCCTGCGGGCATACCCAGCCACAAAACACTTGCCCGGCCAGCGAATAGGTCATAACCAGCAGGCTTGCGGCAGTAATCCAGAAGCCAATGACGATAAAGAAATCGGAAAACCAGACCTGTTTGTCCAGCACGACAAAGGCGCCCGCCAACGGATCAATGCGGAACAGCCCGCTGACAGGCACCAGAACCAGGACCACAATCGTGGCGTACTGCACAAGCCGCCGCAGCCTGTGCAGCCGTGCCGGTGATGGTTGAGACGGCACGCGCGCGGCGGAGCGCATGGCAGCCTGATTTGCACTCATCGCATCACCCTATCACTGAGGCATGGCAGCGTCAGCCGGACACACGACCCAGGGGCGATATGTCGCGGATACGCCGGCGCAGTTGCTCGGCCTCCGCAGTGCGCCCCTGCTGTTCATCAAGGCGTAACAACGCGCGCAGGGCCGGCAGGTGGTCAGGGCGAATGCTGAGGATCCGTTGCAGCCCTTGGCGCTCATCATAGCCGTAGCGGACCGCCTCGTTCCTTGCCGCAAACATGCGGTCCGCCAGTGAAAAGCCTGCCCAGCGGTCATTGGGATTCGCATCCCAGGCCATGCGAACAAGCCGTTGAGCCCGCCCCTCATCACCGCGCAACGAGGCAAGCTCACCACGCATGTTCAGCGCTGTAGCGGCAAAGCCTCGCGTAAAATGAATCCGTTGTGCCTCATCTACATGCAGCATCGTCATGGCGGCGGCAACGGAAACGCGCTGACGCAGCAGCCAGGCAAGCATCCGCGCCATATCAAGCCGACCACCAAAGCGTGCGACTGGCAGGGAATACTCGATCACCGGCGCCCACTCATCCTGCACGGGAACGGAAAAACGCGGAACAGGGCCCCAGAAGCGCCCCAGCCATGTCCAGGTGCCTTCACCACCGGTTGCCTCATCTCGCAAGGGGCCTTCCAGTGTTTCCAGGCCGTGCTGTACCGCACTCACTGAAAACTGTGGCGGAAGCCGGCTGACCATGGCCATGCGAAAGCCGTCCACAAAGAGCACGGCATGGGGGAAAATACGCCGGAAACTCTCCAGCACCACCTGCATGGAATAGACATCAAACTGGTTCAATGCCAGCCACTGTACGTACAACCCACCCTCATTCAGGTGCTGCCACCCGCGTTCAAATTGCTGAACGGAAAGCAGCGCGCTGCGCCCAACCATGTCCGGATGAAACAGGTCCCCGATAATCAGGTCATAACGCGCATGATGCATGCTCAGGAAATGGCGGACGTCATCGCGTACCACCTGCATCCGTGCCATAACTCCCCTGTTGATGGGGGCAAAGTCCTTGTCTGCGGCATGAATGGCTCCTGCGGAAAGCTCCACCGCTGTCCGTCGCAGATGCGGGTAGGCAAGGCTGGCAGACGCGGTGATGCCCGTGCCCAGGCCAAGAAAAAGCACCGATCGTGCGTGCGGAAGCAGCAGCAATGGCAGCCTCGCCTGATTTTTCTGAATGGCTATGGCAGTCGGGTCGGTGGAGGCATCCATGCGATGAAGATCGGAAAGGAGGAGGCGCTGCCCATCGGGCATGTCAACCACGTGGGTAATGGATACGGCATCCTCGTAGCGCAGCCGCTCGACGCACCCCTTCAGTGTCCGTGGCAACAGTGTTGCCGCATCGGGCAGCCTTGCCACTGGAAGCAGCAACAGCAAAAGCACCGGCAATACGAGCCAGAGGCGCCGGTCTTTCACCCAGGCCATGCCGGCAGCAAACAAAAGCAGTGCAGACAGACACAAGGTAGCCGCTGTACCCAGAACCGGCACAAGCACAAAGCCGGCGACTAGTGCCCCCAGCGCCGCACCCGCACTGTTTGCCCCATACAGCCAGGCCCCTGCCCCCTCCGTACCGGCCCTTCGGCTCAGCATCGGCAGCCAGGCCCCAAGCATCAGGGTAACAGGAAGCGTGCACGCCGCGATGGCCGCCCCCTGCTTGGCCATGGCCGTTGCGAGCGATGCAGCCCGCATGCCTTCCGCCCATGCCGCCAGTGGGGGGAGCGTGTACAGCGAAAGCAGCACAAATGCTGCGGCAAGCACGGGCATGTACGACAGCCAGCGCTCACTTGCCAGGCGTCGTGCCCATACGCTGCCGATGGCAATGCCGAAAAGAAAAACTGCCAGTATCACGGCCAACACGTATTCCGTGCGCAACATCAGCATGCCATACACCCGTGTCCAGGCGACCTCCAGCGTAAGCGAGGCGACACCAATGAGCGCGTAGGCAAATAAAAACCTCGCTTTCGGCCGATGGCGGCCGGACCCTGCATGCTCCGGAGCGGCATGTTCGATGTGCCTGGCCAGAAACAGGGAAGCGGCACATATGCCAAACCCGACAAAAGCCAGCAGACGCACGGAGGCCGACCAGCCAAGCCACGGCAGGAGCAGCAACGGCAACAGGGCTCCCACAGCACCGCCCAGCGTATTCATGCCATACATCGTGGCCAGCGAGGCATGCCCGCGGGCTGCCTTCAGAATCAGTGGAAATCCACAGCCCATCGCCATCGCGGGAATAAACAGCAAAAGAAAGGCCGCCATGTTCTGCACTGCGTACCACATGCCCAGACCGGACACCCCGGTGAGCAGGCCGGCCATGCCATGCTCGAGCATGGGAAGTGCCAGGGCATACAGGGCGACAAACCCCTCCAGGGCGGCAAACAGGCGCAGGGCCCGTTGTGGTGAAAGCATGAGGCGGACGCCGGCCAGACTGCCGCAACCCAGCCCTGCCATGAAGGCTGCCACCGTTATGACCACACCAAAGATGCTGACGCCGAACAGCAATGACAGCATGCGCATCCACAACACTTCGTAGGCAAGCGCCAACACGCCGGAAATGGTGTATACAACGACGATCATGCAACGCGGAAACAGCGGTGCCGCCATATTCGGGCTAACCCCAGCGCCTGACCCCATGAAAAATCTTCATCAGAACGGATAAAACCAGACAACGGCAACGATGGCATGGGCAATGGCCAGCGTTGTACTCAGGCCGGCAAAAAGCATGTGTGCGACAAACACTTCCTTGCCGAACACCACCATGGAAATGCCCAGTGCCACCGTAATCAATAACAGGACAATAAGACTGATGCCCATCAGAAAAAGCACCTCATGCCGGCGCTTGTCCGGAACCTTCAGGACACCACCCTCCTCCTGATTGCCGAAGCTTTGCAGGATCTGAAGCGATGACCCGGGCGCTTCCGCAGCATGCCCGGAAAGGGAGCCACCCAATGACACCAGACAGACAGCCATAACCACAAACAGTAAGCGCATGCCGAATTATTCCTCCGCGGCTTTATCATTTCCCGACTTTTTTGTCGCATGCCACCAGTAGAGCACGGCCATGATAATCATCGGTGCAAAAACGAGGAAAAACAGAAATACGAAAAAAATCCAGACCGTGTCCAGCTTGACATGCAAATAGCGATAACTGTCCAGCGCATAGGCCGGTGTGGCGCTGGCCAGTACAGCAACGACAACAGCCATGATACTGAGCACCTTGCCGGGGAATGCCGTTTTATACCGTTGATGCATCACCTCTCCTTTTGCTCCGCAGCCTCAGCGGCGCAGCGAAACCCAATAAAATCAGACGCCTTGTTTGGCGATTCATAGTTTCGGTGATAGGTAGTCGTGGAAAAAGGATCGCTGTTCCATGACCCACCACGCAGCACCTTGTATTTCTGCCCCTCGACAACCACTAGGTCCACCGTCTTCTTTGACCTGTCCTCGGCCGAAAGCACCTTTGGCACCTTGACCTTGAACAGGTCGGCCGGAGCATGCGAGCCCGCATAGGGCGCAAAGTCATCGGCCACCCATTCATAGACATTTCCTGCCATATCCATGACACCATAAGGGCTGGCGCCTTGTGGATATTGCGTGACATGTGTGGCGTGGCCGACGTTATAGTAGGTATTCAGGCGAGCCGCATCCATATGGTTTCCCCATGGCCAACGCCGCCCATCGGTACCCCTCGCTGCCTTTTCCCACTGTGCCTCGGATGGAAGATGGCCACCTGACCAGACACAAAAATCACGGGCGTCATGCCACGAGACAAGTGTGACGGGAGACATCTCTTCTCCAGCAGGAATTTTCCCTTTCGGCCAGCTGCTGGGAGGCCTGCGTCCTGTTTCTGCAACAAACCGCGCATATTCGGCATTGGTCACAGGGTACGTATCCATGCGAAAAGCCGGCAGTACCACCTTGTGGGCAGGCTTGTCCTGATCATCAGCCCGGAATATATCTGTCCCCATGGTGAATGCTCCGGCCGGTACCAGGCGCATGGTGGCAAGCTCCTGCCATTGGGCAGGCCTAAGCAGTGCCTTTGCCTCAGCCGTGCTGTAGGACGTTTGCTTGCTGCCATATTCACTCACCGCGTGGATCTGTAGATCTTCTCCGGCTGCCCGGATATGGCTATCCAGTTCGGAGAGATCATAGCCCGCTTTATCCCGTATATGCTGCAGACGGCTCTCTCCGAGTGAAATCGCGTGCAGGGAGCCGAATACCATGACCGCCACGATGCAGGTAATGCCGACGGCAGCCAGGTAACGCTTTCGCCTTGCAATCTGCTTGTCACTAAGTTTTCGCCGAAACCCACGGGCCCGGCGGGAGGACATTTGCATCCTAGCCTTCACCCGATTCCGCACTTTGACGGTCGCGTCGTGCCACGACAGCTCTCTGCAACAAAAACTCTCCGGCAAAAGCACCGAAGGCACAGAACTCCATGGTCAGCAGTGCATACAGCCCCCACCAGCCCAGTGGCATCAGGCTGGAGCCGTGGGGAGCACCATGATTCATGGTCTGGATATAGTTCATGCCATGTACGATCAGAGGGGGGAAATGGGCCACAATCTTGCCACCGGGACCATACAGCCAGCCAATGATGCCACCCGTAACAAAGGGCAGCACAAAGAGCACCGAAATCCATGCCAGGCTGTACGTGGAGAGCCCCCAGAATAGCTCCAGGCGCACACCAAGAACACGACCACCAAAGTAAATCATGGCACAGCCAATGCCGATGGAAACCAGGACTTTCAGCATTTTTGTGCTCACGTCATTTGCCTCCGCTCAGTTTTAGTCTGTCTGCATTTCCGGGATAGGGCATGCCGGTCAGTTTTTCGTATTCCGCTTTTCGTGTCTGCTCCAGATACCAGTCTTTCACCTTCAGGCTGGCAAGATAGCGCGCCAGCAGGCGGCGCTCGTGCTCCGGCAGGCTGGCATATGAGGGCATGCGATATTTCTGTTTCATACGGGACGGTAGAATGGCCTGCGGGTTGTCCGCCGAAAGATAGCGATACAGCCAGCCTTCATTCCGCAGCGAGCCGATACCATCAAGGCTTGGCGCAGGCACAAACTGCATGATATTGCGTACCCCCCACAATACATGACAATCGCGACAGCCAAGCTCGCGGTAAAGGTCCGACGCCTCCCGTGCCAGCGCCTTCGGTGCCGTGCTGTAAAAAGGGATGCCTGGATCCGGTGTAGAGTTCTCAGCCCTTGGCCAAAACCCCTCGATGAGAGCAATAACGACGACAACCGCAATGGCTGCCGCAATAAGCCACTCACCTTTTCTCATCGAAGGAGCTCAGGCGGCGCGCTTGGGCTCCTTTTTAGCTGCCGCCCTCGCAGCAAGCACTTCCTGGCGGCGCTTCTCCTGCCGCTTAGTTACTTCCTTGTATTTGGCGAATTCCTCAGGACTCATTTTGTCCTCATCACCATCGTCGAACACCAGGTATTTGATGTCCTCATCAAACTGCTCATTCTTTGCCGCCCATCGCAGGCCAATAACCACGGCAATCAAAATCATTGCCCCCGCAATCAGCCAGATGTAAATCGTCCATCCATCACTGAATTCAAACATCGCACACCTCCTAGAACAGATACCCTTCAAGCATCTGAAGCGCGGCCAGGATCGAGGCCGCAATTACGCCAAGCAAAATGGCGCCCATCATATACCATTCACCCTTCTTCATCGGGCTGCCCTGGCCTGGCTTCATGTAAATGACCATGATGCCGACAAACAGGGCAATGCCGATCATCATGAAAACAAAGATGCCTACGCTGTATTCATGGCTTTTGAGACTTTCAACACCAAAATTGTAAATTGGCTCGGCAGTGCCATCAGCGGCCCGTGCAGCTAGCAAATACATGGGGTTGCATTATAGACGTGGTGCCCATGGGGCGCCATGAAAAAAGCGCCGCCCCAGGAAGGCGGCGCTTTCTTTCTCATGCGCCCGACTAGAACTTTACCTTGCGCGGATCGGGCGTTCCCTTCTTGTGATTATCAATAAAAAAGCTATACACCACTGGACCGACAAGGGCGATAAGAATCACCAGCAGGCCACCAAATTGCGGGTTGTCCATGTTAATCATATCAATCCTCCTTAATGTGCCTTACTGTGGTCCGGCTTCCACGAGAAGTGTGGCAATCGCTTCACTGCAATCAATACCGCAACACAGAAGTAGATGATATAGAACACATCGATTGTGTAGCCCTTGTCCCACCAGGGCTGCTTGCGCTCGATGGTTCCATCCTCCTTCGTGCGTCCAAAGAAATTCTGCAGATACACCTTGTCACCGATGACCTCATATTCCTCGAGATCCACGCCCTTGCTCTGCAGCTCCACAATCTGTGGCGCGATGATACGCAGCTGATCCATCGTGATCGGATGCTGGTCACGCTGGAAGGCGTACTTCGAGTCGTACTGCTTCAGCGTATTTACGATCAGCGCCATCGCCTTGTCGTTCGCAACAGCTGGTGAAAGCGTCGGATTGTTCAGTATCTGCTGCACGTCTACCGATTTCAGCAGTGGCACGTAGTCCGCATAAATAGCCGCAGTCGGTCGCTGCCCCCAGAGCGGGAAGGTAATGGCGAATGCGGTAAAAATGGTCAGTGCCAGCAGGCCAATCACCGGACGTGGCAGTGGAGCATTATTCTCCTTGATGCCACCCAGGCTCTCACCCTCCCAAACGTCTTTTGCTTTCTGGTTCTGTTCATCATCCGTAAGCGAGTACAGCGGATTGTCCAGCCTCCAGTGTCCTAAGTCTGCCATTATCCCCTCCTATTTAAGATTCAGCACGAAGTCGATCAGATAGCGTGCTTCGCTGTCCGGCGCATAATCCGGCACTTCCGGCGGATAAACACGCTTGCCCTCGTAGTATTCCTGATACTCCTCACTCCACTTGGCGAGATCAATCGGATTGCCATGCGCATCCTTGTCGCCCCAGAGATAATTGTAGCGAGGCATGATCGAGTGCGGCTGCACGAGGCGTGGATTGAAGAAGTGCAGCATCATCCATTCACGTGACGAATTGCGTGAACCGACATGCAGCAGGTCAGGTGCCTTTCGGTCCGAACCGAAGGCAGTCGGAGATTCACCGTTGAAGTCACCGGTCATCGGTGGACGGCCAAAGGTCTGCCAGTCCTGCGTTTCCTCCGGCAGCAACGTATGACACCACCAGCAGCCTTCACGAATAAACATCGTCTTGCCTGCTCCGGCATACGAGGTATTCGCATCACCTGCAGTGGCAAGCACCTGGCCCGGCTTCCAGCCGCGCGTCGCGGTAGCATTCTCAATGTAGGGCGTGTCCTTGCCCTGGTACGTACCGACCCGCACGAGAAACACGGCCCCCTCGTCCATGCTCGCCGAATCAATATGCCCCAGTCGCTTGCTCAGCATCTCCGGGCCCTCACCCAGGATGCGCGTATGTTGCAAGCCGCTCGGAAACGGAACGCCCGCCTTGAAGACATAGGCTGTTGTTTTATCGATTTTTGCCCCGGTACGCGGATCCTTTGTCAGCGTCACCTTCAGGGGCTTGTTCTTGCCCTGCAGGAACGGATCCCAGTAGTTAAAGCCGGACTCGTAGCCATAAGTCAGCTGCTTATCCAGTGAAACCTCGGTTGCGGCGATACTGGAAATGTCCATACCGGGGAAAAAGATTGTAATCATCATCGACATGCTCAGAGCAAGGCCAAAGCAAATCGATCCTACCTTGTATTCTCTAAAAGCCACTTTTCACTCCTCCCTCATAATCTAAAAACTGCAAAATGCTTTCTTGTCTGGCGTATAGCAGGGGCGGCCGTTTGCACGGCCGCCCTGAGTCTTAGCGGACGTAGGCCAGCTCGTGCGGCTGACGGCCTTCAGGCACGACATCGCCAGCACGCGCGGTCATCCACATGTTATACAGCCAGACGATGTTGCCGAGGAACACCATCGTTCCGCCCAGCCAGCGTACAACCATGTACGGATGCTCAGCGATCACCACATCGATGTACGGCACCTCATAAACCTTGCCCGCGCCCTGAATCAGGCCGGCAATCGTCATCGAGGTCCAGTACAGCGAAAAGCCGATGATCAGCATCCAGAAATGGAAATTGGCCAGGGACAGCGAATAAAGCTTGCGCCGCAGCAATACCTGGAGGCCATAGTAGACTGCAGCAGCCTCGGCAAATGTTGAAAAGCCGAGCAGTGCAAGGTGCGCGTGTGCCACGATCCAGCCCGTACCATGGATGTACCAGTTAATGGCGCGTGTCTGGTGGAAGCCACCCTGCATATTTAGCGGAATAGCCAGGAATACACCCGTCATCGTGAACTTTACCTCGATATTCTGCACGAACATTGTCCACTTGCCCTGCATCGTCAGCAGGATGTTGCAGACATAGGCGATAGCCGGCACCAGGATCAACACGCCTTCCACGGAGGCAAAGGACTTCAGCCATTCCGGCAGCGGTGAGCTCATGAGATGATGTGCCGCAGGCGTGGAGTAGAACACGACGATGGACCAGAAGTGCAGATGGCCAACACGATGGGAGTACAGTGGGTTACCCGTCACCTTTGGAATCATGTAGTACGTAATGGCTGCGGCCACCGGCGTAATTAGCAGTCCCAGGATGTTATGGGCAAACCACCAGGTCATATAGCCTTCATTCAGGCCCGTAAGATGCAGCCACTCCGGCATGTTACCGATCAGGAACACGATAATCGTCATAAACACACAGGCGGCAAAGAACCAGTTGGTTGTATAAATGCCCTGCGTGCGTCGGTTGATCACGGTCATCCAGACATTCAACGCCCAGGGAATAGCCATGAACACAGCAATGTATAGGTCGATTGGCCAGATGAAGTCGGAATACTCACGACCGGAGGTGACGCCTGACCACAGCAATGCTTCACCCAACGCCAGGCCGACATTCCACAGCAGGCAGTTCCAGATGCCGAGCTTCTCACTCCAGAGCTTGGTGTTGCCCAGCGCCGGCGTGATATACATCATCGACATGGCAAATGCCATGGCAATCCAGCCAAAAATCACAGCCATCACATGCACCTGGCGCATGTGCCCAAACTGGAACATATATGAATTTGTGAACCAGTCCGGGAAGGCCAGCTTGGCGGCATTGAATGAGCCCAGACCAGTACCCACAATGAACCACAGAATTGACGAAAATGCAAAGAACACCGCCGCAGATCCCTGCGGGATATCCTCCTCTTTCGCAAACAAATACTTCAGCATGAATCAACCCCTCCTATCAATAAGAAAATAGTGCCAGATAAATGAATAAAGGTTATGACGCGGTTATGACGCAAAGCGCCCGAAGGCGATCAGGAGCGCGGATTAGTCCTCGTGCGCTTCGTCATGCTGACCCGGCATCAACAGATACCAGGCAAACCACATGCTCGAGAATGCAAGCATAATCCCCAGAATCGCAGCAATAGTCTCCATTTGAACCCCCCTTTAACTTTGATCAGTCGCGATTTGCACGCAGCCGGATGGCGTGTATCAGGCTTCCTGTCCCTCAAGCACGGCATGCTGCTTCAGCGTATAGCCCATCAGAATGACAAATGCGATACCAAAAAGAATCATCATGAAATCGCTGAATCCCTGGTAGGTCACGGGCCAGTAGGCATCCATGCCCCAGCCTCCCCATTCCTGGAAGCCCCCACGACCAAGATTCAACATGAAAGCCAGCGTAAACACGGAGCCATTGCCCATGCCAGTGGTCATTCCCACCACGATGTTTAGCCAGGTTGCACCCTTCATTTCACCCCCCTATGAAATTCCCTAAGCCCGCACCATATGTCGACCCATTACCCGCTGTCAAGCACTTCAAAGGCAT
>CAZROR010000030.1:0-19883 GCA_964601765.1 uncultured Zetaproteobacteria bacterium
TAACTTCTTATTATGTATGAATCTACATTCACCGGTTGAACTCCTCCTCCAACAGCAATGACACTGCAACCGTATGAACATGGGTGTCTGGTGTCAAATTAATCGGGGGCGCTATATGATACTGTTATCATGCTATCCCTTGATATATATAGTATGGAAATGCAATATTCACGCATGGATGGCATTCACAAAATTGGCGAGCAATTTCGCTGTTTTTTGGTGGATCGGGGATTTGTACAGGCCAGGATTGCGCCTTATATGCAGCGATGGGTCGAGATGTTCCTCGCATTTGCTCGGGGTCATCGCGGCGAGGCGTTCGAGCAGGTGCTGGATCGGTTTGCGCACAGCCTGGAGCAGCAGGCGCGCTATGAACCGTGGCAGATTGCCCAGGCACGGGATGCCGCCATTCTTTATTATCATCACTTCCGCAGCGCTGATGAGGCTGGCGACAATGGTGTGTCATGCGCAGGATGGGATGATGTTGCGCCGCGCGTCCACGAATGGATGCGTATCAAGCACTATGCGCCGAATACCGAGAAAACCTATGTTCAGTGGATGCGCCGCTTTTTCTCCTGGCTTGAGAATCGGGGCGGCGGGCAGCCTGATCTGGCCGCGTTTCGGGATTTCATCAGTTATCTGGCCACGCGCAAAAAGGTCAGCGCCTCCACGCAGAATCAGGCGTTTAACGCCCTGCTTCTGCTTTACCGGGATATTTTGCACATAGATACGCGCGGTTTGCCGCAGAGTGTTCGCGCCCGGCGTGGCAAGCGGCTGCCTGTCGTGCTTTCGCCCGATGAAGTGAGGGCGGTCATGAATGCCGCCGAACCGCCTTACCGGCTGATGCTGGAACTGCTCTACGGAACCGGCTTGCGCATGGGCGAGCTGCTGCGGCTGCGCGTACAAGACGTGAATTTCGATCAGGGCCTGGTCATGGTGCGCGCAGGCAAGGGAGACAAGGACAGGACGACCATGTTGCCCATATCACTGATTGAGCCGCTACGCGAGCATATCAAACGGGTGCGCGGATTGCATGAGCAGGACTTGCGGGAGGGATTCGGCGAGGTCCGGCTGCCGGATGCGCTGGCGCGCAAATACCCGAATGCAGGGCGGGAGTTCGGTTGGCAGTACCTGTTCCCGTCCGCCACATTATCCCGCGATCCGGAATCGGGGAAGATACGACGTCACCATGTGTACGACAAAACACTGCAAGCGGCGATGAAACGCGCCGTGAAGCGAGCAGGCATCATGAAACCCGCCTCCCTGCACACGCTACGGCACAGCTTTGCCACGCATCTGCTGTTGCAAGGCGTGGATATCCGCGAGATTCAGGGATTGCTTGGCCACAAGAGCCTGGAAACGACGATGATTTACACGCATGTGGTGGGGCAGTTTACAGCCAGGGCAATATCGCCGCTGGATACGCTTTGAAGTTTTCCGATGAAATACAGGGCCACGAAGCGATGCTGTGTTCACCCGGGGCGGGCAGGAAGGGCACGCTCCGGTCAGCGGGAACGCGAAACATCATCCGCCCGATGGAGCAGGCGGGTGTGTAGCGGCCAATACCGGCGCCCCGGCCCTTTCGCATCGCCTTCGGATTCACATTAATTGCCGGTGCCGGCAGGGTCAATCTGGCGGCAGAGATTGGAGCCTCAATCCAGCAGGCAGTGCTCGAGCAATGCCTTCTGGGCGTGCAGGCGGTTTTCCGCCTCGTCCCAGACCACGGACTGCGGGCCGTCGATCACGCTGGCCGCCACCTCCTCGCCCCGGTGCGCCGGCAGGCAGTGCATGAACACGGCATCCGGCTTCGCCTCGGCCATCACCCGGTCGTCCACCTGAAAGCCTGCAAAGGCCTTCTCGCGCCTGGCCTGCTCCTGCTCCTGCCCCATCGAGGCCCAGACATCGGTCGTGACCAGATCAGCGCCCGCTGCCGCGGCCAGCGGGTCATGCACCATCTCCACCTCCGCGCCCAGGGCGCGGGCTGCCGCCAGCAGCTTGTCGTCCGGGCAGTAGCCGGGCGGGCAGGCGATGTTCAGGCGATAGCCGAAACAGACCGCGCCGTTGATCCATGAGTGCGCCATGTTGTTGCCATCACCGATCCAGGCCACAGTTTTGTCCCGTATCGACACACGATGCTCCTCGAAGGTAAACACATCCGCCAGAATCTGGCAGGGGTGCGTCAGATCGGTCAGGCCGTTGATGACCGGTACGCGCGAATACTCGGCAAAGCGTTGCAGGATATCGTGGCCGTGCGTGCGAATCATGATGGCATCCACCATGCGCGACAGCACACGCGCCGAGTCCTCAATCGGCTCACCACGGCCGAGCTGGGTTGCCGTGGACTGCAAAAACAGCGCATGGCCACCGAGCTGATACATGCCCACCTCGAACGATACGCGCGTGCGGGTGCTGGCCTTGTCGAAAATCATGCCCAGCGTCTTGCCGGCCAGTGTCGGATGTGGTGTGCCTGCTGCCTGCAAGGCCTTCAGTTCGCGCGCCCGGTTCAGAATCTTCCGCGCTTCCCCGGGCGTGATATCCAGCAGGGTGAGGAAATGTTTCATACGCGCTCCTTCAGGCATTCGGACACGATGGCCAGGGCCTCGTTGATCTCCGCATCCGTTACATTCAGCGGCGGCAGGAAGCGCAACACGTGTGGGCCTGCCGAAAGCAACAGCAGTCCTCTTTCCCGACACGCTGTCACAAGCGGGGCCACATCCTCCGCCATTTCCATGCCGACAAGCAGCCCGCAGCCACGCACGTCCACAATCCCGTCATGCCGCTCCCACAGGGCCTCCAGGCCCGCCTGCAAACGCATCCCCTGTGCCTGGGCATTCTCCAGCAGACCTTCCTTCCCGATCACATCGAGCACGGCCAGGGCCGCGGAACAGGAAAGCGGGTTGCCACCAAACGTGGAGCCATGTGTTCCCGGGCCCAGCGATGCAGCCACCTCCTGCCTGGCAAGCATGGCGCCAATCGGCACGCCACCGCCCAGGCCCTTGGCAAGCGTGAGCACATCCGGCCGCATACCCGTATGCTCAAAGCCAAACATCTCCCCTGTCCTGCCGATACCGGTCTGCACCTCATCGAGCATCATCAGAATACCCGTTTCATCGCACAGCTTGCGCACATCGCGCAGATAGCTGGCCGCAGCGACATATACCCCGCCCTCGCCCTGTACGGGCTCAAGCAGGATACCGGCGGTATCGGGGCCAACCTTTTCCCGCAGCGCCTGCATATCTCCCAGCGGCACATGCGCAAAGCCCGGCGGCAGGGGATCAAAGCCCGTCTTCACCTTGTCCTGTCCTGTGGCAGTCAGCGTGTTCAGCGTGCGCCCGTGGAACGAGCGCGCAGCCGTGATAACGGTGCGCCGCGGGCTGCCCCTGTCGAACCAGTATTTGCGCACCAGCTTGATGGCTGCCTCATTCGCCTCCGCCCCTGAATTACAGAAAAAGGCGCTGTCCAGCCCGGAGAGGCCGGCCAGCCGTTCCGCCAGGCGCTGCTGTTGCGGAATGTGGAACAGGTTGGAGCAGTGCAGCATCTCGGCCGCCTGGCGGCTCACCGCCTCGACAAGCCGCGGATGCGCATGGCCCAGAGAGTTCACCGCAATGCCGGAAACAAAATCCAGGTAACAGTTTCCCGCATCATCCCATACGCGCGTCCCCTTGCCCTTCACAAGCGTGACGGGATAGCGGGCATAGGTATTCATGACGGCAGCCATGTTCAAACTCTAGCCCGGATTTTTCATGACGACCATGCGTTGCAGCGTGGAACACGCGATGCATCAGGGCACAGCGCCGGGATGAAAGGCTGTTTGCATGACAATGCCCTGCATTTCGCGGCGCCTGGCTTGTCCGGCCGGGCCGGATGCGCGCCCTGGGCGGCAAACCATAGCTACGGCTATGCTTCTTGCCTGCACGCGCGCCCCGGCCTCGCCTGTCCCGCGCCATGCATCCGCGACCTCATGAAAAATCCGGGCTAGATGCCGGTAGCGTGAAAAGCATCCGTTTTGCTAGTCTGCACAGATGAAGCCCCTTCCCCGCATCAAGGTCTGTGGCATCACCCGCAGGCAGGACGCCCTGGCTGCCGCCGACCTCGGCGTGGACGCGCTGGGGTTCGTGTTTTATGAAAAGAGCCCGCGCTGCATTTCGCCGCACACGGCGGCAGACATGATCGCCGCCCTGCCGCCGTTCATCACCACCGTCGGCCTGTTCGTCAATCCCGACCAGGCGGATATCGATGCCACCCTGCGCGCCTGCCCGCTCGATGTGTTGCAGCTCCATGGCGATGAATCACCAGACTTCTGCAGAACACAGCAGCGTCGCGTCATCAAGGCTATTCCTGTCAGCACGGCACACGACCTGAAACAGGCCGCGGCTTACGACTGTACCGTGCTGCTGGACGCACGGGCACCCGAGGGGGTGTACGGCGGCACCGGCACACGCTTCGACTGGACGCTGCTACAGGCATTCACGCACCCCTGCCCGATCATCCTCGCCGGCGGCCTGGATGCCGGCAATGTGGCCGCAGCGCTTGGCGTTCGCCAATTTTACGGTGTGGATGTATCCTCCGGCATCGAACGATCACCCGGCATCAAGGATGCTGAAAAGATGAGCCGCTTTGTTGCCAGCGTGCGGCAGGCGGTACGGGAGACATAGTGCAACCGGATTCCAGCCCTGCATACAGCTTCAAGACCAGTCACGCGCCGGATGCGGGCGGGCACTTCGGGGACTTCGGCGGCCGCTATGTCGCCGAAACGCTGATGGGGCCATTGCAGGAGCTGGAGGCTGCCTTCGAAGAGGCCTGGCAGGATGAGGCCTTTCAGGCCGAACGCCTGCGCCTCCTCGACCAGTATGTCGGCCGGCCCACGCCGCTGTACCACGCCGAGCGGCTGTCCAGGGACATCGGCGGTGCGCGCATCCTGCTCAAGCGTGAGGACCTGACCCATACCGGTGCGCACAAGATCAACAACACCATCGGTCAGGGCCTGCTCGCCCGCCGCATGGGCAAACAACGCGTCATTGCCGAAACCGGCGCCGGTCAGCACGGCGTGGCTACGGCCACGGTCGCCGCCATGTTCGGCATGCAGTGCGATGTCTACATGGGGCGCGAGGACATGCGCCGGCAGGCGCCGAATGTCTTCCGCATGCGCCTGCTCGGCGCCAGCGTCATTCCCGTGGATTCCGGCACTGCCACCCTCAAGGACGCCCTGAATGAGGCGCTGCGTGACTGGGTGGCGAGCTGTCGCGACACGTTCTACATCATCGGCACCGTTGCCGGCCCGCATCCCTATCCGCTGCTCGTGCGCCAGTTTCAGGCCGTGATCGGCGAGGAGGCGCGTCGCCAGTGTCTGAAGCAGACGGGCAGGCTGCCGGATGTAGCCATTGCCTGCGTCGGCGGCGGCTCCAATGCGATGGGCCTGCTGCATGCCCTGCGTGATGACGATATCCGCCTCGTGGCCGTGGAGGCGGCCGGGCACGGGCTCTCCGGCGATGCACATGCCGCATCCCTGGCCAGAGGCAGGCCGGGCATCCTGCACGGCAACCTCACCTATCTGCTGGAGGATGGCGAGGGCCAGATCCAGGGCACACACAGCATCTCGGCCGGCCTGGATTATCCGGGTGTCGGACCGGAACTGGCCGCCATGCACCAGGCAGGCCGGCTGGAGCTGACAGCGGCAACGGATGACGAGGCACTCGATGCCTTCCAGCGGCTGGCGCGTACCGAGGGCATTCTGCCGGCGCTCGAATCCTGTCATGCCCTTGCTGCAGCCATGCGCATGGCCGCGGAGATGGACAGTGATGCGCTGCTGCTGGTCAACCTTTCGGGCCGTGGTGACAAGGACCTGAACACCGTTTGCGAGCATCTTGGCATGGGCGGCATGGATTCGCTGTCATGAGCCACGACAGGCTGGCCACATGTTTCGCACGCTGCCAGGATGAGGGCCGGGCGGCCCTGATCGGCTACCTGACGGCGGGTGACCCCGATCCGGCCACATCGCTGCAACTGTTGCAACGGCTGGCCAGGGCCGTGGATATCATCGAAATCGGCATGCCGTTTTCCGATCCCATGGCGGACGGGCCGGTGATTCAGGCGGCCAGTGAACGGGCACTGGCTGCCGGCACGCATATGGATGACGTATTCCGTTTCGTCAGCGAATTGCGGGCCAGCCACCCGGCGCTGGGCGTCGTGCTCATGGGCTATGCGAACACGGCCTTTGCCCCGGGCTATACGCGCTTTGCCGAAGAGGCTGCCCGTGCCGGTGCCGATGGCGTGTTGCTCGTGGATCTGCCGCCCGAGGAGTCCGCGGCCATGGATAGCACGCTCCATGCACACGGCCTGCACAGCATCCGCCTGCTGGCGCCGACCTCGTCAGAGGAGAGAATCCGGTGCGTGGCGGCCGGCGCAAGCGGCTTTATCTACTATGTTTCCCTGACCGGCATCACCGGTGCCAGAGCCGGGGATATCACCGACATCCGCCGGCATGTTGATGCCATCCGTAAGCACTCAGCGCTGCCCGTGTGCGTTGGCTTCGGCATCAAAACACCGGCACAGGCACGTGATATTGCCGCATTTGCCGATGGCGTGGTCATCGGCAGCCACTTTGTGCAACAAATTTCCGAGCATCTTTCCGATTCATGTGCCATGATTCAGTCTCTGGGAGACGCGGCCGATAAAATCCGGTCGGCGTTGACATCGGACGCATCGGGAGGAAACGCTTGAGAATCAAGGTGCTCGGTTGCTACGGCGGGCAGCTGTTGGGCTTTCACCTGACCTCGTTTCTCGTCAACGACAGCATTCTGCTGGATGCCGGCTCGCCCACGGAGGCCCTGACGCTCGAAGAGCAGCACCGTATCCGCCATATCTTCATCTCGCATACACACCTGGATCACATCAAGGACATTGCCTTTCTGGCCGACAACCGCTCCCTGAAACGCCTGGGCGGCAGCAAGGAGAACCCGAGCTTCACTGTCTACAGCCTGCCGGAAAATATCGCCGTACTGCGTGACCACTTCCTGAACAACACCATCTGGCCGGATTTCACGCGTATCCCGAACAAGCAGGACCCGATCATCTGCCTGGCCGATATTGACCCCGAAGCGGCCATTGAGGTCGATGGTGTGCGCATCACAGCCATCGGCGTCAACCACCCGGTGCCGTGCACGGGCTTCCTGCTGGAAGAAGGCGATGTGCAGTTCATTTACACGGCGGATACCGGGCACACTGACCGTATCTGGGAAATTGCAAACCGGCAGCCCAACCTGAAAGGCGTGATTGTCGACTGTTCCTTCCCCAACGCACATGAGCACCTTGCGGAGATCAGCGGCCACCTGACACCAAACGGCCTCGTTGCGGAGCTGAAAAAATTCAGTCAGCTTGGCAAGGTGCCCGTGTACCTGTATCACATGAAGCCGGAGACCCTCAACATCATGACGGCCGAGGTGCAGGCCCTGAATCTTCCGAACCTGCGCATGCTGACGCAGGTGGATGAACTGCTGTTTTAACTAAGGGCGGTACATGAATAACTGGATCACGCGTCTGATCGAGCGCCCCAAAAGCATTCTGCGCCCGGGAAAATCGGGCACCCCTGATGGCCTGTGGGTGAAGTGCCCAGGCTGTGCGGAGGCGCTGTACAACAAAGAGCTGGTACGCAATGCCTCGGTTTGCCCCAAATGCAATCATCACCTGCGTATCGGTGCGAAGGAAAGGGCCGAGTTGCTGTTCGATCCGGAGAGCTTCGAGGCCTACGACACCGAGCTGCGATCCGAGGACCCGCTCGGCTTCAAGGACCGGAAGCGCTACCGGGACAGAATCAAGGAAGCCGCCAGGAAGGCGGGGCCCGAGGAGGCCGTGCGCAACTACCTGGGCGATATCGGCGGCCACACGGTTTCCGTATCCATTTTCGAGTTCGGTTTCATGGGCGGCAGCATGGGCTCGGTCGTGGGCGAAAAGATCACGCGCGCCATGGAGCGGGCGCTGGAAAAGCGCTGCCCCTATCTGCTCATCACGGCATCCGGTGGTGCGCGCATGCAGGAAGGTGTCCTGAGCCTGATGCAGATGGCCAAAACCTCGGCAGCCGCCCGGCTCCTGCATGAGGCCGGGCTGCCGTTCATCTGCCTGCTCGCCGACCCGACGATGGGCGGTGTATCCGCATCGGTGGCATGGCTGGGTGATGTCATCCTGGCCGAGCCAGGCGCCCTCATCGGCTTTGCCGGCCCGCGTGTTATCCAGGAAACCGTCGGCGAAACCCTGCCCAAGGGATTCCAGCGCGCGGAGTTTCTGCTCGAAAAAGGCCTGATTGATGCGGTCGTCGATCGCCGTGAACTGCGGGATTACCTGCGCACAATGCTGACTCACCTGACCCATCGACCCTACCGGCAACCCGACTGAGCCGTTTCTCCGGCAACAGGCTGGCGACATGACAAAATCCGACAGTGTGGAAGCCTGGCTGGAGCAGCTCGGCAGCGCCGCTGCCGACCGCGACTACCGGCCGGGACATGCGCGCATGCAGCGTCTGCTGCAGGAGATGTCCCTGCGCCGCCCCGGGCTGCGCATCCGTGTTGCCGGCACCAACGGCAAGGGCTCAACGGCCTTCATGCTCGCTGCCGCGATGCACGCCGCGGACTTAAGCGTCGGCCTGTACACCTCGCCACATATTCTACGCTTTAACGAACGCATTCGTATCAACGGCGTGCCGGCTGATGACGCCACGCTGACAGCCCGGCTGCGGGACATCATGCCCGCCGCGCTGGCCTGTGGCGCATCCTACTTCGAGGCGGCCACGGCCCTGGCACTGGCATGCTTTTCCGATGCCGGTGTGGATGTAGAAATCCTGGAGGCAGGCGTGGGCGCACGCCTCGATGCAACCACCGCCGTGCCGGCGGACATGGCGCTGATTACCCCGATCGCACTGGATCACCAGGCATGGCTCGGAGACAGCCTGCCGGACATTGCCCGGGAAAAGGCCGCCGCCATGGACGGCTGTGCTGATGCCATCAGCGCCCCACAAGACGCGGAGGTGGCTGATGTGCTCGCCGCGCACCGGCCGGACGTGGTCTTTGCGACCGTGCCCGATGACCTGCCGGCGTTGCGGGCCGCGGGTGAGCACCAGCGCATCAATGCCGCGCTGGCACTGGCGGCCGTCCGGCACCTGCGCAAACGCGGCCAGGTTTCCATCACTGATGATGCGGCAACAGCGGCTGTCGCACAGGCGGATATTCCCGGCAGGCTGCAACATGTCAGTGCCGGTGGCCGCAATATCTGGCTGGATGCGGCGCACAATCTGCATGCCATTGAAGCGCTGCTGCCTTCACTGCCGGTGCTGGCCGAGCCGTTCGACGCGATATTCGTATTCCCGCGCACCGATCGCGACCTTGGCCCGGCCCTGTCCATGCTCCGGCCATACACCCGCCGGCTCATCGGCCCGCCGCGCTACCGGGGCGGCTGTGATGCAACATATGCATGCGTGGAGGATGCACTGGCTGCAGAGATTACCGCCCGCGACAGCGGCCACTTTCTGGCACTGGGATCGTTTGTCACTGTCGCCGCAGCATGGCGCTGGCTAAGCGAACACGGCGCAAAGGCAGAGTAAGTCAGAGCACTGGCTGGACTACTAAGGTGGCGTCTGGCCTCTATTGCATAGAGGCGGATCAGTTGACGGTGAAGCCCTCGGCGCCACAGCGCATGTCAACAGGCCCCGTACTCATCACGAAAATATCATACGGGGCGGGTTCGAGAGCGCTGCTCATCATGTGACGACGGCAACTTTCGCACCGACATCTATCTTTCACATGCCAATCACTAGCGATAAACATCCTTCCGATGAGCAACCCGCACCACCAGAATCACCACCTGCTGTTCGTGAATCTCATACACCACCCGATAATCTCCCACTCTGATCCGGCGCAAACCGGAAAGTTCACCTTTCAGTAATTTTCCCACCCACGGGTTCGCAGGTAATTGATCAATAGCGGCAATGATGCGTATGCGATCCGGTTTGTTGGTGCGTCTGAGTTCCTTAAACGCACTGGACTTGATTTTAAGCGAGAAGGTCACGCCTGGCCTGCTCCCAGTCCAGCACTTCATCGGCGGGATCGCGCAGCCGCTCAATCGCAGTATTCAAATCGTTAAAATCTTCCAGGTAATGCTCAATGGACTTGCGAATAATATCCGCCCGTGAACGATGCAGGGTTTGTGCCACGTGGTCGATGGCCTTAACCATCTCATCCGGCAGGCGCGCTGTTATCTGGGACACTTTATCACCTCAATCGATGTCAATGACATTATATTACTTCGCCTGAGATCAGACTGCAAGATGGCAACGTTATTCTTCAGCGCTGCCGGAACAGGCGATAGGTAAAGGATGGATATAAAAATACACGAAACAGGACAGGTCCCCATCGCACGGGGGACGTACTCAGTCTACGGTGAAGCCCTCGGCACCACGGCGCATGCCGACAGGCCCCGTGCGCGTCATCTCGATAATGCCGTGCGGCTCCAGCATGCGCAGAAAGGCCATCAGCTTGTTTTCCTTGCCGGTCAGCTCCAGCGTGTAGCTGGACTCCGATACATCCACGACATTGGCGCGAAACACCTCGGCCATGCGCAGCACCTCGGCCCGCGTCTTCTCCGTGGCCCGCACCTTGACGAGCATCATGCCGCGCTCCATGTGCGCCTCATGCGTCAGATCCTCGACGCGGATCACCGGAATCAGCTTGTTGAGCTGCTTCTTGATCTGCTCAATCACCTTTTCATTGCCGCGTGTCACCAGCGTCAGGCGGCTGGCCGTGGCATCCACGGTCGGCGCCACATTCAGCGTTTCAATGTTGTAGCCGCGTGCCGAAAACAGGCCAGCGATACGTGTGAGCACACCAAACTCGTTTTCCACGAGAATCGTAATTGTGTGTTTCATGCGAGCACCATATCACTCAGCGCCGCGCCGGCCGGCACCATCGGATAGACGTTTTCCTCGCGCGTCACGGCAAAGTCCATGAGCACGAAGCGATCCCGGATGGCAAGCGCCTTTTCAATCACAGGCCCGACATCCTCGGGCTTTTCAATGCGGTAGCCCACGCCACCGAAGGCCTCGGCCACCTTGGCAAAGTCCGGCAGCGACTCGCAATACGAGTGCGAATAGCGCGAACCGAAAAACATCTCCTGCCACTGCCGCACCATGCCCATGAAGCCGTTGTTCAGAATCGCCACCTTCACCGGCAGCTTGCTCTGCATGGCTGTGGACAACTCCTGGATGTTCATCAGCAGCGAGGATTCGCCCGCAATGTCGATGACGGTCGCGTCCGGATGAGCGAGCTGGGCGCCAATGGCCGCGGGCAGGCCGAAGCCCATCGTGCCCAGGCCGCCGGACGTGATCCAGCGGTGCGGCTGCCTGAAGCCGTAAAGCTGTGCAGCCCACATCTGATGCTGGCCCACCTCGGTCGTGATGATGGCATCCCCGTTCGTCTTCTCGTGCAGCTGTGCGATCACGTACTGGGGCTTGATCGGGCCGCTCATGTCCTGCGTGAAGTTCAGGCAGTCGCGGCTGCGCCACTCGCCGATCTGATGCCACCAGACCTTCAGCGCCTCGGCATCGGGTGTGCCCTTGGCCGCATCCAGTTCCTTCAGCAGCTGGCCGAGCACCACCTTGACATCACCGACAATGGGTAGGTGCGCATGCACATTCTTGGAAATGGATGATGGGTCGATATCCACGTGAATCACCTTCGCCTCAGGGGCAAAGGCATCAAGCTTGCCGGTTACGCGGTCATCGAAACGGGCGCCAATGGCAATCAGGAGATCGCAATGAGACACGGCCATGTTGGCCTCATAGGTGCCATGCATGCCCAGCATGCCGAGGAAATGCCCGTCGTCATAGGGCACACCGCCCAAACCCATCAGTGTCTGGGTAACGGGGAAATTCAGCTTGCGCACCAGCTCGGTCAGCAGCGCTGCGCTGCCACGCGAGTTCATGACTCCGCCGCCACTGTAAATTACCGGCCGCCTGGCGGACAGCATGGCCTTGACCGCCCTTTTCACCTGTGCCGAATGGCCGCGCGTTACCGGCTTGTAGGAGCGCATCTCCACCTTTTCGGGATAGCGGAACTCACAGGTGGCAATGCAGATATCCTTCGGAATATCCACGAGCACCGGGCCAGGCCTGCCGGTTGTGGCGATATGGAAGGCACGGCGGATTGTCAGCGCCAGGTCTTCAACCCGCTTGACCAGAAAGTTGTGCTTCGTGGCCGAACGCGTGATGCCCACCGTATCGGCCTCCTGAAAGGCATCGGTGCCGATCATCGCCGTGGGCACCTGGCCGGAAAAGCAGACGGTCGGAATCGAATCCATGTGCGAATCGGCCAGGCCGGTAACGGCATTCGTCGCACCCGGGCCGGATGTCACCAGTGCCACGCCACACTTGCCGCTGGCGCGCGCATAGCCGTTGGCGGCATGCAGTGCCGCCTGCTCGTGCCGAACCAGGATGTGCCGGAAGTAATCCTTCTTGAATATCTCGTCGTAAATGGGCAGCACGACACCACCGGGATAGCCGAAAATAATTTCGACTCCTTCCCGTTTCAGACACTCAACAAAGATTTCCGCACCGCTAAGTTTCATGGTTTCTGCTTGCCAGCCCCTGTGTGTGTGAAGCCAGGGGAACATAGGTGCCATACCAAATAGTGTCAAGCAAACGGGGTGATTAAATCCCTATGAAAAACAAGCCATTTTCAGGGGAAAATGCCGCTTCACAGCGCCCTTGCCATGACGATGGCATCCTCCCTCCCGACGCCATCACCATGTGCGGCATAATAGCCGTGCCGCCTGCCGATCACGGTAAAGGCCAGCCTGCGGTACAGGCAGACAGCAGCCAGATTTGATGCGCGCACCTCCAGCAGAGCACGGCGAACACCCTGCTGGCGTTTGAGATCGAGCACGTAACCACAAAGCTGATGGGCATATCCCTGCCGCCGGTATGGTGCAGCCACAGCCAGTTGCAGAATGTGCAACTCATCGGCAACGCTCTGGCAGAACACATACGCCACCAGCTGGTCGCTGGCATCCGGCCAGACATGGAAGTCACACCCTGTGGCCAGGGCTGTCGCCAGCGCCTCCCGCGTCCATGCCTCCGCAAAGGCAGCACAGTTCAGCGCATAGATGGCATCGAGATCCGCAAGACGGGCAGGGCGTATATCCGCCAGCTTGAGCCGGGGCGGGGTCTCAGGTTGCGCTGACACCTGCTCAGGCGGCTACGGGCGCCTCAATCTGTTCGCGCCAGTCGCAATCCTCAGCTGCGCAGACATGCTCCAGGCCACGGCGCTTCGTGAGCTTTTCGGTAACAAACGGCGCGCCGCATTTCGGGCACGGAATGGGCAGCGGCTTGTCCCACAGCGCCTGCTTGCACTTCGGATAGGCCGAGCAGGAATAGAAAATCTTGCCGCGCCGTGACTTCTTCTGCAGAAACGTGCCCTCTCCGCAGGCAGGACACGGCACGCCGGTATCCACGGGCTTTTCCAGCGGCTGGTTGTTGCGGCACTTCGGATAGGCCGAACAGCTCAGAAACTTCCCATAACGCCCGTGCTTGACCACCATCGGCGCACCGCATTTGTCGCATGTCTGATCGCTCGGCTCATCAGCCGGGCGTTCTTCACCCTTGCCCTCGCCCGTGGGTAGCGGCCTGGCGTGCCTGCATTCGGGATAGCCCGTGCAGGCCAGAAAACGGCCGTATCGCCCGAGCTTGATGGCCATCGGGCGTCCGCACTCCGGACACGTTTCATCCGTGGCCTCATGCGTTACGTCGGATCGCTTCACATTCTTTTGTGTTTCATCCACGCGCGCCTTGAACGGCTTCCAGAACGCACGCAGCACCGGCTTCCATGCCGTCTCCCCACGCGCCACGGCATCAAGCTTATCCTCGATCTGCGCCGTAAAACCTGGGTCCACAATATCTGCGAAGTAGTTGCACAAAAATCGGTTCACGATTTCGCCCATATCCGTCGGTACGAAGCGCTTTTTTTCCATGTGCACATACTTGCGCTCACGCAGAACATTCAGGATGCCGGCATAGGTCGAGGGTCTGCCGATGCCATGGCTTTCAAGCTCCTTGACGAGGGTAGCCTCGGAATAGCGCGGCTTAGGCTCAGTAAAGTGCTGCCTGGCTGTCGCCTTGCCGATACGAACCGTCTGCCCCTCAGCCAGTGGCGGCAGCATGCCGGCCTCGGGCTCGGTTGCCGGCTCGTCCCTGCCCTCGGTATACAGGATGCGAAAGCCGGCGAAGGCCAGTGTGGAGCCACTGGCGCGCAGCGTGATATCCGGTGCGGCAATATCCGCCGACACCTGGTCGAGTACGGCCGGTGCCATCTGGGAGGCCAGGGCGCGCTTCCAGATCAACGCATACAGCTTCCACTGGTCAGGCTCCAGTACCCCCTTCAGGGTATCCGGCGCCCGGCTGGTTGCCGTGGGCCGGATAGCCTCATGTGCCTCCTGCGCATTCTTGCTGCTCGTCTTGAAACGACGTGGGCGCGGCGGCAGGAAATCCTCGCCGAAATGACCGGCAATATAGGCACGCATATCGCTCACGGCCTCGTCGGCCAGTGCGACGGAATCCGTTCGCATATAGGTAATCAGGCCGGTGCGCTCGCCGTTCACATCCACGCCTTCATACAGTCGCTGGGCAAGCTGCATCGTCTTGCGCGCCGTGAATCCGAGCTTGCGCGCAGCCTCCATTTGTAGTGTGGAAGTGATGAAGGGTGGTGCTGGCTGTTGCCGTACCTGCTTTTTCCGGACCCCGGCAACGCGAAATGCCGCGCCCTCCACCCTTTTGGCTGCCAGCCTGGCATGGACGCCGTCGCTCAGATCGAACTTGCCGAGCTTTTTGCCATCCAGGGCGTGTAGCTGGGCGTCGAACGCCCCTTCCCCGGCATGGCACGCTGCCGTGACGCTCCAGTATTCCCGTGGGACAAACGCACGGATGTGTTGCTCACGCTCGCAGATCAGCCTGAGCGCGACCGACTGCACGCGACCGGCTGACAAACCGCTTTTCACCTTGCGCCACAGCAGCGGTGACAGCGTGAAGCCGACGAGGTAGTCAAGCGTGCTGCGGGCCTGCTGGGCATCCACCAGGTGCATGTTGATATCACCAGGATGGGCCATGGCCTCGGCGATAGCCTTTTTCGTAATTTCATGGAAGGTGATGCGCTGCACCTGCTTGCCATCGAGCAGCCCCTGTGCGCCAAGCTCATCCACGATGTGCCAGGCGATGGCCTCTCCTTCTCGGTCCAGGTCACTGGCCAGAATAAGCGCATCGGCACGCTTCAGCTGCCGGGCGATGGCATCCAGCCGCTTCTTTTTGTCAGGCAACACCTGGTAGGTAAGCGCGAAATCCCTGTCCGGGTCAACAGAGCCGTCACGCTTCGGAAAAGCACGCACGTGGCCGTAGGAGGCCAGCACCTTGTAGCCCGGACCCAGGTATTTCTCAATCGTCCGGGCCTTGGCCGGAGACTCGACGACAACGACAGCGCTCATCTGCACCCCTTCGCCGGCGTACGGTCTGCCGGTTCATAATAGATGAACATGATCATGATTCCTCGTCAGCAAGGGCATAACGGCTGCCGGGAAGACAGGCCACCACGCCGGCAAGTTCAAGCGCGATTAAGATGGGCGAAAGCTCCGGCACCGTCAAGCCGCAGCTTTCAGCCAGCTTGTCGATATGCAGAATCCGGCTGCCAAGCTCGGCAATCACGCGGGCCTCTTCGTCACTTGCCGGCAGATAGGTGTCCGCAGGCTGCCGGCCCGGCTGCTTCCAGTGCATGAGCGCCAGAATATCGCCGGCTGATTCCACCAGTGCCGCGCCATCGCGTATGAGCTGATGGCATCCCGCATGCCGGCCCGGCATGACCGGTCCCGGCACTGCCAGCACCTCCCGGCCATAGGCGGCGGCATGGCCGGCCGTGATCATGGCCCCGGACTTCAGGCCTGCCTCAACGACCAGGGTTGCCTCGGCCAGGCCGGCAATGATGCGGTTTCGCCTGGGGAAATGCTCCGGCCGGGGCGCCGTGTCGGGCGTAAACTCGCTGACCACGCAGCCATGCGCGGCGATCGCCTCCTGCTGCCGCTTTTGCATGGGCCCTGTATCCACGGCCAGCCCGCAGCCAAGCACCGCGATGGTCGGCGCTTCGCCTTCAAGCGCGCCGCCATGTGCCGCGGCGTCGATGCCATAGGCCATGCCGCTGACAATACCAATGCCGTGTTCCGAAAGATGGCGGCACCAGCGGCGGGCCATCAGTCTGCCCTCACGGCTGGCCCGGCGGGCACCGACCACGGCCAGCATCGGTGTATGACCCAGGTGACCGACATCTCCACGTACAAACAGCACGAGTGGAGCATCATCGAGTACTGCGAGCCGCTCAGGGTAAGCAGTGTCAGCGGGGCAGCACATGGCCAGGTCGCATCGCCGGCAACGCACGACAATCTGCTCGGCCATGGCCGGGCTTTCCTGTTGCAGTACCTGCACAAGCCCCGGCCCGATGCCTTCCACTCCACGCCAGTCTGACGGCCGCATGTGCCAGACTTCCGCGGCGGAGCCCGCGGCACGGATGAGCTGCCGTCCGAGCTGAGGACCTATCCCCGGCAGCAGGGCAAGCCGCAGGTAGTGAAAGGCCTGGTCTGAAATGGGCGAGGCTGGAGTCAGTGGTGGGCCTGATTGCGCACAGCATCGCCCAGGTTGATGGGCGCTGTCGACTGCGAAATCAATGCAATAGAGGCATCCTGCTGCGGGACGAGCACGATCAGCTCGCCGATTTTCTCTTCCGGCAGGCGCACAGTCTTACCACTGACCGGATCCTTGGCAAGGCTGCCACGACGATGAACGGACAGGATGGTGCCCGTGCGAATCCCATCCTTGCGCCCTAGGCTGATGCCAACGACCTGATGTTGGCCTGCCTCGGCCGCATCATCACGGATATACAGAATGCGCGCCTCAAGCTGGCCGGGGGGATAATAGGGGGTGATTTCTGTTTCAACGCTGCGGGCCGGCTTCAGGCGGTCGCCACGGCTGATTTCCTCGAAGGCTGTCTCGACAACACCACGATAGATGCCGCTGGCTTCGGAGATCACGCGCACCTGGCCGAGGTGCGTGACCAGTACGCCGATGGTCTTGCCTGTCACGGGATTGCGCACGGGATCACCGGTGCGGAAAATATCGAACAGGCTCCCTTCCTTGGGTCGTGCCGAGTCAAACTTCAGATATAGCTTGTCGTTGGCGCCAAAATTGATGCGTTCATCCTCGCCGCTGAGAATGTAGCCAACGCCCTTGACCGCATTCGGCTGAATGAAGTCCTGTCGTGCCAGCGCACCGAGCATCATGCTATTGTCAATGCGCTTCTCGATACGCTCAACAGGCTTCTCCCGCACCTTCGGAGCCAGCCTGACCTTCGGTAGCGTATTGCTCCGCTTGACCTGGATAACGGTAGTTTTTGTCACGGCCTTGACCGGCTTTTTCGCAGGCGGCCTGCGCTTGCCAAACCATATCCGGTTGCCGGGATAAATCAGATCCGGATTACTGATATACAGGTTATGTTCCCAGATTTTCATCCATTTGTGTGGATCCTTGAAATAACGTTTGGCGATACCCCACAGCGTATCGCCCTTTTTCACGATATACGGCTGTGGAAGCGGTGCCTTCAGTGCCGCACCATCAGGTGTTCCCGGCAGGACAATCTCATCGGCCGCAGCCGGCAGCATCAGGGCGATGGACAGGCCGGCCACCACCAGACAGCTCCTTCCCAGGCGCACGAACGGGCTGTTCAACGCATCCCTAAGCATGGCAAAAACATGGCACAGGGACCGAACCCACGCAACCACCGCGTCTCATGCCGGCTTCCTGCCCACCTTCGATTCCGTGCCGGCAACAAGGCGCCGGATATTGGCATGGTGCCGGGTAATCATGACCAGACAGAGCAGCACGGTGATGCCAAGACAAGGTGCGGAAACGCCGGTCTGCCATGCAAGAAGCGGCAGGCTCAGGCCGGCTGCCATTGAGGCGACAGAGACATAGCGGCTTGCCGCCAGCACCACCAGCCAGACCACAAACGCGCCCGCTGCCAGCCACGGCTGCCAGGGCAGCATCACACCGAACATGGTTGCCACGCCCTTGCCACCACGAAAGCACAGATAAACGGGAAAGATGTGGCCGAGAAAGGCAGCGGCGGCCGCCAGCGCCGCCGCCGGCTCATCGGCAAAATGAAGGGCCAGCCCCACAGGCAGGCTCCCCTTGGCAATATCGGCCACAAGCGTGAGCAGCCCGACCATTTTCCCGCTCGTGCGCAACACATTCGTGGCGCCGATGTTGCCGCTGCCGTGTTGCCGGGGGTCCACCCCACTAAAGGCCGATGCAAAAATCAACCCGAACGGAATGGCGCCAACCATGTAGGCCAGGAAAACAATGAGAAAGTTCTGGAGCACCAAGCTGTCAGCTCAGCCTGGTCTTTCCCCAGTATTGCCTGCGGTTTTCATCCAGACGATGTTGCAGCATGTCGGCCTGGCTGCCGCCGATATAGGTTGGCAGCACTGCGCCAACAGGCGACGGCTTGCCGAACATGGACGGGAAGGCCGAGCCATCCACGACATTGTCGCGGCTCAGCAGGACAAGCTGATCCGGCGTCAGCGGCGGCACCGGCAAAAACTGCATGCATGCTGCCATCACCCTGGCCACGGGCCTGGGTACGGGCAGCAGCAGGCGCTTGCGCCCCAGTGCCTCCAGCATGCACTCCAGCAATTCACGGAAGGTGAGCACTTCCGGGCCGCCAAGCGCAAATACCTTCCGCCTGACATGGCGGCTATTCACGCTGATCACAAAGGCACGGGCGACATCTTCCACCCAGACCGGTTGAAAGCGTGTGCCTCCCTCGATGACAGGCAGCACGGGCGCGATATCGGTCATACGCTTGAACTTGTTGAAAAAGGAATCCCCGGCACCAAAAATGATCGAGGGACGAAAGATGGTCCACGCCAGCCCGGAGTCTTTCACTGCGGCCTCAGCCTGCGCCTTTGTCCGGGCATAGGCACTCGGCGAATCGATATCGACGCCAAGCGCACTCATATGCAGGTAGCGGCTGACACCGGCTGCCTTGCAGGCGGCAAGCACATGTTCTGTACCGTGCACGTGCACGGCCTCAAAGGTCTGGCGACCCTTTTCATACAGAAGGCCCACGAGATTGATGACACAGTCCGCATCACGCATCGCTGCTTCCAGGCCCCTGCCGGAAGCGATATCCACCCTGTGCAGGGTGACGCCCTTGACGAGCAAGTCGCGCGCCCGTTCCGGATGGCGGCAGCCAATGGCGATGTCATGGCCGGCGTTTCGGGCTGCGCGCGTGATGGCGCGACCGACAAATCCGCTTCCGCCAATCATGCAAATCCGCTTGACCATGGCATCTCACCCCTTCCTGCAAGTATTCATCAAGTATGATACGCCTTGCGTCAAGGTCAAACATCCGCATGCCGATCCGGGTGTTTTCCTGTATTCTCACGGCCAACCATCATGCAGGGAGATATCGAATGTCCATCATCATGTATCACAACCCACGATGCTCAAAATCACGTGCAACGCTGGCGCTGCTGAACAAGCGCAGCATCGAGCCGGAGATTATTGAATACCTGAAAACACCGCCCAGCGCAGCTGAACTGGAGCGTATTCTGACGATGCTTGGCTGCGAGCCCGAGGCGCTGATGCGCAAGGGCGAGGCCGAATACAAGGCGCACGTAAAGGGCAAGGCACTGTCACGCGCAGAGCAGATTGCCGTGATGGTGAAGTATCCGATACTGATCGAGCGCCCGATCATCATCAACGGCGACCGTGCCGCCCTCGGCCGGCCACCGGAGGCCGTGCTCGATATCCTGTA
>CAZROR010000031.1:0-18825 GCA_964601765.1 uncultured Zetaproteobacteria bacterium
CTCGACTGAAAATCCTCGTGTCGGCGGTTCGATTCCGTCCCTGGCCACCACTTCCCTAGCTATCCTGCGTTTCTCAGTTCCCTGACCCGTTCAACCGGTACCGGCGGCCGCTCACTATGCGCCAGAGCATGGCAGGTCGGGCACAGCGGAACCATTCTGCTTACCACATCCGCCGGAGCAACTGCCTCACCTTCTTCATCCGTCTCCCATATCGGCTCCAGGTGATGCAGCTGCACCATTTCCTGTGTGATGCCATCAGGCGTGACAAAGCCGCAGGCAGCGCACCGCAGCAGATTATCTGCATCCAGTGCCCTGAAGTATTCCCTCTCCCGGGCCAGCAATGCGACAACAGCCTTTTTATGCACCAGGGCGTCCTGACCAGGCAGCCCCTCCTCGGCGAGCATTCGCCGATCATCTGTCCGTCCATATTCCATCACAGGAACATGCAGGCCAAACAGCGCTGCCTGATACAACCGCCTAAAGTGCGCCCGGGCGGCCTGCCGGTCATGCCAGTACCAGTCAAACATCCGGGCCAGCAATGTCTGCTGGTTGGCCGCCCCGTCAACCGGTTTCTCCTCGTCACTGCGCGGGTCGTGAAACGCCACATTCCGTACCTTGCGCTCCATTGCCTCCACTGACTGCCCCGTCAGGTCTGCCACCTGACGAAACAGGCCGGCCTGATCGATCTGCCGGTCCCGGTCGAGCATGTCATAGGCCCAGATGGCAAAGAAGCTGTCCTGTTCATTCCAGTCAATGCCGAAACGCGACATGGCAAGTCTTGAAACGAGCAGCTCCAGCAACCCTTCGGAGCCTGCCCGGAGTTCCGCGACAGACTTGTCACTCAGGCAATGAATCCCCTTGGCCTCCAGCTCCTTCACCGTAATGGCATGTTCGGTCAGCGTACGCACATCCTCGGCGATATAGTCATCACCACGGTCGATTTTCTCGGCCATGCTTTCATGGCTGATCCTGTCCACATCGCCAATCCACCATATTTCGGAAAAGTGAATGAGCAGCGGCCGGCTGCTGACGTGTGCCTGGATTTCACTGATCCATTCCAGCGCTGTCTTTTCCGACTTTTTTGCCACCTTGCCCATGCCGATAATACCTTCATTCGGCTCAGCGCCTTTGGCCTTCACCCATTCGGGCCTCGTGGCGTAAAAAAGACAGTAGTCCCCCTCGTTGATGGCCATCCACTGATAGGTCTGGTCGGTCCTGAGTCCCCAGAAGCCCTTCAGGTGCGTCGTCAGCCAGTCCTCGGCACAGCCGGCGAGCTGATAGACCGTCGCTTCCTTAAGTTCCTCCAGCATAGCGCCCTCCATCCGGCAGACATGCCATATTGCCGCCTTCACCACCGATTTTCCAACACTGCCGTCGTAAAGTATGCGATGCTTCGATATGCTCACTGGCCATGATCTGGCGCTGGCTTTCGCGCAATATGGCCCTGCTGACACTTGCAGCGGCTATTGCCGCATATCTCCACCCTCCGCTCTTTCTGGTGTTCAGGGATGGGTTCCTGTGGCTTTTTGCTGCCACGATGTTCGCTCTCGGTATTGTGCTGCATCCCGAGGAGGCGCGCGAAACGCTCACCCGCCCTGCCCGGATCGTACAGGGCGTGGCCTGCCAGTACACGATCATGCCGCTGGCGGGCCTGGCCGCCGCCACGGTGGCCATCCGTCTCGGCTTTACGCCCCAGCTGGCCCTGGGCTTCATCATCGTGGGCTGTGCGCCGGGAGCCATGGCCAGCAATGTCATCACCTATCTTGCAGGTGGCGCCGTCGCCTTCTCTGTTGCGATGACCATGCTGGCCACGATGCTTTCTCCGCTTGTCACACCCACGCTCGTCAGGCTGCTTGGTGGCGCGTTGATGGACATCCCCTTCTGGCCGATGATGCAAACCATTCTCCTGACCGTTGTCCTGCCGCTTGTCGCCGGCATGGCACTGCAGCCCCGCCTCGGGCGATTTACGGCACAGGTGAAACAGATTGCCCCCGGCATCGCCGCCATGGCAATCATTATCATTTGTGCCTACGCTGTCGCCGCCAATCAGGCACGTATTGCCAGTCTCGCCGGCTGGGTGCTTGCCCTGGTTGTCCTGCTCAATGCCCTCGGCTATGCCGCAGGCTGGGGTGCGGCATGCATGTTTGGCTTCGATCGCTCCCATCGCATCACCCTTGCCATTGAAATCGGCATGCAGAATGCCGGACTCGGCGTGGCGCTTGCCCTGAAACATTTCACGCCGGAGACAGCGCTTCCCGGCGCCCTGTTTGCCGTCTGGTGCATTCTTACCGCTGCCGGAGCAACGCGCTGGCTGCACCGCGACAGGGGGCCGATTGCCGCCGTGTGATGTCAACAGCGGATAACGCTGTATTCACTAACGCGATAAAAGCGCGCAAAAAACTCCTCCCTGCTGACCACTGTCATCGCCTTGCCCTGCCGGGTTGCTTCAGCGGCAAGCAGGGCATCGACATCTTCATGCCAGAAGCCGTCAAGAAACGGCTCAAGGCGTGTCAACAGCCAGCGTGATGGTGGCAGTCGATACAGCAGATGATGCCGCGGCAGGGGTGCGTACTCCGTGACCAGCAACCGGCCACCTGGGGCAAGCACGCGGATGCACTCGGACAGTACGCGGGTGCGGGCATCGGTCGGCAGCTCATGCAGCAAAAAGAAAATGATAACGCAATCAAATGCATTTGCCCGGTAGGACAAACGCTCTGCATTCAGCCGGACGGGCAGCAGCCTGGCCGGGTCATCCGCCTTGGTACGCGCCAGGGCAAGCTGGATGGGCGCAACATCGGCCAGATGCAGCTTTGTGCCGGCCATCTGCGCAAGCAGCCGTGGTGTGAATGCACCATAAACACAGGTGAGCTGCAAGGTTCTCCTGCTTGGGCCATCTGCAATCTTTCGCAGGCTGGCCCGCATCAGCCGCCGGTACTGGCCAAACAGAATGGCATTGATGATGGGCTGGTGATCAAAAAGCCATACCCCTGCACGCCACAGATAGGCCCACCAGTAGTGCCGGGCAAGGTATTCGGGAATGCCATCACCAAACCGTCGATAAAAGGTGATACTCATCCCCACCCGGATATCCCGGGATCAGCGCTGGTCGATCGGGATATATGGCTGCCCGTGCTTGCCGGTGTAGATCTGTACCGGCCTGTAGATGCGATTATGCGGAAGCTGTTCTATCCAGTGGGCCAGCCAGCCAGCCACGCGCGCAATGGCGAAAATCGGCGTGAACAGGTCCGTGGGAATACCCATCTTGCGATAGACAATGCCGGAGTAAAAATCGACGTTCGGGCATACGCCCTTGGCGCCCAGCGTACTTTTGGACAACTCCTCGATACGGCGGGCTACCTCGTAGGTCGGGTCAGGCCCGTATTTCTCCGTCAGCTCACCATACAGCCGCTGCAACAGCGTGGCCCGGGGATCCTTGGTTTTGTATACACGATGCCCCAGGCCAACGATTTTCTCCTTGTTTTCAAGCTTCGCGTTCAGGTAATCCTCGGCCCGGTCGACCGAACCGATCTCATCCAGCATTTCCAGCACTTCCTCATTGGCACCACCATGCAGGGGGCCGGACAGTGTCCCCACGGCCGAGCTGATAACGGTATACGGATCCGCCAATGTGGAGGCTGTCACCATGGCCGAAAAGGTGCTCGCATTGATGGTGTGTTCAGCATGCACGATCAGGGCCACGTCCATGATGCGCTCGAATAGCGGATCAGGCTCTTCCCCGCTAAGCATGTAAAGAAAGTTGGCCGCATGGGAAAGGTCGTCCCGCGGGGAAATGGGATCATCGCCCATGCGCATGCGGGCATGCGCCGCCACCAGCGTGGGCATTTTCGCAATCAGTCGCGTACTGGCGCCATGGATGAAGACAGGGTCCACATCGCTGGCATTCAGACCATGCGACAGAGGATAAAACATGCCTAGTGCGGCAACTCCCGCCTGCAGGGCATCCATTGGGCGCGCATTTTCAGGAAATGTCTTGAACATATCCCGAATGCTGTACTTGATGCGCCGGTGATGGCGGAGATCATCATCAAAGCGGTCAAGCTCGGTCTGTGTTGGCAGGCGGCCATACAACAGCATGTAGCAAACCTCTTCAAAGCTGCTTTGCTCAGCCAACACCTCGATATCAATACCACGATATTCCAGATGTCCCCGCTTGCCATCCACGTAGGAAATTGAGGATTCGGTCACGGGTACACCAGCCAGGCCAGGCGAGAACGCCGGGCGACTCTGTTCTGCGTCAGGGGCTTGTGTCATCTCAGGCGGGCTCCTTCAGATCAAATGGGGGCATATCTTAACAGAACCCTTCGCATTTTACCTGCCCGGCACCATGCCTTCCCTTCCATCCCGGAAGGTCCGTATCGCAGCCATACAGGGCTTTATCGCTTCCCCAGAGGGTGCGCCCTGTTCACCGCTTCGTGCAGCCGTACCCGGCTGACATGGGTGTAAATTTCCGTTGTCGAAATATTGGCATGGCCCAGCAACATCTGTACCGCCCGCAGATCTGCACCGTGGTTCAGCAGATGCGTGGCAAAGGCATGCCTGAGGGTGTGCGGTGACGGCACGGGATGTATCCCCACCTGCAGGGCATAGTGGCGGATGCGCTGCCAGAAGTTCTGCCTCGACATGGCCCCGCGCCCCCGTCCGGGAAAGAGATACGGGCTGCCCCTGCCTCCCAGGGAAGCACGCTGCACCAGCCAGCGATCCAGCCACTGGCCGGCCTCCTCGCCAAATGGCACAAGCCTCTCCTTGTTACCCTTGCCAATCACACGCACCAAGCCGGCCGCCCTGTCAACAAAGGACAATTGCAGGCTGACCAGCTCGCTAACGCGCAGACCAGTGGCATAGAGCATTTCGAGCATGCACCGGTCTCGCAGCCCGATGGGTGTGGATGTGTCCGGTGCAGCCAACAGGGCCTCGACATCCCTTTCACTGAGCAGCCGGGGCAGGCTGCGACCGGCACGTTGCACAGGCAGCCGTCGGGCCGGATGATCCTCCCTGATCCCCTCTTCCTGCAAAAAGCCAAACCAGGTGGACAACGCGCTGCGACGGCGACGAATGCTGGCCCCTTTCAGCCCCCTTCTGGCCAGGTGGGCCAGATATTGCAGAACATCGTCCCTCTCGGCATCAAAAAGGCTGCGTGCACGCGTATTCAGAAATACCTGCACATCCAGAAGGTCAGCGCGATACGCGGCTGTGGTGCGGGCGGACCAGCCGCGCAGCATGGCCTGGCGCTGCAACAGGCCTGTCATGCGTTCCTCGATCGCGTGTGGAACGGATGTGCTCCCCGGTCTGTTGCTCATGCAGACAGTATATGCGAAAACACTTCAAACACAGTAGCATTGCCAAAAGTAAAAAGCCCGCTGCACTGCAACGGGCCTTTATCCGGGATGCGTCTGGACACCCATGTGGTACCGAGGACTGGAGTCGAACCAGCACGGCCGTAATGGCCACTGGCACCTGAAGCCAGCGCGTCTACCAATTCCGCCACCTCGGCAAGGGGCGGCCATATTAAAAGGGAGCCATGCAGTGTCAAGCAGAAAGCCCGTGAAATCCGGTATCAGGCGTGGCGGCAGACGCCCCCAGCCCGATCGGCGCAATGACCTCAGCGAGCGCGTGCTGGCCCGGAAAATTGCTCGCACGATCAAGGCAAGCCCCAGGCAGCTCATCCAGCAAAAAGAGCTGGCAAGGGCATTGTATCTGAAAAGTGACATCGAGCAGCAGGCCCTGCGCACATGCATCCAGACCATGCTGCAACGTGGGGAACTGGAATTTCAGGGACGAAGGCTCGCCCTGGCCACCCGCTCTGCCCGACAGACCGGCACACTGATTGCACATCCGGACGGCTTTGGCTTCATCCGCGTGGGTCGCAGCCGGGAATCCGATGTGTTTGTCCCACCGGAAGAGATGAAGGGACTGATGCATGGCGATGTGGTCAGCTTCCGCATGGCCATGCGGCGAGGCCGCAGCCACGCTCACATCACCGGTGTTGAAAAACAGGCCAGCGATACCATCACGGGACAATTCATCATTCAGGGCAAGGGCGGATTTGTTGAGCCAAGAAACAAGCGACTGCCACAGGCCGTGCTGATTTCGAGAAAAAATGCCAAGGGTGCACATGATGGCGACTGGGTGCGCGTAAAAATCGAGCGGGGCAGTTTCCCCCTGCGGGGTATGATTGTTGAAAAGCTCGGTGATGTATACACGCCCGGAAGGCTGATCGACCTGATCATTGCCGAGCATGAACTGCCCGGGGACTTCCCGGATGCAGTCATGGCCGAGGCTGCATCCATCCCTGATCAGGTACGCAGAACGGATCGTGGCCGGCGACTGGACCTCACCCACATACCATTTGTCACCATCGACGGCGAGGATGCCAGGGATTTTGACGACGCGATCTGCATCCTGCCCCGTGGAGGCGGCTTCGAGGCCTGGATTGCAATTGCCGATGTGGCCGAATACGTACAGCCCGGATCAGCCCTGGACAGGGAGGCCCTGGCCCGGGGTAACTCGTTCTATTTCCCCGACCGGGTTATCCCGATGCTCCCGGAACGCCTCTCCAACGGCATCTGTTCGCTCAGGCCGGACGTGGAACGGCTGGCCATTGCCGTGCGCATGCGCTTCGATGCCGGTGGCCGGCGACGGGCCGTCAATATTCATGAGGCCGTGATCCGCTCGCATGCCCGATTAACCTATACTGAGGTCGGACGTTTTCTGGATGGCGGGGACGATACCGCCATCACCAGCGCAACGGTGTGCGACATGCTGCAACACGCCCGGCAGTTATTCCGCCATATGCTCCGCCTGCGTGAAAAACGTGGGACACTTGATCTGGATCTGCCCGAGGTGAAAGCCATCATACGGGACGACAAGGTAGTCGATATCCGGGCCAGCGAACGCAACATCGCACATCGGCTGATCGAGGAAATGATGCTGGCAGCCAACACGGCTGTCGCCGGCTATTTCGAGCAGAAAAAAACCGCTCAGCTTTATCGTATTCATGAACCACCAAAGCCGGAGTCCATCCAGATGCTGAATGATTTTCTCGCACCGCTGGGCATCCAGGTGCCCCTGCACACGGCCCGGCCCGTACAACCTGCCGATATTCAGCGCGTGCTGGAGAAATTCAGCGGCACACCCACCGCACACGTACTGCACAGGGTTGTCCTGCGCACCATGCAACAGGCCAGATACAGTCCGGACAACAAGGGCCATTTCGGTCTTGCATATAAGTCCTATACGCATTTTACAAGCCCGATCCGTCGCTATGCCGATCTTGTCGTACACCGGCGGCTGAAGGCCATGCTCAGAGGTGAAAACCCGAACCTTGTCCAGCCCGCCAACACGCTTGCGGAGATTGGTGAACACACCTCCGTACAGGAGCGCAAGCAGGTGCAGGCGGAGTGGGATACGCAGGCAGCCCTGGCCGCGCTGTATCACCGTGCGGATATCGGCAAGGCCTTTGAAGCCATCATTTCAGGGCTTGTCGAACGCCGTATCTTTCTTGAACTCCAGCCGACGATGGCGGAGGCCTCGCTCGCGGTGGACGAACTTGGCGGGGACTATCTCCTCGACAGGAAAAACCACAGGCTGATCGCCCGGCAGGGTGGGCATGTCCTGACCTTGGGGGATCGCGTGACTGTGCGCATCACGGCGACAGACCCGGTGCGTGGCCGCATTGATGTCAGCCTGCTGCCCCCGGACAAGTCAGCGTAGCAGAATAAGCAGCGTCATCAGCAGACAAATGGCCACGGGAACGATATAGGCACGATAGTCGGTTACTGTCTGTTTCAGCGAGCCCTGACCTGACAGTTGCATGTTTCCCTCCATTCCGGCCAAAAGCATGGCTGCAACAGGGGAAAAATACTGTGACACAGATCATGTGCAGACCATGGTATCGGATCACGCCCCCGACGGAGGCAGCTATCTGCGCCAGAATTCCGGTATCAGCAACACGAACAGCGTGAATATTTCGAGCCGGCCTAAAATCATGCCAAACATCAGCACGCCCTTGGCCGCATCGGGCAGCCCCGCGTAATTGGAAGCCGGCCCGACCGCACCAAAGCCCGGACCGGTATTCGTGATGCATGCGGCCGAGGCAGTAAGCGCGGTAAGCATGTCCACGCCGGAAAGCGCTACCAGAATCGCAATCAGGCCATAACAAACCCCGAACAGCACAGCAAAGCCCCACAACGCCTGTGTAATATCGTTGTTCACGCTGCGCCGGCCGAGCTTGACATACAAAACGGCACGCGGATGAATGAGGCGCCGCAGCTCCCGTACAGCCTGGCGGAACAGCAGCAATATACGCACGATTTTCACGCCACCGGACGTCGATCCGGCACAGGCGCCGGCAAACATGACCGTCATCAGAAGCAGTCCGGCCCCCGGGGGCCAGCCACTGTAGTCGCTGACGGCAAAGCCGGTTGTCGTGGCAATGGATATCGTGTTGAACACAACAGCATCCCAGTTACCCCCGGCACTGCCTGTCGATGCCAGCCCAATGGCAACAATGAATACCAGCAGCCAGGCCAGATAGGCCTTGAACTCATCATCAGCCACATACCTGTGCAGCGACAACCCCCGATGAATAGCGGAAAAATGCAATGTGAAATTGATGCCGGCGAGAAACATGAATATTGCTGCCAGCCAGTGCAACCGGCGAGATGCATAATAGCCAAAGCTGGCGTCATGTGTTGAAAAGCCACCCGTTGAAATGGTGCTCATAGCATGATTCACGGCATCGAATCCACTCATGCCGGCCCACCAGTAGGCAAGGGCACAGGCAACTGTCATGCCCAGGTACAGATACCACAGCACCCTTGCGGTTTCCGCCACGCGTGCAGTCAGCTTGTCCTTGACCGGGCCCGGCACCTCGGCCCTGAAAAGCTGCATGCCACCCGAGCCCAGCAACGGCATGACGGCCACGACCAGCACAATGATGCCCATGCCGCCAAACCATTGCTGCATGGAACGCCAGAACAGAATGGCAGGGGGCTGATGATCCAGGCCGGTCAGAATCGTGGCCCCCGTCGTTGTCAGGCCGGAAACGGATTCAAACAAGCCATCCATGACCGAGTCACACACACCCGTAGTCCAGAATGGAACAGCACCAAAGACGGACAGCACAATCCACGCCAGGGTGACGATGAGAAAGCCTTCCCGGTGGCCCAGCCGCAGCGGCGCCGGGCGCATGAGGTACATCACAATCAGACTGATGACGGCAACCAGAATGCCACTGCCGAGAAATTGAAGCGCGTGCCCTGTATGGTAATACACCGCCACAACGGAGGTTGTCATCATGCTTGCACCAAACAGGGCGGAGAGCATGGCCAACGTCCAGAAAACGCCCTTGAAGTTCATAGCCTGCTGCCCTCCATCACTTGCGCCAGAATTCAGGAACAAGCAGCACGAAAAACGTGAATATTTCGAGCCGGCCCAAAATCATTCCAAACATTAATACGCCCTTGGCCGTGGCAGGAAGTGCGACGTAGGTTGAGGCAGGCCCAACCATGCCAAAGCCAGGACCGGTGTTGGTCAGGCAGGCTGCAGCGGCGGACAGGGCGGTCAGCATATCCACACCGGTAAACGCAAGCAGCGTGGCAATCACACCGTAGCAGACCATGTACAGCACGAAAAATCCCCACAAGGCCTGCATCACCTGGGCGGAAAGTGGTTGGCCGCTGATCTTGATGGGAAAAACAGCATGCGGATGAATCAGCCTGTGAATCTCCCGCAGCCCCTGTCGGAACAGGCACAAGGCCCGTACCACCTTCATGCCACCGCCCGTCGAGCCGGCGCTGGCGCCAACAAACATTGCAATCAGCAGCAACATTCCGGTACCCGGCGGCCAGGTGCTGTAATCGCTGACCGCAAAGCCGGTAGTCGTGGCGATGGATACGGTATTGAACACCACCTCGCCCAGCCGTCCACCTCCTGAGCCAAACGTCAGCGCCGCCACAAGGACCACGAGCAGGGAAATCCACTTGATGTAAGCGCGGAATTCCTCATCCTGAAAATACGTGGTAATGGAAATGCCGCTTCGTAGCGAGGCAAAATGCAGGGTAAAATTAATACCCGCAAGTATCATGAACATCACGATCAGATTACGAATGGCCAGAGAGTCATAGTAGCCGATGCTTGCATCGTGTGTGGAAAAACCGCCAATGGCTACCGTGCACATGGCATGGTTGATGGCATCAAAGCCACTCATGCCAGCCAGCCACAGGCAAAGCGCTGTCACCGCCGTCATCCCCAAATAGATGAACCACAGCACCTTTGCCGTCTCGGTCACGCGTGCTGTCAGCTTGTCCTTGACCGGACCAGGTGTCTCGGCCCGGAACAGCTGCATACCGCCAACACCGAGCAGCGGCATCACGGCCACGGCCAGCACAATGATCCCCATGCCACCAAGCCACTCCTGCATGGACCGCCAGAACAGAATGGAGGGAGGCATCGCATCCAGACCGGTAAGCACGGTGGCACCCGTTGTTGTCAGCCCGGACGTCGACTCAAACAGCCCGTCAATGACGCTGTCGCAAACACCGGTCGTCCAGAATGGCACGGCACCAAGCATCGACAACACAGCCCAGGCCATCGCCACGATCAGAAAACCATCGCGGTGGCTGAGCTGTTTCGGCGCCGGTCCGGAAAAACGCATCATCGCCAGGCCGAGCAGGCCGACAATGGAGCCGGCAAGCACGAAATGGTGGGCCTCATCCGTGTCATAATACAGAGACACCAGTGCCGGCAGCATCATGCCGGCACCAAACAACGCGACCAGAATGCCAAGCGTCCATATCACGCCCTGTGGGTGCATGACCAGCCCGGATTTTTCATGATATGGTGGATGGATGGCGCCGGACAGGCGTGGCCGGGGCGCACATGCAGGCCAGAGGCATAGCCACGGCTATGGTTTGCAGGCCAGGACGCGCAGCCGGCCCGGAGGAGCAGGCCAGGTGCTGCAATATGCAAACTGTCCCTCATCAAACTGCATTTCATTGACGCGCAACCTCTCAATCAAACTCGACATCCCGCCCGGCATCGTATGGCCCCCATGAAAAACCCGGGCTATCGGTTGCTCCGACCTTGCACCAATGGCTTCATGGAGGGGAGCATCAGAAAAATTCCAGATGTACTTCGAAGAGCTTCTCCACAGCCTTGGTGGAAGCCGCAGTTGTCACAATGAGTACGTGATCATGCGGTTTGATCCGTGTTTCACCTGAAGGGATAATAACCTCGTCACCACGAACAATGGCCCCGATCACGGTATCCGGCGGCAGAGGCAGCTCACTGAGCGGTGTGTCGAGAATGTCGCACGTTTCGAGGGCCTCGGCCTCCAGCACCTCCAGGCTGCCATCTCCGAGCGAAGAAATGCCCAGCACCCGACCCGTTCGCACATGGCTCAAAATCGAAGCCACTGTTGTCAGTCGTGGCGATACGGTCACATCCAGCCCGATCTGCTTGACAAGATCCGCATAAACCGCGCGGTTAACAAGCGTAACGATGTGCGGCACCTCATATTTTTTTGCGATCAGGCTTGCCAGGATATTCGTTTCGTCATCATTCGTCAGGGCCAGAAAATCATCCATCTTGCTGATGTTCTCTTCCTCCAGCACCTCCCGGTCGAGCGCATCACCACAGATGACCACGCTGCTGTTCAGCCTGTCCGCCAGCCAGGGTGCGCGCTCACGATTGCGCTCGATCACCTTGGGGGCTACACCGAGCTTCTCAAGCTCCTGGGCCACGAGAAAACCGATATTGCCACCGCCTACCAGCATGACATTTCTGACTTTGTTCACTTCGCTGCCCAGGCCAATCAGGCGTGGAAAATCCGCTACCTGCCGTCCATCCACGGCAACATAAATACTGTCACCAGCCAGCAGCACATCATCGCCCTTGGGTATGCGCCAGCGGTTATTGTGCTCATGCGCCACCACATAAACCCTGAACGCGCCCAGCACCTCATGCAGACCGTTCAGCGGCAGGCCGGCCAACGCCCCCTTGGGTGGCACGCTCAGGCCCAGCAGTTGTACGCGGCCACCTGCAAATTCCTGAGCATCCAGGGCGTTGGATACCTGGAACCGGTTGACCACGGCACGCGCCGCCTCCCGCTCCGGTGAGATGATACAGTCGATGGGCAGGTCGTCCCGGCCAAACAACCGCTCCGCGCAATTCACATAGTCCACTTCGCGCACCCTGGCCATCTTCGTCGGCACCTTGAACAGCGAGTGCGCTACCTGACAGGCCAGCATGTTCACCTCATCATTCGTCGTAGCGGCAATCAGCAGGTCAGCATTCGCCGCCCCTGCCTGCTCAAGCACGGATGGATGCGTCGCAAAGCCGTGTACCGTTCGGACATCCATCGTATCGGATACGCGTTGCAGACGCTCCACATCCCTGTCAATAACAACCACGTCATTGCCTTCATTCGCCAGGCGCTGGGCGATACCAAACCCAACCTCACCGGCCCCGAGAATCAGAACATTCATGATTGCTTCCTTTCCCTGTCCAGGCCATGCGCCTTGATCTTGCGATGAAGCTGGCTGCGTTCTATGCCGATGGCCTCGGCCGTGCGACTGATATTCCAGCCATTGCTGTTCAGGTAATACAGTAGATAGCTGCGCTCAAACGCCTCGCGTGCAGCGTGAAAGTTGCCCGAAAAGTCCGCCTGTGACTGTGGGGCCGCACGATCCAGGGGCAGCATGTCATCCGGCGCAATGGTCTCGCCCTGCTTGAGGATGTGGCATCGCTCCATGTAATTGCGCAATTCCAGCACGTTGCCGGGCCACGGATAGGCCTGCAGACGCATCATGGCCTCGCCGGTAAAACGGACAAGCTCACCGCCCAGCATCTCGGCATGTTCGCCGGCCAGATTGTCAACCAGCATAGGGATATCCTCGATCCGATCCCTGAGCGGTGGCATGTGCACAGCTGCCACGTTGAGACGATAGTAAAAATCCTCTCTGAGTTCACCTGCGCGCATCGCTGTCTCAAGATCATGACTGCTGGCTGCGATCAGGCGCACATTCGCTGCCTGCACCGTCGGGCTGCCCAATCGCTGCACGGTGTGCTGCTGTAGAACCTTCAGAATCTTCGCCTGCACGGCGGGACTGAGACCCTTTACCTCATCGAAATAGATGCTGCCGCCGTGCGCCAGCTCAAAACGGCCGGCCTGCGCGTGCAGCGCGCCGGGGAAGGCACCCTTTTCATAGCCAAACAACTCCGCATCCATGCGGGACTCCTGAATACTGCCCGTATTCACTTCATGCAATGGGCCCGCACTACGCCGGGAGCAGTTGTGCAGATAGCGTGCCGCCACCCCCTTGCCCGTACCATGCTCCCCAAGAATCAGCACCGGCACGTCCGTACTGGCAAGTCGCTCAATGAGCGCCTTGACCTCTGCAATGCGCCGACTCCTGCCAATCAGCTCCGAGCGTGTTCGCTGCGCCAGGCTCTGCTTCAGGCCGACATTTTCCTGGGCCAGCTTCCGCTTCTCCAGGGCGTTACGAACGAGGATCAGCAGCTTGTCCGAGGACAACGGCTTTTCAACGAAGTCGAATGCCCCCTCACGCGTGGCCCGAACGGCTGTGTCGATGGTCGCATGACCGGACATCATCACGACAGGCAGGTCTGCATCCATCTTCTTCAGCCTGGCCAGTGTTTCCAGACCATCAATGCCCGGCATCCAGATATCCAGCAGCACGCAGTCCACCGGCTCCTTACGGAAGCGGGCGACCGCCTCCTCCCCGGAGGCTGCACACTGGATGCGGTAACCCTCATCTTCAAACAGCCCTTGCAGCGACTCGCGGATGGGCTGCTCGTCGTCAACAATCATCAGGCTACCGTTCATGCGTCCTCCGCCAACGGCAGTCGCAAACAGAAATGGGTCGGCCCGGCCGCAGATACCAGGATGAGCTCGCCTTCATGCTCTTCCGCGATACGCTGGGCGATGGCCAGTCCCAGGCCGGAGCCATCCTCCTTGGTCGAAAAGTACGGTTCGAAGATGTGTGCACGACTTGCTTCATCAATCCCTACTCCATCATCCTCGACGTGGAATTCCACCGCAGACTTGTTTTTCTTTACATACATGCGCACGGCAGCCCCGGATTCAGCTGTCGCCGACAACGCATTCTCCAGCAGGTTGATCAGCACCTGCCTGACCTGATCGCAGTCGCACCGGCAAGAGAGGCCCTCGCCTACAATATCCACCTTCAGGCGCGTATAGGAAGCATACAGCTCGCGCATCTCAAGCAGCAACCGCTCCACCTCCACCGGCACCAGCCGTGGCCTGGGCAACCGTGCCAGCGTGGAAAAATCACCGACCAGCCGCTGCAACCGCTCCACCTGACTGATGATCGCACCGGTACAGGCGTCAAACACCTCGCCATCCCCCACCTCACCACGAAACCGGCGCTGCAGACGCTCGGCGGCAAGCTTGATCGGCGTCAACGGATTCTTTATTTCATGTGCCAGGCGCCTGGCCACCTCGCCCCACGCCCTGTGCCGCTGCGCCTCGGCCAGACTGCTGACATCATCCAGCACCAGAATGTAGCCGGACATATCCGACTTATCAGCGGCACTCAGGCGGGCGCCACGCGCAAGAATATGCAAGTTCTGTTTGCCGACGCTGATATCCAGCTCACGCTGCAGGCGTTCCCCTTTCTGGTGTTGCAACTCGTCAAAGAAGTGTCCAAGCACCTTCAGACGACCACTACACAGCCGACCCAGATCACGGCCCTGTACCCAGCCAGCAGGCAGCGCCAGCAGCTGTTTCAGTGACTGATTAAACAGGCGAATGCGCCCCTCTGCATCCACGAGCAGCACACCCGTTTGCAGATTAGCCAGCAGCGTTTCCAGAATCTCCTGCCTCTGTCTGCTGCTGCCCAACGCCTGCGTCAACTCCTCGCGCGCCTGCTCCAGTGCCTGCACATTTTCCTTCAGTCGCTGCGTCATGCGATTGAACGAGCGCACGAGCGAGCCCAGCTCATCCTGCGGGGCCTCGGGAATCGTCACATCGAGATCCCCTTCTGTCACACGCTGCAACGCAGCGGCCAGTCCGCCGATGGGTGCCGTAAGTCGACGCGCAAAAATCAGCGCCACCCAGGCCGCGACCAGCACCACACAAAGCGTGACAATGAGCATCGCGTTCGTGAACACACCCTTGATCGCCCGCCGGTTACGCTCCAGCTCGCGATACGTGCGGTAATCTGCCTCCACGGCACGGGCATGCTGAACAACGCCGGGCGGCAGGCCAACCTCGGCACGAAGCAGCCCCACAACGCCCTCCCGGTCCATCAGGGGGGCGTAGGCTACCGCCACCTCGGCGCCGTGAATTTTCTTCAGCGCAGTCACCACCTGGCCCAGCGAACTCGCCAGCCTTGCCTCCTGATCCGGCTGTTCTGCCTCCAGTACGCTCAGCCCGGTTTTCTGCACACCTGCCAGCAGCCGGTCATCGATGTCGAACAATTGCAGGCGCTGCCAGTCCTCCTTTTCCCGGATTTCATCCAGCCGTGAGTTCAGCTGGATGTAATTGACCGGCTGCTGCATGGCGAGGGCAAGCACGGGATCGTGCATGTAAAGCTGGAGCCCGTGGGTCAGCTCCGTTTCCACGCGGGAGTAGAAGCCGCGCGCAAGGCTCAATGCCCGATCCAGCAGCGTGTCCACCCGTACGTCAAACCAGACATCAAGACCACGATCCACCATCTGACTGGCCGCAATCTGCAAGGTGATCGTCGGCACCAGCAGCATCGTCACCAGCGCCATCACGAGCTTTGCCCGCAATCGTGAACCCGGCCGCCGTTCGCTGCGCTCGCGCAGCAGGCGGAGGCCATAGCGCAACACCGCAACGGCAAGGATGATAACCAGCACAATATTCAGCCAGGCGATCATCGCGTGCGAGCCGAAGTTTGTCGTATCCCGCCACAGACGGGCCGCCAGCACGAGCAGGCCAACAGACACAATGATGGGCAGAAAGCGCATCATGCCAAGGCTGTTCATGGCAGACTGAACTCCACCTCGGCGTCGGTGGTTTCAAAGCCCCACCACATGGCAAACCAACTCTTGTCCTCAGTGCCCTGGCGCTCCTCAACCTGAACCCGCATGACATAGGGCACCGCGGATTCAAGCAGGCTTCGGTCCAGAACGGGAAAATGCTCCAGCCGAGTCAGAAACCGTATCGCAGCATTGATGTCCGTAACACGCTGCGTGATACCGGTCGTCATGTCTTGCAGGCGCCAACTCTGGGATACGAGATCCGGCACGACGCGACGGTGAACATGAATGGCGGCAACCTCGCTGTTCAGCCAGAACCGCCGTGATTTCTCGACCTCCACCTCCCAGTCGATACCCACTTCCGTACCCTCCTGAAGCACCTGGGCAAGCTGTCCCGGGCTGGTTTCTAGCTGTGCCTCGCAGTAAACGATCTTGCCGCCGACCTCCACCTTCAGGCCCACGCTGGAGGCAGCACATACCTGCTGTACCGGAAGCAGCCACAGCCAGGCCACAGCGACTACAAACGGGGAAAGGCGTCGGGTGAAGAACATAAGGGCTGAGTGTAGCAGCGCCCGGCACATAGTTCGATGTCGTCCGCCATGCCGCATGACTTCATGAAAAATCCGGGTTAACGTTGCCTTATGCGCGGCAGACACACACACCATCCATATATCGGCGCAAAGTATGTCTGCCGACTGTGCGCACCCCGCGAAGAAAGAGGCATGATATGGATGTGTTGATCCTCACCTTGTCGGCGATTGTGATCGCCCTGCTTCTTTTGCTTGTCTGGCAAATGCACAGGATGGGAACGGAGCTGGCAACAAACCATGAGCGAGAAAATCATGCGCGCCAGATCGAGGAAGCAAGGGTGGAGCTCCTGCTATCGAAAATAAGTGAAGCCATGGAAGCCAAGCACCGGCAACTTTCCGAAAACCTGCGGGATGCGATGGGGGAAAGCCAAAAGCGTATCAGTGACAGCGTACAGGGCTCCCTCAAAAACACGACCGACACGCTGAACCAGCGCTTCGCCGAGCTTTTGCAGATGTCCGAGCGCAAGCTCGACGCCATCTCGGGCCGCGTGGATGAGCGGCTGGACAAAGGCTTTGAGAAAACGCAGAAGGTATTTTCCGATGTCCTGTCCCGTCTTTCGGCTATCGACGAGGCGCAGAAACGGATTGACGCCCTGTCGCAGAACGTAGTCTCGCTTCAGGACGTGCTGACCGACAAGCGCGCCCGTGGCGCGTTTGGCGAGGTCCAGCTGACGCAACTGGTTCGCCAGGCCCTTCCCCCCGGGGCCTATGAGATGCAGGCCACACTGTCCAATGGCAGGCGCGCAGATTGCCTGCTCAAGCTGCCCGAACCGATCAATCATATCGTCATCGATGCCAAGTTTCCGCTGGAGAGCTATCAGCTCAGCGTGGATGAACGCCTGAGCGGACAGGAGCGCAAGCAGGCTGCTGCCCAGCTACGCCAGGATATCAGGAAACACATTCGCGATATCGCCGAAAAATACATCATCCCCGGCGAAACCGCGGACAGTGCCATGATGTTTCTCCCTTCGGAGGCAGTATTCGCGGAGCTGCATGCGCATTATCCCGATCTCATCACTGAATCGCACAAGCACCGCGTGTGGATCGCCAGCCCCACGACCATGATGGCCATCCTTACAACCATCGCCGCCGCTCTGAAGGATGCGGAAACCAAGCGACAGGTACATATCATCCAGCAGGAGCTCGGCAAACTTGCCGAGGATTTCGGCCGATTTGGCCAGCGCTTCGACAAGCTGGCCCGTCATATCCGCCAGGCCAATGAGGATACGCAGCAGATTCACACCTCGGCGAAAAAAATCAGCGGACGTTTTGCAAAAATCGAGAAAGTCGACCTCAAAAAGGAGACCATTCCACCTATCAATGCAGACAAGCACACCGATTAAGCTGGCCAGCTACAACATCCAGGCTGGCATCGGCAGTCATCGCCTGCACCATGTTGTCACCCACGGCCATCGCTACATCGTGCCGCATCGTGATGCAGCAGCCAATCTCGGACGCATTGCCGCACTACTCCGGGACTTCGACATCGTCGCACTCCAGGAGGCGGATGCCGGCTCATTCCGCACACGCAATGTCCACCAAATGCAGTACATCGCGGAGCACGCAGACTTTCCATACTGGCATTGCCAGATCACGCGGGAGATGGGCAATATCGCCCGCATGACGCTGGGGGTGCTCTCGCGCATTCCGTGGCAGAACATCACCCAGCACCGGTTGCCTGCTTCCAGGCATGGCCGCGCAGCACTTGAAATCGGCTTCGATATATGGGGACAACCGCTGGCCGTAATCATCACCCATCTCTCGCTCGGGAAGGCAAGCCGCATGCGCCAGGTTCAATTCCTGTCCGAGCTGGTCAACCGCCATCCGGCGGCCATCCTGATGGGTGATATGAACTGCGACCCGGACTCACATGAATTTGCCTATCTGCTAAGCCACACACGCCTGCAGGACTTCACGGCACGCCCACCCACCTTCCCAAGCTGGCGCCCGCTCAAAGCGCTGGATCACATCCTGGCAACCGAGGAGTTCCAGCTTGAAGACCTGCGGGCCCTGCCCGCTGATTATTCCGACCACCTGCCAGTATCGGCGCGACTGCGCCTGCGCGCGGAAACCCCGCTCGCCCCGCAGGCCCTGTCACTCGGTCATTAGGGGGATTAGGGCCTGTTCACACTTATGCTGACGGCGGCGACTTCGGCCATGATTTCGTCCGCACAAGGCATCGCGCGCGTGGCGTGCTTGCCGCACGCGAGCAAGCGATAACACAGCG
>CAZROR010000032.1:0-17057 GCA_964601765.1 uncultured Zetaproteobacteria bacterium
TTACGGAGGAGCACGGTGAGGTGTGCCCTGCGGGCTGGAACAGGGGCAAGAAGGGCATGGAGCCTTCTCCCGAGGGCGTGGCCGCCTACCTCGCCGAAGAGGCCGAAAGCCTGTAGCCCGCATACGGCAACAGCTGCAAGGCGGCCCCTTCGGGGGCCGCTTTTTTATTCTTGTTTCCTAGCCTTTGATACAAATGAGTGGTACCAGCCGCGCCACCTTGCGGGCCAGGCCTGCCTGCTCGGTGGCATCGACAACGGCTGTGACATCTTTGTAGGCGCCGGGGGCCTCCTCTGCCACGCCGCGCAGGCTGGCGCTGCGGATTTCAATGCCCCTGCCGGCAAGTGTCTCGATCACTGCACGGCCATGCCAGTGCTTTCTGGCCTGGTGCCGGCTCATGGCCCGGCCGGCACCGTGACAGGCGGAATGAAAGGCCAGACCATGTTCGCTTCTGCAGCCGGCCAGCACATAGGAGGCCGTACCCATGGTGCCGCCGATCAGCACCGGCTGACCGTGTGCGCGAAGCGCCTCGGGAATCTCCGGGTGTCCCGGCCCAAAGGCACGCGTGGCCCCTTTGCGATGCACGAAGAGGCTGCGTTTCTCGCCATCGATAACGTGGGGCTCATATTTGCATGTATTATGCGATACATCATAAAGGCAGCTGAGCTTGCACCCCGGCAGAATGGTGGCAAAGGCCTGGCGTGCGAAATGTGTCAGAATCTGACGATTGGCCAGCGCACAGTTGATGGCGGCACGCATCGCGCCGAGATAGGCCCGGCCGGTATCGGAAGACAGTGGCGCACAGGCCAGTTCGCGGTCCGGCAGGCGAATACCATGTACCGCCGCTTCAGTGACCATGCGCCGCAGGAACTCCGTACCGATCTGGTGGCCCAGGCCACGCGAGCCGCAATGAATGCTGACCACCACCTCATCCTTTTTCAGTCCGAAGGCTGTGGCCGTTTCATCATCATGAATCTCCGCGATGTGCTGTACCTCAAGGTAGTGGTTGCCGGAGCCGAGTGTACCCATTTCATCCTGCTGCCGCTGCCTGGCCCGCTCTGACACAGCTTCCGGCTGCGCGCCACGCATGCAGCCATTCTCCTCACAGCGTGCAAGATCGGATGCATCACCATAGCCATGACGTACCGCCCATGCGGCGCCTCCGGCAAGCATGGCATCCATGTCTTTCCGGCCCAGGTGGATGCAGCTCTTGCTGCCCAGGCCCGCAGGAATATGCGCATACAGGGCATCGGCCAGCTGTTGCTTGACTGCCTCGATTTCACGTACATCGATACCGGTAAGCAGCGTGCGCACACCACAGGAGATATCGAAGCCGACACCACCAGCCGAGATAACGCCACCAGCCTCGGCATGGAAGGCAGCCACGCCGCCGATAGGAAAGCCATAGCCCCAGTGCGCATCCGGCATGGCCATGGCTGCTGTTACGATGCCTGGCAGGCATGCAACGTTGACAAGCTGCTCATACACCTTGTGATCCATGGCCTGCACCAGCGTCTTGCTGGCATAGATCACGGCCGGCACGCACATGTTACCGTGTTTATCAATGCGCCAGGTACAGTCGTCAATATGTTTCAGCAGGGAGATGTCCATGATAAACCCCCGTAGCTGTTACTTAGACGTCCACCACGCATTGAGCAAGCCAGTTGCCATCTTCACGCTGCTGAACGCGGAGAGCGGTATAGGTCGCGCCCTTGATTTCCACCGCAGGGTGGTGACGCCCGGGGTCGATAGCCTCGCCCCAGACGGTGGCTTCAAGCTGCCCGGCCTGGATACGCACCCTGAAACGGGAAAACAGCATATGCCGGGTGGCCATGTCAAACAGCAGGGCGTTGAGCCAGTCTACAAGCAACAGCTCCATGTCTGATGCACTGGCATGGATGTGAACAGCCTGTTTGGGAGCAACACAGTCCGGATCAGTGATGACCGCGATCATAGCTCTGGCTGCCTGTTCGAATGCCTCGTTCAGGCTGCGACCCACGCCGCGCACGCCGATGTCCGCGTCATGCCGGAAGTGCTGCCAGTAGCCCATATGGCCTCAGGCCGGTGGGGCGATGCGGTATGTCTTGTTGCAATAACGACAGCTCACGCTGATTTCCCCTTGTGCATCACGCATGTCTGCCAGCTGTCCAGCCGGCATGGTACGAAGCACTTCCGCCATCGACTTCGGGTTGCACCGGCAACGATAGGCGTAGCAATCACCGCCCAGCACCTTGCAATCCAGGGGCGCAAATGCATCCAGCACTGTCGCGGGCTCCGAGTTCAGTGCCTCATCGCTGATGGCGGCCATGCACTCCACGGCCTGAAACCAGTGCGCTTCATCGCATCCCGGCATGGCCTCGATAATCAGGCCGAGGTCGTCATGCAGGATCACATCGGCGCGTATTTGCACGGACTGGGACAGGTATTGCACAATGGCATCCGCAAGATAGGGGGAGTCTGTCTCGATGACGGAAACATAGGGCTGGCCGAAGCCCAGGTCGCGCACGGTAGAAAGCCGGATATGCCTGCCCAGCCATGCCAGCAGGCCATCAGCCCTGGGTTGCAGGGTCGGCTCTGTGGCCCACTGCATATAGCCGCGCACACTCCGGTTGCCGGCCTCGGCAAGCAGGCGGGACACGGGGCCATCATCTCCATCCAGTTGCAGCACCTGTCGTATTCCGCCCTTGCTGATGCTGAGCAGCAATATCGAGGCAACAAGCCCCTGGCCGAACAGGGTAACTACGGGACCGTTCAGGCCATGCAGGGCAGCGGCCTCCCGAACGATACCAGATGCGCGAATGATGGCTCCGCGGCACTGGGCACGCGGCAACAGAAAGCGAATCAGCTGATCTGCGTGCTCAGCCATTGTTGTACCTGCGGCAGCGTGTGAAAGCAGCAGGCCGCACCGGCAGCCGTCAGCTCATCCTCGGAAAAATCCTGGCAGAGGCCGACCGGTAGGGCGCCGGCACGGGCAGCTGCCTTCATATCGGCTGTACCGTCGCCAATCATCACGGCGCGGGCAGGTGCAACACCGAGCGTATCGCAGGCCAGGTGCACGGTGTGGGGGTCGGGCTTCTGGCGACGCCCTTCGCGCATGCCGATGATGGCCTGCACCCATGGCTGCCAGCCAAGATGGGCAAGCTGCCTTTCTGCGCGTTCCTGTGACTTGCTGGTGACAATACCCGTCGGAATGCCCCGTGCATTAAGCCACTGCAGCAGGGCCTCGGCACCTGTCATCGGCCGGACATCAAACAGGCGCTCATCATGAAATTCAAGAAAACGCCTGGTGGCAGCCTCGCGATGGTCACCAAACAGCGAGATCATGCTGCATTCACCCCGCCCTGTGTGCCGGCGCACCTCTACATCACTCATCGGCGCCAGCCCGAATTCTGCCAGTGTCCGGTTCAGGGCATAGATGATCGGGCCGAATGCATCAATGAGGGTGCCATCCAGGTCGAGCAATACGGCCTGGACCGGGTGCCTGCTGTTCACGGGGTAGTTAGCCTGGCAATTTCCGACAGTACCAGGGCACGCAGGCGCTGAGTGACAGGGCCAGGCGTGCCTTCGCCGATACTTGTATCGTTAATGCGCACGACAGGCAGCACGGCGTTGGTTGTGCTGCTGATCATGCATTCTGTCAGCCCTGTCTCATCCAGTGTCCAGGGCCGTTCACTGACGGCAATGCCATGCGTGCGGGCGATGCGCAGGACAATATCGCGTGTAATGCCACCGAGCACATGGTGGTCCAGTGGATGGGTGACAAGCGTGTCATGGATGACAGCGAGTACGTTGGTCGAGCTACCTTCCAGCACGTGTCCCTCCGTGTTCAGCCACAGGGCTTCGTAGGCACCACGACGGATGGCCTCCTGCTTGCCCATGACACTAGCCAGCAGGGCAATGGATTTGATATCGCAACGCTGCCAGCGGATATCTGCCAGCGTGATGGCGGAGATGCCATAGAGCAGTTTTTCGTCATCCGGTGCTGGCAGGGGTCGGGCCGTGATAACAAGCGTAGGGGAGATGTCCCCCAGTGGCACATGCGCACGTGGCGCGACACCACGCGTGACCTGCACATAGAGCATGGCGTCATCCAGTCTGTTGCGTGCAAAGGTTTCCCGGACCAGGGCGTCAAGCTTATCCAGCGGGTAGGGAAGGGGAAGCTGAATGGCGGCGCATGAGCGTTTCAGCCGTTGAAGATGGGCTTTAAGCTCAAGAAATTGTCCACCGTAGCAGGCGATAACTTCGTATACGCCGTCGGCAAACTGGAAGCCCCGATCCTCGACATGCACATACGCCTTTTCCAGCGGCAGAAAATCGCCGTTGACCCAGGCAATCAGGCTCATGGACGGCCATCAGCCTCTTTGCTTTGCCACCACAAGCGAATCGCATCAATTTGTCGCCCAAGCCAAGAGGCCTGCGGAACCTCATTTGCGGCCACCATGTCAACAGAGGCCAGTACCTTCTCCACACCATGGTCTTCCTTCAGTACCGCATCGATGTTGCCGATGTGCTGCCCTTTCTTGATAGGTGCAATGAGTGGTTCCGGGTGGCGCAAGCGGAAGGCTACGCGGTTTTCATATCCACGGGGAACTGTCACCTGGATGGGGTGCTCGGGGACGAGCCAGACTTCACGCGTCTTGCCTTGGTAAACTTGAACCTGCCGCCGCAGGTCACGCCGGGCCGGTCTGAGGCTGACAAAGTTTCGAAAGCCGAAGTTGAGCAGCAGGTGCGATTGCTGCGCGCGAGCCAAGTCGGAGTCTGTGCCAAAAACGGCAGTCACAAGTCGCATTGTGCCCTGCTGGGCGGAGCTGACTAGGCAATAGCCTGCTGCCTCCGTATGGCCGGTCTTGATGCCGTCTACACGCGGATCCATCCAGAGCAGTCGGTTGCGATTATTTTGGGTGATGCCGTTATATGTGTATTTCCGCTCGGCGAATATTTTGTACTGCTTGGGAAATGTACGCCACAAGGCAGCGCCGAGGCGCGCCATGTCCATGGCGGAGCTGTAGTGCCCTTCCACAGGGAAGCCTGTAGCATTGACGAAATGGGTGTGTGTCATCCCGAGCTCGGCAGCCTTGGCGTTCATACGCTCGACGAAGGCTGACTCTGTACCGGCAATGTGTTCGGCTAACGCCACACTTGCATCATTGCCGGACTGCGTTGCAATGCCGTGCAGCAGCTCTTCCACGGTTGGCTTCAGGCGTGGCTCGATAAACATGCGGCTCCCGCCCATCTTCCATGCCTTTTGGCTGACCGTTGCCTTATCGCTTGGGTGCAGGCGACCAAGGCTGATGTCCTCGAAGGCGAGATAGAGCGTCATCATTTTGGTCAGGCTGGCTGGTGGGAGTTCGATGTCCGCATTATGCTGGCCAAGCACCTGGCCGGAGTGTGCATCCAGGATCACCCAGGACCGTGCCTTGACCGCTGGTGCATGCGGCCAGGACAACGCCTCGGCAAGCCTTGGGTGAATTCCGCACAAAACAAGAATCAATGCTGCAAGTACAGCCCGTTTTACCATTGCCAGTCCTCCTCAGGTTCAGCCTGCCAGGTGTGTGCTGTCGGCAGCGTCGCAGGCTGCACGCAAAGCCGGTGTGCATGCAACATCAGGCGTGGATGCGCTATGCCGCCATAACGCGTATCGCCAAGGATGGGGCGGCCACATGTTGCCAGATGTACGCGCAGCCGATGTGTACGGCCGGTACGCGGCACAAGACGAACCAGTGCCCGCCTCCTCGACCACTTCGGCCTGCGTGTCGCAGTTGCGCTCTGTCTTTTCGATGCGGTAGCAGCCAAGCGCATCCGTCTGGCGTGAGATTGGCAGCTGGATACACTCTTTCTGCCAGGCAGGGCCGGGTTCTACCACAGCCAGGTACTGTTTTTCCACACAATCCGCCCAGTGGACCTGAATGCGATGCAGCAGGGCCGGGTCATCACAGAAGAGCAGCAGGCCGGATGTGCCTCGATCCAACCGAAGCACTGGTCGCAGCATCTTTCGCTGAACCGGGGGTAGCTTAAGGTGATCGGCCAGCTCATCAGGCAGCGTACCACGGCTGTGGTGTAGGGCTTTCTGGGCATATTGGCCACTGCGTTTGTGGACAAGATAGAGGTGATTCTCATACCAGTAGAGCTGATTCGGGCTGAAGGGCCGAAGTTGCTCACCCTCCAGGATGATGATCCGCAGCTGCTCATTGGCCTGAAGGCATCGATTCGCCCTGCGGCAGCGATGCCGGTTGACATAGACGCCGCCATCATCGATAGCACGGCGGATGCGCCGGCGGGACAAAGGCGGTCGCTGTGCCAGGGCGGTATCCAGCCGAAGAGCAGCCTCGGCCTTGCTCGTAGTCAGGCGGATGTCCTGGAATTACGCTCACGAGGGTACAAGATGTGCGAGTGCCTCCTCCGGGGAGAGGCAAACGTGGATAAAGGAAAATGCATCCCCTACCGAGAATGTGAGGTTGGCCTCAAGAGCCTCAATGACCGGTGGCCAGACATCGCCATAAAGGATCAGGGGCCGTGGTTCAAGTATGCGAATGGCAAGCAGGTCCCAGCTCATGGCCAGTTCGGCGAGTGTACCCAAGCCACCGGGCAGGGCTACATAGGCATCCGTCTCCTCGATGAGCACTTGCATACGGTGAAAAAAATCCCTTGCGCGCACTTCTTCACTCAGGTGGTTTTCCGGTGGCGTGGGAAAGCATGCCAGGGTGACACCACGGATGTGACCACCACCTGCGCGCATACCTTCCGAGAAGGCCGCCATCATACCCTGGTGCCCCCCTGTCAGCGCGTCCCAGCCCGCCTCCCCCAGCATCTTGCCGAGGCGAACAACATCCGCATAACGGGGGTCGGTAGCGGGAAACTGTGAAGCGCCGAAAGCGGTGATGCGCTTACGCACGATAGGTCTGGCTACTCGATAACAACGATGACATTGGAAAATCCGCTGTCTTTCAATGCCAGAACAGCCTGCTCGATCCTGCTCGGGTCGGAGTAGGGGCCGATGCGAACGCGGTACAGTATTCCGGATGCGTGATGAAATGCGCGGACATGGATGTCCGGATAGCGCCCGGCCAGCGAGTGTTTGAGGCGGTAGGCGTTGGCCTGGGATGAAAAGGCACCAAGTTGCACATACATGCCCCCCATCAGTCCACCAGTGGAGGGTGCTGGGAGGGGAACGGTATGCATGACGGGCTTGCTCCGGTTGTTGCGTGATGACCGCTTTGCAATCAGAGCGGCAGGCGCAGTGCCTTCCAGTGCCTGTACACGCACGCGGGCTGTTCCCTTGCTGGCGAAGCCTAGTTGCCGTGCAGCGGCGTAGGAGAGATCAATGAGCCGGTTCTTTACATATGGTCCACGATCATTGACACGAACGATCACCTGGCGACCATTTTCGAGGTTGGTTACCCGCACCAGCGTGGGCAGTGGCAGCGTCTTGTGGGCAGCAGACAGGGCATACATGTCATAGCGTTCGCCGTTGGCGGTTTTTCGGCCATGGAATTTGCGCCCGTACCAGGAGGCTATTCCTGTTCTGTCGTATCCTGCCGCGGAAGCGAGCGGATAGTAGGTTCGCCCCGCAACCCGGTAGGGCCTGCCGGTTTTTCTCGTACCACCATGCCCGCTCGGCAGACGAGCGCTACCGGGGTAGGGGATGTGGACCGGAACGGAAACACGCATATTGGGCAAGGGTCGATAGCTGATGTTTGTGCTACAGCCGACCATGATTAGCGCCATGGTGGCAAGCAGGGTCGCACAGGCCGCTGGCTTTACTTTGTGGCGCATTGCTTGCAGCCGAGCATGGCCGCCAGCTCCGTGGCGGCCATGGCATAGTTCTGGGCAGTATTGTAGCGCATGATGACGTAAAAATTGTAATGAACGAGTGCTGTTTTTTTTCCATCGCTTGTTTCAAAACGAAGCAGGGTTACACGGTCATCATCTTTCCAGACTGCGGGCAAATGGCTGATGCCGGCCTTGCGCATGCGCTCAAGCCTCATCCATTTCCGCGTGCGGTTTTTGAGTGCTTCGGCGAAAACTGCATGCTGGGGCACGTGATCCAGCCAGCAGGCCACGGGATGATTCTCATCCCAGCCGTGGCGTCGGAAATAGTTGGCAATACTGAAAATAATATCAGCTGGATTATCCCAGATATTGCGCCGACCGTCGCCATCACCATCCACAGCATATTCGCGGAATGACGACGGCATGAACTGAGCAGCACCAAAGGCTCCAGCCATGGAGCCCTTTAGCGTCTCGGGCTTTAGTCCCTCTTCTTGGCACATGAGCAGGAAGTGCCCGAGCTCCTTGCGAAAAAATCTGGCTCGCTTCGGATAGCCCGACGACAGTGTATAAAGTGCGTCAAGAATGCGGTCCTTGCCACGATAGTGCCCGTAACGCGTTTCCATGCCGAGAATTGCGGCAATGATTTCGGGTTGGACGCCATACTTTTCTTCAGCCCGGGCAAATATCTCGCGGTGTGCTGAAAGGTAGGGCTTTCCCATGTCAACAAGCCTTTGATTGACAAACAGGGGACGATATTCGGCATAAGGCTTGGCCTCGTAAGGCTTGAGCATGCGAGCGATGATGTCTGGCTTGAAATGCGCCTTCTCAAGGGTGGCTGAGACCAGGCTCGGGCTCAGGCCAAACTCGCGGGACAGGGCTATGGTCAGTTGATGCCGGCTGACGTCCGGGGCCGCGGCCGAGGCTTCAGCTGCCTGGATGCTGGCAGGCAGAGTCAGGAGAAAAATGAAACCGGAGATGAAGGGGTATCGGGTGCTATTGCCGGGAAGGCAGCTTGTGACAAAACTCATGACCCGGATGCTAACCCGCATTTGTCATGAGACCAGTAATCCGGGGGAAAGTCCTAAAAAACAAACTCGCGTTTTTCCGGCAGGCCTTCCATCTCCATCAGGACAGTTTCGCAGATCACTGTTTTTTTCCAGGCGCTATTAATCCGCTCCATGTGTACAAGCGAGACAACCTCTTTCTCCCCGAGGAATGCGGTCAACTGCCCATGCTGCTTAAGTTTACCGAGGATGTGTTTCGGCACATCACGCAAGGCCGCACCCAGAACTATCACGTCGTAGTTGTAGTTCCCCTTAAGACATTCCGGTTGCATGGCATTGCCCACGATGACGTTGGCATTTGTGATGCCGTGTGCCTGAAGGTTTTTTCTGGCCAGGTCAGCTAGCTCCGTGTGTATCTCGTAGGAGTCCACGTGTCGGGCATGAAGCGCCAGCAGTGCAGTCAGGTAACCCGTACCGGTCCCAACTTCCAGCACCCGCTCGTCACCATTTAGATCAAGGCACTGCATGATGCTGGCCTCCTGCAGCGGGCTTAACATCTCCTGACCACATGGCAGCGGAACACGGCCCTCCATATAGGCCAGCGACCGCACATTCTCGGGTAGAAAATTCTCCCGCGGCATGGTTTCCAATGTGTCGAGCAGTACCGGATCAAGAACTTTGCAGCAGCGGATCTGATTTTCAATCATGTTGCGCCGCGCGGCTTCAAAATCAATGACGGTCATCAGCGTCGGCCTCCCTCATGGGTTGCCTGCAAGGCTGCTACAGGTATACTGCGATGACAAGCGGAGGTAGGCGCAAAGCGGCATGGCCGGCCTGCCAAAAGCAAAGCAACAAGAAACGGAGGATTCGATGAAACTGAGTGTACGCTCTGCAGCCTTTCTGATGATGCTGATGATTGGCGTTGCGCCTGCCAAGGCGCAGGACCTGGGCTTCAAGCCTTATGTTGGCGGTGGCCTGGGAGGCTTTGAGTTGAATTACGGTAATGGCAAGGACTTTGTATTTGGCGGGTATGGCGCCCTTGGGGCAGAGTTGAATGATTATCTGGCATTGGAGCTGCGGGTCGGTTCGGCCGGGAGCAAGACCAAGGCTGATACGGGAACAGCCTTGACTGGCCAGGTGAAGAAGCAGGTTGACTGGTTTGTCTCCTACCTTGCAAAACCCCAGATTGAGGTGGCCGACGGCCTCAAGATTTATGGTCTGCTGGGCGCCAGTACACTCAAGTCTAAAATTACTCCCAATGGAGCCTCTGCGCGATCAAATACATCAACGAGCTTCAGCTTCGGAGCAGGCGCGGAGTACAGCTTTCAGGATCAGTTTACGATTGGTGGCGAGTGGCTGCGCTATTCTTCCCAGAAAGATACGGCTGCTATCGGTGCAACCAGCGGCTATAATGGTATGGATGTGAACGGTTTCGTAGGCACCCTGAAGGTGTTTTTCTAGGGATCAGGCAGCCTGACCATGCCGGAGGATCCGGTATGGTCAGGGTTCCCTTACGATGTTTACAGGCATTATTCTGGATGTTGGCCGGGTGACAGCGGTGCAGCGGCAGCCCGGGCACATGGCTCTTCACATTTCCACGCAGGTGGATATGCAAGAATGGCAGTGTGGAGACTCCATTGCCGTGGATGGCTGCTGCCTGACAGTTACGGGATTCCCGGCTGCTGATATGTTTGCGGCCGTACTTTCATCGGAGACACTTGCCTGTACATATTTCCCCTCTGTACAGGCCGACCAGCAGGTGAATCTGGAGCCGGCGCTTCGCCTGGGTGATGTACTGGGCGGCCATATGGTCAGTGGCCATGTGGATGGAACAGGCCGCGTGCTGGCTATGGAGGAGGCCGGCGGGGGGCATTATCAGTTACGTATCGGGCTGCCTCCCGCGCTTCAACGCTATGTGATTGTCAAGGGATCAATTGCCGTCAACGGGGTCAGCCTGACCATCAATGCAGTGGATGATGAGGGCTTTACGGTCAACCTCATCCCCCATACCCTGTCTCATACAAACCTCGGCCAGTTGTGTCGGGGACAGTTGGTAAATATCGAAACAGACATGATCGGCCGCTATGTGGAGCGGCTGCTAACATGCCGGGGGTCGGATGAGTCTAGCTAGTTGCAGTGAGCTGATTGAGGAGCTGCGTGCAGGCCGCATGATCATTCTTGCGGATGACGAGAATCGGGAGAACGAGGGCGATTTGGTTATGGCTGCGGAATGGGTGAGCCCGGAGGCGGTAAACTTCATGGCAACCCATGGACGTGGCCTGATCTGCCTGGCGCTGACCCAAACGCAGGTCGAGCGACTCAACCTGCCGTTGATGGTGTCCGATGCAAATGCGAAGTTCAAATCTAATTTCACGGTATCCATTGAAGCCGCTGAAGGTGTGACGACGGGAATTTCCGCATTCGATCGCGCGCAGACCATCCGTGTGGCCGCGGACGAATCCTCAGGACCGGACGATATTGTGACCCCGGGTCACGTATTTCCGCTTATGGCCAAGCCGGGCGGTGTGCTTGTACGGGCAGGCCACACTGAGGCCAGCGTGGACCTTTGCCGCCTGGCTGGGCTTAAACAGGCCGCGGTGATCTGTGAGATTATGAACGAAGATGGATCGATGGCACGCATGCCGGAGCTAAAAAAGTTTGCCGTACGACATGGCCTCAAGATCGGCTGTATTGCCGACATCATTCGCCACCGGCTCAAGCACGATTCACTAGTACGACGTGAAGTTGAGGTACGTATGCCAACAGAGTTTGGCGTCTTTACGATGTATGGCTATAGCAATCTTGTGGACAAGGCGGAACATGTGGCTCTGGTAATGGGTGAGCCTACCGGTGACCGCCCTTGCCTGGTCCGCGTCCATTCCGAATGCCTGACCGGTGACGTGTTTGGCTCGCGGAGATGTGATTGCGGGACACAGCTTTTTGCCGCCATGCGACGGGTTGGCGAAGAAGGCGAAGGTGTCATCCTGTATCTTCGCCAGGAAGGGCGTGGTATTGGCCTGCTCAACAAACTCAGGGCCTATGCGCTCCAGGACACGGGGCATGATACCGTGGAGGCAAATAAGAAACTTGGTTTCCGTGCAGATCTCCGTGATTATGGTATTGGTGCACAGATCTTGCGTGATATCGGCTTGAGAAAGCTGCGCTTGCTGACAAATAACCCGAAGAAAATCATCGGTCTGGATGGCTACGGGCTGGAAGTGACGGAGCGGGTGCCGCTGCAGTCCGACGCCCATGCTGACAATATTGCCTACCTGAGAGCAAAGCGCGAAAAACTGGGACATTTACTGGATGTGCATGGAGACAGGCATGAGCCTTGATGCTCCGTGCCTTGAAGGCACAGTGGATGCGGCCGGGCTGTCGATCGGGCTTGTTGTCAGCCGATTCAATGCGGAGATTACCGATGCCCTGCTGGAAGGTGCGCTGGCTGCGTTGCAGCGGCACGGTGCAGAGCAGGAGAGGCTACGTGTTGTGCGCGTGCCGGGCGCTCTGGAGATAGGTACTGCCGCAGCCTGCATGGCCAACTCCGGTGCTTATGATGCCCTTGTCTGTTTGGGCTGCGTAATTCGTGGTGAGACAGCACATTTTGACTACGTGTGCCAGGGTGTGGCTGAGGCTGTGGGCCGTATTGCGGGCCGCGGTGATATCGGCGTGGGCAATGGTGTGCTGACGGTGGATAACGAGATGCAGGCCAAGGAACGCATTGGCGGCAGCCATGGCCACAAGGGTGCGGAGGCTGCACTCGTGGCCATTGAAATGGCGCGGTTGCTTGCAAACCTGAAGCGTGAAGCAATGGGGGTGGCGGTTGGCTAACCGGCACAAATCCAGGGAGTCCGTGATAGAAGTGCTGTATGCCTGGAGCAGTTCCGGATTTGATGACGATATGTTGCCCGCGCTTCTTGATGGCCGCATGGCGCTTAAGGAGCGCTGCGATCAGGATACACAGTATCTGCAGGAAGCTGTCCGTGGCATCACGGCTGGGCGCAGCACACTGGATGAGACCATCGCTACGGCGTTGAAGGGCAGGAGCCTGAAAAGCGTGGGGCACATCGAGCTCAACGTGCTGCGGCTTGCAGTCTGGGAGTTGATTCATCGCCTGGAAATACCGTATCGCGTTATTATCAATGAGGCCTTGCAGCTTACGCATACCTATGCGGATGCGCCGGCACGCGCCTTCGTCAACGGCGTGCTGGACAGGCTGGCACGCGAGTTACGGGTCGGGGAGCGCCGGGCCGCACGTACCGGATAGCTACGATTGTGTCAGACGGCGAGTTTGATCTGATTGAGCGTGCGTTCAGAGACCATGCGCCACCAGCCAACCCGTATACATCCATTACCAATGGCGATGATGCCTCTGTCCATGGCATTCCGTCCAATATGGAGTTGGCTATCAGCTCGGATGCATCGGTCAGCGGTGTACACTGGCCGGAGGCCTTTCCGCTGGAGCAGGCTGCTGACCGTGCTGCCTGCGCAGCCCTGTCCGATCTTGCAGCGATGGGCGCCGAGGCCTGTTGGCTGTGGTCCTGTGTGCAGGCAGTGACAGCGGCTGATGCGGAGCGTATGGGACAGGGGATTAACGCTGCCCTGCACCGCTATGGTGTGGAGCTTGCGGGGGGAGATACTGTCTACTCCTCCGTCAATGCCATCAGCCTCACCGTGGGGGGGGTTCTCCCCAGGGGAGAGGGCATGCGGCGCGATGCTGGCAGCCACGGGGATGACCTTTGGTTGTGGGGCACATCGGGATTCGCATCTTTCGGCCTCAGTCAATGGCAGGAGGGCCACCATAACGGAGATTATACTCGTTATTTCAGTACGATAAGGCCGCTTCTCAAGGAAGGCATCCGCCTGCGCAGACTGGGCGTCAGGTGCTGCATCGATGTCAGTGATGGCCTGCTTCAGGATGCCACGCACCTGGCGCGGGCATCCGGCATGGGCCTGCAGATTTGGCTGGATCGGGTACCTGGCTGGCGGCAGTTGGCTGATGCGTGTTCACATGGGCTGGCGCTTTCTCATGTGCTGGCAGGAGGTGAGGACTATGCCCTGCTGTTCACCGCACCGGTGGGCCTTCGATCCGAGCTGGACGGACTCGCCAGCAGGATTGGGGCGTGCAGTCGCGAGGCCAGTGTGCGTGTGCTGCTGCACGGAAAACCTGTTGATGTGTCCCGGGCAGGGTTCGATCACTTTGCATAGCACGGCGAGATTTATTGCGGCGGGGCTTGGCAGTGGCTGGCTGCCTATGGCACCTGGCAGCTGGGGTAGCCTCGCCGCGCTCATGCCAGGGTGGTGGATATTGCGTGAAACGGGAACAGGAGGGCTGCTGGCAGCTGTCGCCATACTGCTCGTTATTGCCTGCTGGGCCTGCGTGGAGGCCTTGAGGGGCAGTGCGGATACAGACCCGGGCTGGATCGTTGTCGATGAATGGCTGGGTCAGTGGCTTTGCGTAGCCTTGCTTTCTATGACCGTGGAGGTGAGCCCGGGCTGGCTTGCCGGAGCATTTGTCATGTTCAGGTGCCTTGATGTGCTCAAGCCCTGGCCGATTTCTGCGGTGGAGCACTGGGGGCCGCCCTGGTGGAGTATTCAGGCCGATGACCTGGTGGCCGGGTTGATGGCAGGCACATTGCTGATGGGGATCTCAGTGTGGCTATGAGGCGTGCGTGCCTCCTGATCAGTCTCGCAGCTGGCAACCGGCTGGCAACTGCCGGTCTTTCTCCTGGCTGGCTTGCTGCCTGGATGCGTTCAGCCGGCTATGCAGAAACAATGCTAAAGCCTCTGGAGTCTGAGGTGTGGGGCCAGCCTGCAGGTCACCGCATTATCATAGGACAAGCGAAGGAAGTGATGCATATTCAGGAGAAACTGGAGGCTTATTCTGATTATACCCTGACAGAAGCGACATTACATAGCCATGTTTTCCGTTGCAGAAACAGTGGATATAAAACATTTCTTACTGAGGTGAATGAAGTTGTGTGCAGGCGAAACCGGTGGCTGTCAGCACTTGCTGGAGGGTGTGCGCCAGCCCCGCTTCACGTCTGGATGGGTAGCAGCGATCGAGGCATGGAGCTGGAGCCGGGGCTTTACGGTGACACGGTAGCTCCACCGTCTGGTGCGTTGCTGTTGAACAGTGAAGGCCTTCTGCCCGAAGAACAGTTGCTACACATGCTGGGCAAACGAAAGCTTCGGGTACGGTTTGCGGAGTCATGTACGGCAGGCGGCATGTGCGAACGACTCAGCCGGGTGGCCGGGGCCTCAGATGTACTGGATCGGGGTTGGGTTGTGTACAGTAACCAGTCCAAACAGGAGGTGCTTTCCGTGCCGGAGTCGCTGCTTCATGCGCATGGCGCCGTGAGTCGGGAGGCCGTGGATGCCATGGCGCGTGCCGGGGTGGACGATTACACCGCATGTGTCGCGGTCAGCGGGATAGCAGGCCCGGCTGGGGGGACGCCGGAAAAGCCGGTGGGCACGGTGTGGATTGCCATTGCGCTGCCGCACAGCTCTGTTGTTTCCCGGCTGTTTCATTTTGACGGCGCACGGGCCGAAGTGCGTGTGAAAAGCATACTTGCCGGGTTTGCTATGCTGATTCGAGCCTTGTCTGACTAGGGGTTTGTTCAGTCCCTAATAATAGGCGCTTAGCTGGCCGAAGTAGCGGTTTGTATCGTAGGTAAGGGTGCTGGTGTGTGAGTGGGCCATCTCCTGTTCGTAGCCAATGACTGCATTCAGATTGAATTTTTTCCATATATCAAATTTCAGCTTGCCTCCCCAGACCAGTGAGCGTGCCTTCATTTTCTGACCCGTGACATCAGTATACACATTGCCACTCTGGGCATTTAGGTAATCTTTCTGAGAGAAGCTCATATTGCCGGCCAGGCTGAAACGGGAGAAGAATCCTGCAAACGGTGATGGCAGGGTCAGCTCCACGCTGGTGGCATGTTCCCGGTAGCGGCTGTCTTTTGCTTTTGTGTTCAACGTAGGATCGGTCTTGCTCTTGTTCCGCTCATCGTTGAAGGTATAATCCACGGTCAGGCTGGCCGGCCAGGACTCGGATGCTATAAGGGTACCGCTAACACCTGCGCTCCAGTTGCGTGCGTCCAGATATTTCAATGAGGTGATAGCCCCCCCGCTGTTGTAACTGCTGGTATATGCCTTATCGATATAGGCCACGTGCATGCTGATGGAATGGCCACCTTCGACATGGTGTGTGCCGGTAAGAGTGGCCCCGTAATTGTTGCTCAGCTTTTGCTGGTTGAAGTAGTAGAATTGGATATCACCCTTCAGTTCAAGCGAGTTTTTTGCCGATGCGTGGTAGATGAGTGACGGGTTGATGAAGTGACCAACGAAGTTATTATCCTTGGCAAAGGCCTTTGCATAGAAAGTTCCATAATAGAGATAAGCGAGCTTTGCCTGAAAATGGTCACTGAGCTGCATGGGTCGTGTGGCGATTTGCCCGATCAGCGTGGTGCCCAGGCTTCCTCCACCCGTGGCTGTGGTTGCAGTAATCGTTGAACTTGTTGTAGATGGGTTGTCGTTATAAAAATGTTCAGCTGAAAGATAGACATTAAACGGTCTGGTCGTTGGTGCGAGTGCATCCATGTATGCCTTGGCAGCCTTGCCATACGGAGACTTGGGGTCGATGGCTGCAAATTGTTCAATGGCGGTTGTATAGGCCTGAAGTCCTGTAAGCGTAACCCCGAGCTGATAACGGGCTGGATCGGCAAACTGCCCCCCCTTTGCGATGATGGAACGAAACAGGGCGGATGACTCGTCTTCATGACCTGCTGCCTGCAGGGCCGAGGCATACTGGAACGTGATGCCTTCATTGTCCGGAAAGGCCGAATGCTGTTTGCGGTAGTATGGAAGTGATTTCTCCGGCTGGCCACCAGCCTTGTAGGCACTGGCCAGCGCTGATTCAATACCTTGAGGTGGGTTTTTGGCGTGAGCTGCGGCTTCGAGGTGTGGAATTGCCTCCCTGGCCCTATCTGTCTGTTGTAGTACCAGGCCAAGATAATAATGTGCCATGATATTGTTAGGTTCGGCTTTTAGTACTTGCCTCAGTATCTGTTCCGCCTTTTTGAAATCCTGAAACTGGTAATCCCGGATGGCCTGAGCCAGGAGTGATGTCTCGGCGGCTGGAGTGCACGGTGTAAAAGTGATACAGGACAGAACGATAACAGCAATGGCTGCAAATGTTTTCTGAAGCATGATGGCTTCCTCCCGTGACCCACATGCCATTTTATCGACATACCCTGCTTTTGCAATGTGAATTCCGCAGGTACT
>CAZROR010000033.1:0-17009 GCA_964601765.1 uncultured Zetaproteobacteria bacterium
CCGGAATGCCCTCGGAAGCAGCCGCGGACTTCAGGCGTTTTTCACTTTGGTCATCGAGATAGATGGTGATCTGGCCCATGCCGCACTCCCACGAACAATTATATTCCCAATTATATGTCCCGGTGGTGTGTGCGCAAGAACGGTTCACGCTGCGGCGGCCGGCTCCGGCGGCCTGCCGCTACACGGCGATCGGGGCGCGGATGGGCGGGTGGCTCTCGTAGCCGGTCAGCTCGAAGTCATCGAAGGTGAAATCGAAGATGTCCTTCACGTCAGGATTCAGCTTCATGGCGGGCAGCGGAAATGGTTCGCGATCAAGTTGTGTTTTTACCTGTTCCATGTGATTTGAATACAGGTGTGCATCGCCGAAGGTGTGCACGAAATCGCCGGGCTTCAGGCCGCATACCTGCGCCACCATCATCGTCAGCAGTGCATAGGAGGCGATGTTGAACGGCACGCCCAGAAACACATCGGCACTGCGCTGGTACAGCTGGCAGGACAGCCTTCCGTTGACCACGTAGAACTGGAAAAAGGCGTGGCACGGTGCGAGCGCCATTCTGCCCCTGGCCACGTTGGCCTGCGGGCTGATGGACTCATCCGGCAGATCGGCCACGTTCCAGGCCGAGACAATCAGCCGGCGTGAATCAGGCCGCGTCCTGACCTGCTCGATGAGTGCCGCAATCTGGTCGATATGCTCACCATTCGGTGCCGGCCAGCTGCGCCATTGATAGCCGTAAATCGGGCCGAGCTCGCCGTCATCCGTGGCCCATTCATCCCAGATGGTGACTCCGTGCTCTTTCAGGTAAGCGATGTTTGTATCGCCGCGCAGAAACCACAGGAGTTCGTGGATGATGGATTTCAGGTGCACGCGTTTTGTCGTCACGAGCGGAAAACCGGCGGACAGGTCGAAGCGCATCTGGTAACCGAAAATGGAGATGGTGCCGGTGCCCGTGCGGTCACCCTTCCGGGTACCGTGGTCGCGGACATGGCGCATCAGATCAAGGTACTGCTTCACACTCCCCCCCTGGCCGTGGTTTCGTGTATGCTGCCGTCCGGCCGGATGGTTGGCAAAAGCTGTTCGAGCCTCAGGATAGGCGGCTCACGCCCACCGCCTTCGCGGCATGATGGAGGATTGCATGCGCTTGTTTCGGTTTTTTGCGTTGATAATGGTGCTTGGCCTGCCGGCCGCAGGCTTCGCCCAGAATGAGAATGCCTCCGGCGGGGCGATGACGGCAACGGATAAAATCGTGCAGCGCTTCATGGATCAGGACATTGATGAAAACGGTGGCGTTTCCTTTGATGAATACATGGAGATGGTCTATGACCATGCCGCCGAGCGTTTTGCCCAGATGGATGCCAACGGTGATGGCGAGGTCACGAGCGAGGAATACCGCACCTTCTGGAAGGCGCGCATGGCAAAATACTATCGCCTGAAGAAATAACCGCCCTCACTACTCCTCGACGGCAAACTCCGGCTTCGGCTCCATCAGGCTGGCCGGATCTTCATGAATGATCACCTCGGCATGGGGGAATGCCTTGTGCAACGCAGCCTCGACTTCATCGGCAATCGCATGGGCCTGAATCAGGGGCAGGTTGTCATCCATCTCCAGATGCAGCTGGATAAAGCAGGTTGCGCCTGAGCGGCGTGTTCTGAGATCGTGCATGCCGCTTACGCCCGGGTGGCTCAATACGATGTCCCGGATTTTCCGGCGCTCGGCATCCGGCAGCTCCCGGTCCATCAGCAGCTGGATGGCCTCGTGCGCGATTTCCCATGCGCTGTACAGGATGAAGGCGACGATGCCGATGGCGAATACCGCATCGAAGCCGGGCCAGCCGTGACTTGCCAGCAGCAGGGCGACAATAACGCTGGCGTTCATCAGCAGGTCGGATTTGTAATGCAGCGAGTCCGCCTTGATGGCGGCGGAGCCGGTTTCCCGGATGACATAGTGCTGCAGGGCAACCAGGGCAACCGTGGCGATCATGGCAAACACCATGACGGCGATGCCCACGCTGACTACCTGCGGGGGCTGCGGATGGAAAAGGCGGCCGACGGCCTCCAGAAAGATGAAGCCCGCCGAGCCGGCAATAAAGGTCGCCTGACCGAGCCCTGCCAGTGATTCCGCCTTGCCGTGGCCAAAGCGGTGCGTCTCATCGGCTGGTTGCAGGGCATGGCGGACAGCCATCAGGTTGATGAGCGCGGCGGCGGCGTCCAGCGTGGAGTCCACGAGTGTTGCCAGAATGCTGACCGAGCCTGTCCACAGCCAGGCCATGAGCTTTGCCGCAATCAGGATGGAGGCCGTAGCCACCGAGGCACGGGTGGCGAGCTTCAGCAGTCGGGCGGTTCGTTCGGGCGTAGCGGCGACCTGCATGGCAGTAGTCTACGAAGACGGGGCTGTCGGCGCTATTGCCGTGTCTGGAATCGCGGAATGAAGGCAGGCACACGCTGCATGTAGGGGGCATAGGCCGGATGGGCGGCGCACATGCGAGCCTCCTCGAATTTCGAGCCGATGATGAAATAAACGCTGATGCACAAAAACAGGTTCATGCTGTTCAGGCTCTGCGAGGGCATGGCGAACATGACAAGCATGATGCCGGTGTACATCGGGTGCCGGAGGTGACGATAGATCCCTCGTTCAACAAAAGGCTCAACCGCATCCGGAAAGGGGCGCAAGCCCAGAAATGCCGGCACATCGACAGGCCGCAGTGCGGCCAGGAAAAGCCATAGCCCGGCCAGCTGCACAGCATGCAGCAGCAGGCGGGGCATGCCATGCAGGACATACAGTGGCCGATCGGGCAGCAGGTGGACAAAGCCGATCCAGGCAAAGGTAAGAAAGACGGCGATGCAGGAATAGATAAGGCGATAGGCCCGGGGCGACAGGCCGATGGTATACCAGCCGGCCTTGCATACGCGGGTTGCCAGCAGGCTGTGGATCATGCCGAACAGCAGTCCTGTTCCCCATATCCAGATAACGGGGCTGGCCGGATGAAACTGCGCCATGCTGTGAGCGTATCGGGTCATCTCCGGGCTGCAAGCCGCAAGTGACAGCCAGGGGGTGCCGCTGCAAGATAGGCGCATGCAGAAGGTGCCTTTCCTGCCCTCTCCGTATTGCGATGCGCGTCCGGCCGATACGGACATCGACCTTATTGTGCTGCATGCCATCAGCCTGCCACCAGGAGAGTTCGATCCCACCGATGTGTTTGCGCTTTTTCTTGGCAAACTGGACACTGATCGTTACACAGATCTTGCGGGGCTGCGTGTATCGGCGCACTTCGTGGTTGACAGGGAGGGTGGGATCACACAGTTCGTGTCATGCAGCCAGCGCGCCTGGCATGCCGGTGCCTCTACGTGGGAAAGACGGGCGGACTGCAACGACTATGCCATCGGCATTGAAATGGTCGGTGATGAGGCACAGCCGTTTACGGCCGCGCAATACCGTGAAACAGCACGGCTCTGCCGTGTGCTGATGCAGCCTTATCCGGATATCACACCCGCCCGGATCGTGGGTCATGCGGATGTTGCGCCGGGCCGCAAATGGGATCCCGGCCGCCAGTGGGACTGGACGCATTTCCATCGCTCATTATCCCATATCCGCAGACTGGATTTGCAGGTGGACATATGAACGTACCGTGGTTGCAGGCATTTCCGGCGTTGCAGGGCATTGTGGATGCGGCCTGGCTGACGGCCGTAGAGCAGGCGCGGACGCATGTTCTGCCACAGGGCAGTGTGCTGTTCCGGGATGGCGATCCCTGCAGCCACTATGTGCTGGTCGTGGATGGTGCAGTGCGCGTACAGAAGATCGATGCCCAGGGGCGTGAGATCATGCTTTACCGTGTCGAGGATGGACAAACCTGCATGCTGACAACGAGCTGTCTGCTCGGTAGGCAGCCATATCCGGCCGAAGGTATTGCGGAAACGGAGGTGTCACTTGTACTGCTGCCGATGCAGGCATTCGAGCACGCCATATCCGGCTCCTCCGACTTTCTCCGCTTTGTCATGGCACAGATCGGTCAGCGCATCGGCGATCTGATGGCGCTGGTTGAGGATGTCGCGTTTGGTCGCATGGATGTGCGGCTTGCCCGCCTGCTGGAGCAGCGTGCGCGAACACAGGGAACAGAAATCCACTCCACGCATCAGGAGCTTGCCTTCGAGCTTGGCACGGCACGCGAGGTTGTCAGCCGTCTGTTGAAGGATTTTGAGCGCAGGGGCCTGCTCAGGCTGCAGCGCGGCCTGGTTGAGGTTGCTTCGCTTGAGGGCCTGCAGGCATTAGCGGAGCGTCAATTGTGACATAGTCACTGATAGCATCGACTGCCGGGTGTAACATTCTTCCAGATTTTCACCGGAGGTTCTGGTATGAAAGCAAACGTTGGTACAGTCGACAAGGTTATCCGCATACTTCTCGGGGTGGGCCTGATCAGCCTCGTTTTTGTCGGCCCGCAGACACCATGGGGCTGGGTTGGTGTGATTCCGCTTGTCACTGGCCTGGTCAGCTTCTGTCCGTTATACAAGCTGCTTGGTGTCAGCAGCTGCTCGTCAGGTTAGCCCCGTCATACAAAGCGTGTTTTCCCTGGAGTCGGCGGACTGTTAGGATGGCCGCAACAGGGTGCCGGAAGCGGGCCACAGGGCCCGCTTTTCTTTTACCTCTCGATAGCCGTAGGCTGTGTGCATGGGTGATGGATCGCTGATCCGGCTGGGTGCCTTCCTTGCCATTCTGTTCATGATGGCTGCATGGGAGGCCGCAGTACCCAGGCGCAGGCTCACCGCGCCCCGGCGCCTTCGACAAGACAGGCATTAGCGTGAACAGGCCCTAATCAAAATAACAGCCATTATCCTGCTGGGGGCGCCTGCACTGGCCGTGGTGATTTTTGAAGTGCTCCTGAACGGGATGGCCATGTTTAATCATGGCAATGTGCGCCTGCCTTCCGCACTCGATGCAGCCTTTCGCCTGGTGATCGTTACACCGGATATGCACCGAGTTCATCATTCCGTGCTGGCGCGTGAAACGAACAGCAATTACGGCTTTAATCTGTCGTGGTGGGATCGCCTGTTTGGCACCTATCGTGCCCAGCCGGCAGCCGGACATCAGGACATGGTGATCGGCCTGCCGCAGTTCCAGCAGCATCGTCATCAAGGGTTGTGGTGGCTGTTGCGTCTGCCATTTATGCGTCACGCCCTGCCGTGAGGCAGGGCGTGATCGGTTACAGGCTGTTCAGGTTCTTGCGAGCCGGCCCGTAGGTGGGATCCAGACGCAGGGCTGCCCGGAACTGGTCGCGCGCGCGGTCACGGTCGTGGCGGCCACCGCGGTTGTAGTAGGCAACACCAAGATCATTATGCGCCCGTACGTCCGTTGCGCAGTATTGCAGCCCTTTTTGCAGGTAGTAAATCTTGTCATCCACACGCGTGGTGCTATAGCCACGCCGGAAGTAGTCGCGTGCAAGCACGCAGTCCTGCCTGAATGGTGAACGTGTAAGTGTTGCCGCCGAGGCCGTATCCGCTCTTGCAGGCGGCGGTGCAGCGGCCGGCTGACTGTCTTTTTTCTCCATGGCCGAGCCCAGCACATAGCCACCAATCGCACCGATAGCCGCACCTTTGCCCGAGCCGCCGGTTCTGTCCACGGAATGACCGATGGCTGCACCGGCACCCGCGCCAATCAGCGCGCCAAGCAATGCCTTGTCACCCGCCTGTGCGGGGATGGGCAGCATGAGCAAGAGGCTCAGGGCTATGATCAGTATCCTCATCATGTGCCTCCTATACTTATTCGTACTATGATTGTAGTACAGTGGGCACAGGCCTCAAAGGGGAATTCTTCCCCCGGCCGGGCAGCCCTTTCTGCCGAAAGCCACTGTCTATCAGTCTGAATGGAGTGATGTAATCTTACGTCCGGGGGAGTGGCGCGGTAGAGGCAGGAATATTATCCACTCAGTGCGCTTTGGCCGCACGCGCTTCTTCATATTGGGCGATAATCCGTTTTTGAATCTCTGGTGGTACGAAATCGTAGTGGTCAAACTCGATGGTATAAGTGCCTTCACCGCTCGTCATGGATTTCAGCTGCGCCTGGTATGATTGAATCTCGGCCAGCGGTACCAGTGCCTGAATGGTGGCATTTTTTTCCTGGCTGTCGGAGGCGAGAATTTTGCCACGCCGCGCGTTCAGATCGCCGATAATGTCACCGATATGATCCTGGGTAACGTTCACCTCGATTCTGACAATGGGCTCCAGCAGAACCGGCCTGCATTGCAGGAATGCCTTCTCAAAGGCCTTCTTGCCGGCAATCTGGAAGGCAATGTCTTTGGAGTCTACCGGGTGCGTCTTGCCGTCTACAAGCGTGACCTTAACATCCACAACGGGGTAGCCGGCCAGGATGCCCTCGGCCATGCGCGCCCGGATACCCTTGTCAACGGATGGACGGAACACCTGATCGATAGCGCCGCCAAAGATCTTGTCGACAAAAGCGTATCCCGCACCGCGTTCCAATGGCTCGACATCAATGATTACGCGCCCGTACTGACCAGCACCACCAGACTGTTTCTTGTGCGTGTACTCAACACCCCTGATGCTGCGTGTAATGGTTTCCTTGTACGGGATCTTTGGTGGTGCCACCTCGACTTCAACACGGTATTTGCGCCTCAGTTTCCTGAGCATGAGTTCCAGATGCGCATCGGACATGCCGGAGATCACCAGGTCGCCCGTCTGGGCATCGCTGTGTACGTGAAAGGTGCGGTCATCGTTTTCCAGCTCGTGCAATGCCTCGCTGATTTTTTGCTCATCCCGGCGTGTTTTTGGGTGCACGGCCAACGAGGTCATCGGTACCGGGAAGGTGATGTCTTTGATACGCACATCAGTGTGACTGTCCGTGAACAGGTCGCCAGCATGTACGTCTGCAATTCTCGGAATAGCGACAAGATCACCGGCTACAGCCTCGCTGACATCATGCTGCTCGCGGCCCAGCACCTTAAAGATATGTCCGACTTTTTCCGTCTTTCCCGATCGGCGGTTGATGATGTCCGCATGCGTGGACAACGTACCGGACAGGATACGCAGGTATGAAATCCGGGTGACGAATTCGTCGGCCGCGGTATGATAAACATAGCCACAGAAACCCTTTACCTCACTTAGCGGGATTTCGCTGTCTACCTTGTAAACGGTGCGCGCGATGGCATCCGGCGGCGGGGCCAGGGCAGCAAGTGTCTGCAGCAGCTCCGGACTTCCGACCTCCTTTTCCGCTGCTGTTGCCACCACCGGAAAGAGGTTGCCCGAGGCGAAGGCTGCGCCCAGGGCCTGCATGAGGTCCGCCTCGGCAAGGTCTTCACCTTCAAGGTATTGCTCCATCAGTGCGTCATCGGTTTCGACGATGGCCTCGACAGTCGCCTCGCGCAATGCCCCGGCCCCGGCGTCGTGCAGCACGGAACAAACACGGCTGATGGCATCTCCGGCTGCGTCCGGTACATACAGCGGGATGCAGTGGCTGCCGAACTCGGCGCGCAGGCTGTCCATGACAGCCTCGAAATCCGTATTGTCGGCATCCAGACGGGTAACGGCGATGATGCGGGGCAGGCCGGACTGGGCGGCAAGGCGCCACATCTTGCGCGTATTGCTTTTGATGCCGCCGACCGCATCGACACAGACGAGCGCACATTCAACAACGCGCAGGGCGGTCAGTGCCTCGCCGATTGTGTCTGGTGATCCCGGTACGTCGAGCGTATTGAAGTGCAGACCTGCGTAGTCGAAAGACTCCGTCGAGCAGTAAAAGGACTTTTCCGCCTCTCGTTCGTCCGGATCATAGTCGCTGATTGTGTTGTGGTCCGGCACATGGCCCATGCGGCTGATAGCTCCGGCGACATGCAGCATGGACTCAAGCAGCGTGGTCTCTCCGGCGCCCTCGTGGTCGACCAGGGCGACATTTCTGATTTGTGCGCTTTGTATCTGGGTCACGGCCATCCTCCGTGGCGTGATGTTTGCCGGAGATACTGCATGGTGCCTGAATCGCCAGCCTGCCGTATTACACCTGTGATGCTAGGGAGTCTTCACATCTATGTGAATGTTTGTGCCGGCAGCCTCCCTGGCGCGGTGTTTTGCAGCGATGAAGTCCCGGTTCGGGATGCCAAGCAGGCCCGCGATACGCCGCACCAGGTACTCTTCATGTGCATCGAGCACCCCATCCGCATAGGCGATCTGCCACAGGTGCTCGATCATGGCCTCTTTTTCCTGCATGGAGCAGCGCTTGTTGATCAGTGACGTGAACTGGTAATAGTCGGACGGATCCTTTGCCTCCATTTCCGCCAGCTTTATCAGCTCTGCCACCTGCTTTGTATCCAGCCCGAATCGGGTGCGCATGGCGGCAAAGATTGCCTCCCGTTCAGCTGTATGCTCGTCCTTGTCCATGCGCATCATTTCGATCATGAGTGCGGCTGTGGCAAGGTGCAGCGCCTGCCCGGGATCGGCTTCGTCGGCTGAAGGCTTGATATGCCGATCGAAAAATTCCCTGACAGCGGTAAGCATGGGCTATGTGTTGTGGTCCTGCGCCATGATATCGTGCAGGAATTCGGCATAAATTTCCGTCAGGCCCTTGTTCAATGCCACTACCGTCTCCATCACGCTAGCACCGCTGGCCCGCATTTCTCGCCGGTAGGTGTGGCTGAACAGGATGCGCCCCGATGCTGCCCGGATCAGGCCAAGCTCCAGCTCTATGGCGCCTCTGGCGCTCCCGTCAACGACGCGCTCGAAGCGGCGGATGTTGCCGGTGACGAGATAGTCCGGCCGGATATCCGCATCATCTCCGGCCACCAGGCCGGCAATGCCTGCGTTGCGCAGATAGGCCACCAGTTGTTGCTGCAACATGACAGGCGGGATATCCGTCCAGTGATGATAGTGATAGGCCTCGGCCTCCAGAGGGGTGGTGGCACGGCTGTGAATGATGCTGCGACCCTGTAGCAGGCCATCGGCATCGAAGCGCTTGACCACGAGCGTGCCGGACAGCACCGGCTCAGCTATGCGGGCAGGCGCTGCCAGGCTCAGGCGATAATAGTGATCCTGCGGTATCCGGGTCTGGCCGCAGCCGGCCAGCAGCAAGAGCCCTGCGAGCAGCAGACCGGTGTGGATGTGATACGGTCGCGTCACTGCTCAGCCTCATCCGCCGGTGGCTTGCTGCTCAGCAGCGCGCCGGGATTGGCGCGAATCTGGCGGCTGAACTCACTCATGTTGCGGCTGGCGACTTCCAGATTGTGAGAGATGGCATCCACGTGTCGGGCCAGCGAGGCCATAACATGCTGCAAATCTCGCACGGCCTGCTTCAGGTCACCACGGTTTTCAGCTACAAGCAGACTGGAATCGTTAATGAGCTTGTCGAGCCTTGTGCCGGTTGCATTCAGCTGCCTGGACAGCCTGGAGAAGTTGGCCAGCGAGGCCTCCAGATTTTGCGCATTTTTCTTTTTCAGAAAGGCCTGAAGCTGGCTCCCGCTCTCATTCAGCTTGGCTGAAAAGGCAGAGAGATTTTGAGTGATCTCCGGTGCGCTGTCTGCGAACTGGTCGGCGATGTCACGCAGGCGCTGGATCAGGCCGCCGGTTTCGCCGGCTACGGAAGAGATTGCCTCGAGCACGTTTTGCTGATTACTGGATGGGATTTCCGCACCGGGCTTGAGCATGGTCTGGCTGTCGCCGGCCCGGATGAGGATAGTTGTGGCCGACAGCAGCCCGGATGAGGAGATCTGTGCGACACTATCAACAGGAATGCGCCAGCCTTTCCTGACGCTCATCTCAATACGGAAGCGTACCTTGCCCCCCTTCTCCAGGGGTGAAATGTCTTCCACCTGGCCGACCGGATAGCCCTCGAACATGACCTGCGTACCGTACTTCAGGTTTGTGACATTATCATAAACGGTGTAATAGATATCGGTGGCACCTGTCCGGCCTGTCAGCAGGGCAACGGAAACGATCAGGGCTGCAATCATGGCGAGAACAAAGCTCCCGACAACAACATAGTTTATTTTGCTGCTTTTCATCGTCTTTTACACCGCCTTGGCCAGGGCACCTTCCCCGGTCAGCCGTCTGAGATAGGCCTCCGGATCCAGTTCTTCTTCCCCGATCGTCCTGTTCAACAGATGCTGGATGCGTGCATTGTCACTGTTTTTGATTTCATCCACCGTACCGATAAACAGAATCTCCCCCTTATCCAGAACAGTGATACGATCGGCTATCTTGAAGGCGCTGTCCAGCTCATGCGTGACAACCACGATGCTCATGCCCATGGCATCGCGCAGCCTCAGAATCAGCTCATCGATTGATGCGGAAACAACGGGATCCAGGCCGGCGGATGGCTCATCACAAAAAAGCAGCTTCGGATCCATGACGATGGCACGCGCCAGTGCCGCCCGCTTGATCATGCCGCCGGAAAGCTCGGAAGGCATCAGGTTTTCAAAGCCTGCCAGGTCAACCACCTCCAGTTTGAGGCGTGCCATGATTTCCATCGTCTTGTGATCCAGCTTTGTGTGCTCATACAGGGGCAGCATGATATTCTCACCCACGCTCATCGAGCTGAATAGTGCACCGCTCTGGAAGGCGACCCCCATTTGCAGGCGCAGCTCGTAAATCTCTTCCGGGCTTGCCGTGCATATGTCCACGCCCAGCAGTCTGATGCTGCCGGAGGTAGCAGTTTCCAGGCCAAGCATGTGCCGCAGCAGCGTGCTCTTGCCCGATCCGCTGCCACCCATGATGACCATGATTTCGCCTTCGTATACCTCCATGCTCACACCCTTGAGAATCATGCGGTCACCATAGTGGGTAACGAGGTTCCGTACCTCGATGACAGGGGTATGGCTCATGCGCGTGTCACCAGGTATGCGAACAGCATGTCCGTGATGATGATGGCTGTGATGGCATGCACGACCGAACGCGTCGTTACGCGCCCCACACCTTCAGCGCCACCACGCACCGCGGCTCCGTTGACCACGGCCACAAGCGCAATCAGCAGGGCGAACAGGGCACTTTTGCCCAGTCCGTGCATCAGGTCGTCCACGGACAGAATGTTCAGGGTCTGGTCGGCATAGGCGGGCAGGCTCAGGCCTAGCGCGGTATTTACATAGATGCCGGCAGCGAACAGAGAGATGAGATCGGAGAAAAAGGTCAGGACAGGCAGCATGATGAGCATGGCGAGCAGGGCCGGGGCAACAAGATAGCGTACCGGATTGATGCCCATGGATGACAAGGCATCGATTTCCTGATTGATTTTCATAATACCGAGACGTGCAGCGAGGGCGGAGCCGGAGCGGCCGGCGACGAGAATGCCCGTAATCAGCGGCGCGAATTCACGCACTACGGAAAAGGCGATGCCGACGACAACACGGGATTCGGCCCCGAAGATCTTCAGCGTGTGAATGCCCTGAATTGCCAGCATCATGCCGATGGCAGCGGACAGGACGGTGACAATAGGAATGGCCAGGATGCCGATCTCCATCATCTGCGTAAACACGGCCGGCAGCCGGACTGGCTGGTGCCGACGCCAGCCCAGCCCTGTCCAGTACATGGATTCAACCAATAACGCCGCGCCGTGCCCGATGCCTTCGATGCCGCGCACCGTGCTGCGGCCGATGCGCTCGGCCAGCCGCTGCGCGGATGCGAGTGGCCCGTCGCCTGTCAGCACTCTGGATGCCCCGTGTTGGAAAAACACACTGCTGTCACCTCCCGGTGCATGCCCCGAAACAGAGGATAGCCCAACATCATGGTCTGACGCCAGCCGATACTGCCGCCCCCTCGCCGCGCGGATCGGTAATCCCGATGCAGTCGCGGTTACCGTGACGACAGACAATGGCCTGCATGTTGCCATAGCGCCGGTGCATCTCTTGCAGCATGTGTCCGCGCTGCCTGAGGCTTGCGGCCACGGCATCGGAAAAGGCCCCTGGTTCGAACTGCACGGTATCGGGCAGGTACTGATGGTGAAAGCGTGGCGCGGCGATCCATTGTTGTGGAGGCCCTTCGTTCTCCATAAAGCTGAGGCTTGCGAGCAGTACCATCGAGATGATCCTGCTGCCGCCCGGTGTGCCGGCAATGAATGTGCGTTTTGGGCCGATGACAAAGGTAGGCGTCATCGAAGACAGCATGCGCTTGCCGGGTGCCACGGCATTGGCCGTTCCCTGCACCAGCCCGTAGGCGTTCGGCTCACCGGGCCGTGTGGCGAAGTCATCCATCTCGTCGTTCAGCAGGATGCCTGTCGAGGGGGAAACGTAGCCGGAACCGAAGCCGTAATTAATGGAGAGTGTGGCGGCCACCATGTTGCCTGCGTTGTCGATGATGGAGAAATGCGTCGTGTTTGCGCCATCCCCGTGCGCGGGTGCTACCCCAGCCAGTGCCGCCGCAGGCGTGGCATGCGCCATGTCGATGCCGGCACGGAGCTGCGCAAGCCGCATCGGCGCAAGGTAATCGGCCGGTATGGAAATGAAATCCGCGTCACCTAACGCGGCATTGCGGTCGCGATAGGCACGTTTCATCACCTCGATCAGCAGGTGTGCGCGGTCAGCGGGCACAAGCCTGTTCAGGTCGTCATGTCGCAGCTGGCCGAAGATGTGTGCCAGTGTCAGGCCTCCGGAGGACGGCAGGGCCGCTGAAATGAAGCGGAAGCCTCGGTAAGTAAACGTCACGGGCGCACGCTCGATCGCCCGATAGGCTGCGAGGTCATCCAGGCGAATCAGGCCGCCATCGCGCCGCATGTCGGCCACAAGCCGTCCGGCGGTTTCACTGCGATAGAACTCTGCTGCGCCCTTGCTGGCGAAACGGGCCAGGGTTTCGGCCAGGGCAGGTTGACGGATGATGTCACCCTCTTTCCTGTCATAAATGCGCTGTGCAGCGGTATTGAATGACTTGTGTCGCCAGCGGATCATGCCGGCCAGCCGGGGTGTGATTGTAAAGCCTTCCCGTGCCAGCCGGATAGCCGGTGCAGCCACATGTGGTAGCCCCAGTCTGCCGTAGCGGGACACCAGCAGCGCCACACCGGCCGGCAGGCCCGGCACGCCTGCCGCCTGTGGGCCATCGATACTGGAACGCGTTCGATAGACTGCGCCATGGCCCGCGAGCCGTGGTGCGGTTTCACGCGCATCAATCATGACATAGCGGTTTTCGCGTGCGATATAGAGCAGAAAGAATCCGCCGCCACCCAGGCCGGAAGAGCCGGGCTCGACAACGCCCAGGGCAAGCGCCGTGGCGGCGGCTGCATCAAAGGCGTTGCCTCCCGCCTCCAGCATGGCCGCACCTGCCTGGGCGGCGGCCTTCTGAGCGGCCACGACCAGATTATCCGCCTGCGCTGGCACAGCCCATGCCAGCAGGAGCGCCAGCATAGCCAGCCGGCCGTGCCTCATGCGGTCACGCCGTGCCTTTCCAGCAGCCGGCGCATGCCTGTGGGAACGGCGACCTGGCCCAGGGAAGAGGCCCATAGCCCGGGACCGGTAGGTAGTGCGGTACAGATATGTCCATAAAGGTGCAGCCGACGATGGGTGAGCAGGTGAATGTGATCGGCGGCGCGTCCGGGCGGGGCAGCCAGCTCGCGGATGGGAGGTGTCCACAGACCGCCCCAGATGCCGGCAGTGGGTCGCCGGGTAAGCCAGATGCCGCGGCTCGGGCACAGGTGCAGCATCACATGCCAGAACAGGTCGTGCACCTTTGGCGGCGACGCCTTGCCTGTTGTCCTGTCTGCGCAAAATGCCGAGGTGCAGTCTTCTGCCACCGGGCAGGCGTGGCAATTCGGCTGCTTTGCCGTGCAGATCGTGGCACCAAGTTCCATCATCGCCTGATTCCAGTTACCGGGATTATCCGCCTGATCGATCGCAGCCTGGGCCCACTGCCAGAGCTCTTTCCCGGAGGCTCCGGGCCTGCCATGCCAGCGCAGGAGCACGCGCTTCACATTACCGTCAAGCACCGGGGTGTGGGCACCAAAACATATGGAGGCGATAGCCCCGGCGGTCGATCGGCCAATACCGGGAAGAGCCAGGATGTCCGCAAAGCTTCGGGGAAAGATGCCATGGCATTCCGCCATGATCCGGCGCGCAGCCGCATGCAGGAAACGGGCGCGGCGGTAATAGCCCAGCCCTTCCCAGGCCTTCATCACTGTATCCTCGTGCGCTTTCGCTACCGACCGGATATCCGGGAAACGCACCAGCCACTCGGTATAACGGGGCAGCACTGTGGCTACCTGCGTTTGTTGCAGCATGATTTCGGAAATCCAGACGGGATACGGAGCATCCGTATGCCGCCAGGGCAGATCACGTGCCGCCAGTCTGTACCAGTCCCGTAGCTGCCTTATCCTGCGGGCGCCCTCAGAGGGAATGGAAGACAAAGCGGTCCTCGATGACCTCGAAGGTCAGGTAGAAGTTCACCCGATCCAGACCCCAGGCGCTTGGCAGTGGCCGGAATGGTGCGGCGGCATGAATGGCGGCCACGGCAGTTTCATTCAGCCGGTGGATCGGGCTGGGCCGGAGGATTTCCACGCGGCTGAGTTCGCCGTTTCTCTCAATCGTGATGCGCATCAGGGAGCGGCGCTCCTCTTCAGGGTACTGGCTGTAATTGGCCTGGCCTGGTCGCCATTGTTCTTCCAGCGCTGCCACCAGCTGCCGGGCATAGGGTGCGTACTTTGCCTCGCGCGTATTGATAGGCACGTCATCCTCGCGTGAGAGCAGGCTTTTCAGGCGGCGCTCGCGGTCCGCTTCGCGCGAGAGCTGGGCCAGCGCCATGCTCGAGGGCATCAGGTTGGCCAATGGCACATTCGGCAGCTTGCGCTTGTCCTTTTTACGCGGCTGTTTGCGTGGCATTGTATCTGCCTCCGGCTCCAGGCGCATGCCGCGCCGGGCGAGTGTGCGCGTACGCTTCTCCGGCGTTGGTGGAGGGACTGGTTGTGGGCGGGATGGCATCCGTGGCGGGGTCGGCAGGGGCTTGCGCTTCACTCCCGCGAGGGGGCTTCGGGCACGCCGCGCCGTTTTATCCTTTGCGCTGGTATTGCCCCCCTTCACGGTACGGTTAGAAATGGCGTCAGTCTTTTCGGGTGGCGTTGGCGAGGATTTCACCTCGGGATTGAGCAATACGACATCAAGCTGCTCGGGAAGCTTCGGCTTCGGCAGTGGCGTTTTCGTATGGTTCAGCGTGACCAGCAACGCCAGCAGCACGTGGGTCAGTACGGAGGCTGCAAAGGAAAGGCTGAAACGTTGGCGCTTACGCTTGGTGTCTGCCGGCATGAGCCAAGCTTAGCAGCCTGTTGGTCTTAGAAGAAATCTGCTGCGCAACCTGTGTGCCTTTGCGGGTGGGGGCTGTCGGGGTATCTTTCCAGGCAGGCACGGAGGCGGGAAGGTGAACGTACTGATTACAGGAGCAAACCGGGGCCTGGGTCTCGGGTTTGCCAGGCATTATCTGCAGCAGGGATATGATGTGTGGGCCTGCTACCGGTCTGGCATCGGAGGGCTGGCGGAGCCTGCAGATACTCGGCTTCATCCTGTCCACTGGGACATATGCCAGCCGCCTGCCCCTGGCGCGACGCTGCCGGACAGCATTGACCTGCTGATCAACAACGCCGGTATTTACGGCCCCGATAAGGATGGTCAGACGCTTGAGAACATTACACCGGAAGTTATGCGGGAGGTGTTCGAGGTTGACTGCATCGGCCCGCTCATGGTCGTGCAGGCGATGAAGGAACGCGTTGTCCGGGCAAAGGGCGTGATTGCGAATGTCAGTTCCAAGATGGGCTCCATTGCCGACAACACAAGCGGTGGAACCTACGCGTACCGTGCTGCCAAGGTGGCGCTTGTCATGGTATCCAAATCCATGGCCGTGGATTTTGCGCCCCGGGGTGTACGGGTGATCACGTTGCACCCTGGCTGGGTGAAAACGGACATGACGCATCACACCGGGTTGATTGATGTGGAGACATCCGTTGCCGGCATGGCTGCCGTGATTGCGCATGTGGATGACTATGCGCCCGGTAGCTTCATTGCCTTTGATGGGCGCAGTGTTCCATATTAGGGCCTGTTCACGTTACGCCTGACGATGTCGCCACTGCTCCCGAATGGATGGATGCCAAGACGCGAGCCGCGCGGTTTGGCAGCGCCAAATAAGCGGCGAGCAACACAGGCGTCGCGCCATTCGGAGCGCGGCCCTTTAGGGAAGGCGCCGGACTTTGCGCGTTGCGGTGTTATCCCTCGCAGATGTGCAACCAGCACATCCTACTCGGAATGCCTTGCACCACATCGAATTCGGCGCCTTCGTCATGGCCAGCCGTAATGTGAACAGACCCTAGGAGGCTATCATGTATCGTTGGAAGTATGTGCTGATATCCGCTTGCCTGGCGCTGGCCACCTGTCAGTCAGAGTCATCATCGGACCAGGTTGGGAGCTCATCTCCGGTCGGCGTACATGAGAAGAGTGTACAGATGGCATCATCCGTACCGCCGGCTTCCGTGGTTGAGCAGAGGGGACCAGCATCTTCCGGCGCGGCCATGAAGACACCAGATGTTGCTTCCGGGGCGTTACAGGAAAAGCCGGTAGCGACTACTTCGGGCGCTACAAGGCCCTTGTCTCCGCAAGTCGCGGGTCACCCGCAGGATGCCGCCCACAAGTCCCTACCTGTTGAAATGCACATACCGGCCAGGGCTGATTTGCACGTGTTGAACAGGTGCAAGGCCTGCCATGACCTTGGCGTCAGGGCCAGGGTCGGGCCGGGTCTGGGTAAGGGTGACGGCGTGCCGGGGGTGTTTGGCCGCGAGGCGGGCACCTTTCCCGGCTTCCGATATAAGTTTACGAAATATATCAATGGACGGGCCTGGGCCTGGGATTCCTCCCACCTGCGTCCATGGCTGTGTGATAGCAAGAAAGCGGTAAGAACATTTACCGGCAATACCAGGGCACGGACCAAGATGCCCGCACAGCATATTTGTGATCCGGCCAGGCAGGATGCCATCATTGCCGCCCTGCGTGCTATTTCCTGAAGAACTTCTGGCGCCTGAGCGGTTGCAGCCAGCCTGAGAGACAAATCAGCGGCAGGCCGATGA
>CAZROR010000034.1:0-16654 GCA_964601765.1 uncultured Zetaproteobacteria bacterium
AGCTTCGCATTACAAAAATATTTTCTGGATGGGAGCGATGATGAAAAAAGTCTAGGGCCTGTTCACACAAATCCCGGTCTTGTCGAAGGCGTCGGATTCGATGCGGTGCAAGGCATTCCGAGCGAGATGTGCTGGTTGCACATGCGCGAGGAATAACGCCGCAACGCGCGAAGTCCGGCGCCTTCCCCAAAGGGCCGCGCCCCGAAACGGCGCCTGCCTGCGTTGCTCGCCGCTCATTTGACGCAGCCAAACCTCGCGGCTCGCGCCTTGGCATCCATCCATTCGAGGCAGCGGCGACTGCGCCAGGATTTGTGTGAACAGGCCCTAATTGAACGGCCATCATTTCCTAACGTTTGAGTTCTATGATTTCGCCATCCAATGCTTATAGGCATGAAGGAGGAATGAATGAAAAGTTTTATCACCACGCTGATGATTGGTGTTTTCGCCTATCCGGCCACAGCCATCATGGCTGATGTGCTTTCGGCTTCCAACACCATCGACTAAGCAGCTCTAAGCCCTTTCATGGAACAGGGTCGCCCCCACCGGGACGGCCCTGTTCCTTTTTACGCTCGGCAGATTTTCTTTGGGCCTATCTCAAGGCAGAGCTGGCCGCATCCGGGTGCAACATCTGCCCAGCTATCTGCATCCACCAGCAGGCCCAGCACCGCACAAGTACGTACATGGCCAACACCTCCACCGCTCAGCAGCAATGCAAGCTCTGCAATGCCAGGATTGTGGCCAACTATCATCACGTGATCCCATGCCTTGTCCCACTCATGAATGAGCGCAAGCAGCGCAGACGGGCTGGCGACATATATCCGTCTATCATCCGTTACCCGTGAAGGGGCAATACCCAACGTCTCCGCAAGCAGCATGGCCGTTGTGCGCGCACGTTGGGCCGGGCTTGTCACAATATGCTGTGGCACATGGCCCTGTTTTGCCAGATATGCGCCCATGGCAGGAGCATCCCGCATGCCTCGGGAGTTCAGCGGCCGATCGAAATCCCCCAGCTCTGGATGGTCCCAGCTGGATTTTGCATGTCGGGCAAGATACAGGCGCTTCACGTGGGTCTGTTCACACTACGGGCGTGCTTGTCGAAGGCGACCGGATTTGTTGCGGTGCAAGGCATTCCGAGTGGAATGTGCTGACTGCACATCCGCGAGGAATAACGCCGCAATGCGCAAAGCCCGGCGCCTTCCCGGACGGGCCGCGCCCCGAATGGCGCGCGCCTGCGTTGCTCACCGCTTATTTGGCCCTGCCAAACCGCGCAGCTCACGCCTTGGCCCGCATCCATTCGATGGCAGCGGCGACTACGCTCTCCATAGGGTGAACAGGCCCTAGCCGGAAACAGCACACTCATCAGCGACGGAAAGTTCCGCCAGTAGTATACGCTGGGCGCTGAATTCTGCCTGGCCGGCACGAGGTCGAATGCGCACATAGCTGCCATCACTTCTCAACCGCCAGGCAGAGGCATTGTCCTTCAGATAGTAACGCAGTCCCTCGCGAATCACACGTTGCCGCAGGCGGTAGGTGCTCACAGGAAACGCGGCCTCCACCCTGTGGTGCAGGTTGCGTATAAGCCAGTCAGCACTTGAGCAGAACACGATCGGCGTCCCGCCATTGCCAAAATAGAAGACACGGGTGTGCTCCAGAAAACGACCAAGCACAGAGCGCACCCGGATATGTTCAGACAGCCCCTTCACACCTGGCCGAAGACAGCAGACGCCACGCACAACAAGATCAATTTTTACGCCGGCCTGTGATGCACCATAAAGCGCGTCGATGACCTCAGTATCTTCAAGCCCGTTCATTTTCGCGATGATCCGGCCTGATCCACCAGCCGCCGCACGCTCGGCCTCCCGACTGATATGCGCAAGCAGATCACGGTGCAGATCAAATGGTGCCTGCACCACCTTTTTCAGCCTGGAGGCCCGCCCCAGGCCTGTCAGTTCCTGAAATAGTTTATGTGCATCCTCGCCGATCTCCTGGTCGGCAGTCAGCAAACCAAAGTCCGTATATAGCCGAGATGTCACACCATGGTAATTCCCGGTTCCAAGATGCGTGTAGCGGACAAGCCGCCGCCCTTCCCGGCGGACAACCATCAGCATTTTCGCATGCGTCTTGTAGCCCAGCACACCATAAACCACATGCGCCCCAGCCTGCTGGAGTGCCTCGGAAAGGTGAATGTTCTCCTCTTCGTCAAAGCGAGCACGGAGTTCCACAACTACACTCACTTCCTTGCCGCTGCGCGCCGCCCGGCACAGGGCATCGACAATGCGTGACTGGCTGCCGGCGCGATACAGGGTTTGCTTGATCGCCAACACATCCGGATCCACCGCAGCCTGCTCAACCAGCTGCACAATGGGCTCAAAAGACTGGAATGGATGATGGATCAGGACATCCCGCCGGGACAGCAAGGAAAACATGTCTTCGAACTCCATGAGTTCTGCGGGCATGGAAGGCTCAAATGGTGGAAACTTCAGGTTCGGGCGATCGACCTGACGATAGATCTCGGCAAGCCGATAGAGATTAACAGGCCCCTCGACACGAAAGGCATCGTCCGGTGAAAGCTCGAACTTGTCCAGCAGATAATCGGTCACGTCGTCCGGACAGTTATCCGGGATTTCAATGCGGACGACGCGGCCAAAGCAACGGCTGGTATGTAGCCTGCCCTCCACCTCCTGTCGCAAATCCGCCATTTCCTCCTCGTCGAGGTATAGCTCCGTATCACGTGTCAGCCGGAACTGATAGCAACCAGTCACTTTCATGCCGGGGAACAGGCCTTCCACAAAGGCATGCATGATGGAGGAAAGAAAAACAAAGCCATAGGGAACGCCGGAGATACCTTCAGGCAGCAACACCGTGCGCGGGAGCGAGCGCGGAGCCGGGACAACTGCCATGCGATGCTCACGGCCAAAGGCATCCTTGCCCTCCAGTGATACGATAAAATGCAGGCACTTGTTCACAACCCTTGGGAACGGATGCGCCGGATCGATGCCCAGCGGGCTGATGACCGGCATCAGCTGCTGTCGCATATAGCGTTTCAGCCACGCGCGCTGCTCATCACTCCACTGATCCCGCCTGAGAAAGCGGATACCTTCCCTCGCCAGTGCTGGCACCAGCTCCACATTGAATATCTCGTACTGCCGACGCACCATCTCGGTGACCTGCTCGCGAATCTCCTGCAACAAAGGAAAAATTTCCGCCTCATCCACACCGGTCGTCTTGAGGCCATGTGTCCGTTTATGCTTCAGGGCCGCCACGCGCACTTCAAAAAACTCATCCAGATTGGAGCTGGAAATGCACAAAAACTGCAACCGCTCCAACAGTGGCAGGCGAACATCCTCTGCCATGGCCAGCACACGGCGATGGAAGGCCAACAGGCTTAGCTCACGGTTGAGATAGCGATCCGGATATTCACCAACCATATATACCATCTCCCGGACAGCCTGAAGCTATACCATGACAACATTGTGACATGTCGCTGTCATCGCCTTGCCATCATGATGACACATTGCCCCCGCTACGATGTGCCACAAAAACAGCGGGAGGTACAGGGACATGAAGCCAGACTGTGTGTTGATTTTATCATCAAAAACGATTGCTGCCCATCAGGTTGCCAGTCTTGTGCAGTTGCACGGACATGCAGCTGTCATTGTGGAAGCCGATTTGCAGGCCTACCAGACCATGGAGACTTCCCACATCCGCTATCTGGTGACAGACATCGACGATGTTTCACTGAACGGCATGGCGGTCGGCCGATGGTGGCAATCCATCAGAAAGCACGCACCCTGGTATGCGATGTGCAAGGGAGGCAATACGCCGGTGATGCGCAATGCGCGCGCAGCCGGTACCTGCGGGTTTTTCTTCCTCAATCCGGCAGGTGTGGCCATCGATCCTGAGCGCGGCATGGCACGCGCCCTGTTAGCCGAAGACCCCACTTCGCGCGTTCTCTCCCGTGATGTCCGACGCCAGCGGCAGGAAGCTGCATTTTCCCCTCTCTGCTTACGGCGGGCTCGGCCCCACTGCCTGCACGTTAGTCCGTACACACAAACAACATTAAGAAGGGAACAGGGCCGTCCCGGTGGGGGCGACCCTGTTCCATGAAAGGGCTTAGAGCTGCTTAGTCGATGGTGTTGGAAGCCGAAAGCACATCAGCCATGATGGCTGTGGCCGGATAGGCGAAAACACCAATCATCAGCGTGGTGATAAAACTTTTCATTCATTCCTCCTTCATGCCTATAAGCATTGGATGGCGAAATCATAGAGCCCAAACGTTAGGAAATGATGGCCGTTCAATTAGATGTTTTTCATCATCGAGTGACAAAAGGTCAACGGCACAGGGCCAGGTGCGGGGACATTCAGCTTCAAGCATCCAGGCCAAATGCCGTGTGCAGTGCACAAACAGCCTGATCTACCTGCATTTCATCAATGACAACGGTGATCTTGATTTCACTCGTTGTAATCATCTCGATGTTAATTTTCTCCCGGGCAAGCGTATCAAACATTTTCTGCGCCACCCCGGAGTGAGAACGCATGCCCACACCGATGATGGAAACCTTGGCAATGGAGTCATCGCCGCTCACATCGCGCCCCTGCATGGCATCACAGCTGGCGCGGACGATATCCATAGCTGTATCAAAATCGGCACGTGGTACCGTGAATGTGATATCCGTAAAGCCCTCCTCACTGACATTCTGTACGATGACATCAACGTTGATGCCGGCCTTAGCAATCGGACCAAACACCCCCGCCGCAATCCCGGGATGATCCGGAATACCGCGGATGGTTATCTTCGCCTCATCACGGTTGTAGGCCACGCCTGTGATTGCTGCTCGTTCCATGCTTTCATCCTCTTCGGTTACAATGGTCCCTGGTATATCCCTGAAGCTGGAGCGCAGGTGGATGGGCATGTGATAGCGCATGGCAAGCTCCACACTGCGTGCCTGCAAAACCTTTGCGCCCAGCGAGGCAAACTCCAGCATTTCCTCATAACTTATTCGGTCGATCTTGCGCGCGGCCGGTACGATACGTGGATCAGTGCTGAAGACACCATCCACATCCGTGTAGATGTCGCAAACATCCGCCTGCAAGGCTACGGCCGCCGCCACGGCCGAGGTATCCGAACCGCCACGACCCAGCGTGGTAATGTTCCCCTGTTCATCCACGCCCTGAAAGCCGGTTAGCACCGGCACTTCATGCCGCTGTACATGTGCCAGCAGCTTCTCGGCGGCAACGCTGAGAATACGCGCCCTGGAATGATGGCTATCCGTACGGAAGCCCGCCTGCATGCCAGTATAGGAATAGGCAGGCACACCCCGTCGTTGCAACTCGATAGCCAACAGCGCCGCACTGACCTGCTCGCCGGTGGATACCAGTACATCTATTTCCCTGGGGTGAGGCCTATTGGACAGGTCATGGGCAAGACCCAATAGACGATTCGTTTCACCACTCATGGCCGAAACGACAACCGCTGTTTCAACCCCATCTTTCCAGCTTTTCTCTACGATATCAGCTGTTTTTCTGATGCGCTCCAGGCTACCGACAGACGTGCCTCCGAATTTCTGTACAACACGCATCACGAACCGCCGGCATCCAGGATTGTGGCGATCGACACCTTGCCCATGCCGAGCTGCCTCAGGGTATCCAGCACAAAAACAACACGCTTATGTCGTGCATTGGCGTCGGCACGCAGCACAACGCGCATGTTCGGGTCGCCCTTCGTAGCATTGAGGATACGCCGACGCAATTCCGTATCCTTGACCTTTTCCTCACCGACATAGAGCTGTCCCGCGGCATTCACGCTGATAATCACCTCATGTGCCTCGGTTGCCTTTTCCTGCGACTTGCTGGACGGCAACTCCAGCTTGAGACTAGTGGCAACACTGAAACTCGTGGAAACCATGAAAAAAATCAGCATGAGAAATACCACGTCCACGAGGGGCGTGATATCGACGATATAGTCGACCTTGCGCTTTTCGCGCAACCGCATCAGCGCTCGCCTTTCAGCAACTCGACAAAACGCAGGGCATGCTGTTCGATCTCGATGACAAAGCGATTTACCCTGGCCTCAAAAAAGCGATAGGCCACAAGCGACGGAATGGCGACCGTCAGTCCCGCTGCAGTCGTATTCAGCGCCTTGGAAATACCGCCGGCCAGCACATCCGCCTTGCCAACTCCCTCGATGGAAATCACCGAAAACACCTCTATCATGCCGATTACGGTACCCAGCAGGCCGAGCAGGGGAGAAATCGCCGCAATCAGGCCAAGCACGCCGATGTAGCGGTCCAGATGTGCCACTTCCTGGCGCCCGGCCTCCTCAAGGATTTCCTTCATGACCGGCCGTCTCACACCGCGATTTTTCAGCGCCACCCAAAGAATGCGGCTCATGGCCGTATTGCGCTTGCGGCAAACCTCAACCGCATCATCCACCTTGCCGGCCAGTACGGCCTTTTCAATGGCATCAATATCGTTCATCGGCAGCACGGCAGCACGCCGCAGACTCCAGCTACGTTCGAAAATGATGGTCAGGGCCAGGATGGAACATCCCAGCAACACAAACATAACCACGCCGCCCTGCAATATGAATTCGTACACAGACACCTCCAGTTTCTGTTCCGGCCCCGTCAGCCTTGCGTCGGCAGCGTACCGGTCAGCGATTATAGGTGGCGTTGCCACCACTGCAATGCACGCTGCCGTCTGCCATCCAGTGCCTTCCAGTAAGATACGGCCCGTACCTGTCCGGCTCCCTGCCCCGGCAGGCGCATCACCACGGCCCCTTTGGCTGTATTCCAGACCTGTGCACCGCCAGCTGCATAACGTGCAGCCACAGCCAGTGCGGGAAAGCCATAGCGATTGTGCCTGCCACTCTGGATGATGGCTGTCGTCGGGGCCACGACCCTCACCCAGTCCGGCGTGCTCGATGTACGGCTGCCATGATGCGGCACAAGCACAACATCGTGTGGCTCCAGCCCTGCCGCGACAAGGCGGGCCTCTGCCTGTGCCTCAATGTCGCCCGGTAGCAACAGGCTTGTGCCACCAGGCAGATGCAGCGACAGCACCAGTGACGTATTGTTGTGGTTGGCGGGGTCATACCCCACAGGAGGCCATAGCACCCGTACATTTAGGTCCATCGCACGGAAACTGTCTCCAGCCGCAAGCCAGCGCACAACACCACCCCTCGACCGCACCCTTACGATAATATCGTGAACAGCAGCAAGGGCATGATTATAGGGCACATCTGCCAGCCACACCTCGTTTACCCGCCGTACCTGATCTATAAGACGCGGGATACCGCCCATGTGGTCTGCCTGGGCATGTGATATCACGAGCACATCCACATGTGCCGCCCCGAGGGCGCGCAGCCCGGCCGCAGTGATTGTGCCACCATTGAACCTGCTGCCCTTTACGCCCGGTGCATCCACCGACACCACCTTGCCATCTGGCAGCAGCAGGCTGGCGGCTGCGCCCTGGCCGGCATCCCAGGCCACAAATTCCGGTTGCGCCGGCGGCCGCTCCGTGATGGCCACCGAGACATAGACGGTAAGCGTCAGTACCGCAAGACCGAGGGCCGGCATGCGCCGTCGCCGCAACAACATGCAGCCTGCCGCTATCATGCCCGCGGCATAGAGCAGTCCAGGCCACAGCGGCAGGGTGGGAATCCAAAGGTTCCCTCCGGGCCACGCATGCATCGTCAACAGCATGCTGTTGCCCCAGTGCACAGCTTTGCCGGCTACGACAAATATCAGCTGTGCCGCAGTCGGCTGCCCCACGACAGCGGCAACCCCGCCAAACAGGGTGACAGGCAAAATAACAAACGAATACATGGGCACGAGAAGCAGGTTGGCCAGAAGGCCATAGACAGGGAGACGGCCAAACACCTGTGCAACTATCGGCAAGGTGGCAAGCATGGCTACCAGGCTTGTCCACAGCAGCGCAGTAAGCCACGGGCCTAGCCTGCTCCTGTGCTCATACCGGTGACCTGCCCATATCAGTAACGCGCCGGCTGCGGCAAAGGAAAGCCAGAGCGATATGGAGGTAATGGCACCGGCATCAAAAAACAGAATGAGGATCAGCGCGGCAAGCAACGTGTTGAGTGGTACGGCACGATCGCGCATCCACCATGCCGTGGCTGTCGCTGCCAGCATGAGCACGGCACGGCGGGCCGGCAACGGCCAGCCCGCAAGGGTGGCGTAGGTAACTGCCGCAGCAATCCCCGCAGCCAGGCACAGGCGTCGCAATGGCCAGCACACAATCCACGCCTCTCTCCGGCTCAGAACCCACCAGCACAGCAAGCCGGTGAAAAGTGCCACCATGCCGACGTGTAACCCCGAAATAGCCAGCAGATGCGCAGCACCGCTGGCGGCAAATGCATCCCACACATCTGTCGGGATACGGCTTCGGTCTGCCAGCAACAAAGCGGAAAGCACACCGCCCTCCGCATCAGGAAGCGCCGCCAGCGCCTGCTGAATCCGCTGCCGGGCTCGCTGCAGCCATGTGGCATCCGATCCCGTAACCAGAATGTGCCTGCGCAGACTGCCGATGAGGGCAATATGATGGTCAAAGCAATAGGCACGGTAATCAAAGGCCCCGGGATTGCGTCGGTTCTCCGGCAATCGCCAGCGAGCAGTGGCACGGATGCGATCTCCCGCCAGAACATCTGCGGCCTTGCCGCCGTGAACATAAAGCAATGCCAGTCCCGCAAGTCCTGGGCCATCCGCCTGTTGCACATCATCCAGCACCAGACGGCTGTAACCGGAAAAGGACTGAACGCTGCGCACTTCAGCCGTCACTGTCAGCGGTACACGCAGCCAGTCTTCAGGAACAGTCACCTGCCTTGCATCCCACATCAGCGTCATACCTGCCCAGGCCAAGCCACAAAGGCACGCAAGGCAGAACAAGCGTACCTGCCGATGCCGCCAACACAGTGCGGGCAGTAGTATCGCGATAAGCCAAGGCAGCATGGTCACAGGCACCATATCAGTGCGCCCAGCCACCATGCCTGCTGTCCAGCCTGCTGCCGGTATCAGAAGTGGCAACCGGGCAGTGACGGCCGTCAGACCTCTAGGCATCGGATGCTGCGGCGCAGACGCCTTTATTCGGGGTAGACCAGGCAGCCGCGGATCATCTGGTCCTCACCGAGGCGGCGGCGCTGGATATCGGCAAGGCGCGGTGCCTGTGTCAGTGCATCGATACCGGGGCCCTGCCACAGGTTATAGCCTCCTTCTCCACCAATCAGAATAGGTGCCTGATACAGCACGAGCTCATCGACCAGTTGTGATGCAAAAAACGTCGCATGCAGACGACCTCCCCCCTCCAGCAATACAGCCAGCCGGCCCTCCCGGGCCAGGTGCCGGAGCACAGCCTGCGGACCATCCGCTACAACCACGTCAACACCCGCATCCTGCCATGCCCCGGCCTCCATACCTCGCCTTGCCACGTACAGGCGCGAGGGGGCATCCCCATCCGCCAGCCTGTAGGTATCGTCAAACGCCGGCGTGCTGGAACACATCACCACCCGCAGAGGCGGTGCGCCGTACCGCCTGGCATGACGTACTGTCAACGAAGGGTTATCCTGGTTCAGGGTATTGGCCCCAATGAGAATGGCATCAGCCTCTGCGCGCAGACCATGTGCATGTCGACGTGAGGCCGCCCCACTGATCCATTGTGACTGACCGCCTGCAGTGGCAAGCCTGCCATCGAGCGAAACAGCTGCCTTGGCAAGAACAAACGGCCGGCTTGTGCGCATGAAGTGGAAAAATGGCCGGTTCAGTGCATCCGCCTGGCCTTGCAACACATGCCCTGTTACCTCAATGCCCTGTTCGCGGAGCACCGCACCGCCGCCAGCCATGTGCGGATTCGGATCGCCGGAACCGAATACGACGCGCCGAATACCGGCTGCGCAAATCGCCGCAGTGCATGGCGGCGTCCTGCCATGGGCAGCACACGGTTCCAGATTCACATACAGGGTGGCCCCACGGGCGCGGGCACCTGCCTGTTGCAGGGCAATGATCTCGGCATGGGGCAGGCCGGGACGCTCATGCCAGCCTTCACCAACAATTTCTCCACCCGCGACGATGACCGCGCCGACACGTGGATTCGGATGCGTTGTCCCGATGCCCCGGCGGGCCAGGCGCAGAGCCCTTCGCATAAACCGGATATCGCTCTCGCTGCCTGTTATCACGCCCATCCAGTGAGGCTGACAAGCAAGCCGTCACTTCGCAATATGCAACCGGTCAATACACGCTTGCTTTTGCCCCGGCCATTCATAGATTGCGCGCCAAATTCATCATCCACCACAGGAGAAACCATGGCCAAGAAAGTAACAAAAAAGACTCTGCTTGAAATGGCAAAAGGGCTTGATCTCAGGGGCGTCCAGAACCTGAAGAAGGAAGTGCTCATTCATGCCATCCAGACTGCCGAAGGACACAATCCCTGTTTTAAAACAATCCAGGGCTGCGGCGTGGATCCCTGCCTGTTTCGCGTGGAGTGCCAAGGCTAGGCCCGGCTACAGGCATTGATCGGGCGCCCCCGTCTTCGTAGCGGGGGCGTTTGTCTTTATGGGCCAGGCTACTGTGATCCCGGCAGGGCATCTTCAAAGCCAAATGTTGACAGATCATCCATGCGCATCGGAAAAAGAATACCATCCAGATGATCGCATTCGTGTTGCACGACACGTGCATGGAAACCTTCCACCACACGTTCGATACACGCACCCTGAGCATCCATCCCCCTATAGCGAATGCGCAGGTAGCGTGGCACTTGGCCACACAATCCTGGCAGGCTGAGACAGCCCTCCCAGTCATACACACGGGTTGAATCCAGAACGGTCAGTTCCGGATTCACAAGGACAGTTTCCGGAACATCCTTTGCCTCGGGATAACGCGAACTCTTGTGCCCACCGAAAATAATGATGCGTAGAGGTACGCCAATCTGTGGGGCAGCAAGCCCCGCGCCATCCAGCGCAACCATGCTGTCGCGCATATCCCTGATCAGGGCCTGCACCTGCACGCTGCGGATATCCTGTACAGGCCTGGCTGATGCAAGCAGGCGCGCATCTCCCATTTTCAGTACCGGGCGTATGCTCATGCGGACGGCTCCATCAGCAGCAAGGCCTGTACCCTGCGATCAACCGGCAGAACAGCCATCTCTTCTCGCAGATGCTTGCGTGTCAATGGAATTTCATCGAGGAACTGGCGTTTGCCATCGCGCCAGGCCAGGCGCGCAAAAATCCCGATGGCCTTGATATGGCGCTGCATGGCGGTCAACCGCACCGCCTCGTGCCATGCCGGGAAACCGGAAAAGGCCTGCCGCATGACATCGGGCAGGGCCTCATAGAACGCCCTGCTCCAGTCCCGACGCACATGTTCGGGATAGTCCTGATAGCAGTCATAGAGCAGGGAAGCGAGATCATAGGTCACTGGTCCGGTCACGGCATCCTGGAAATCGATGACGCCAAGCGGCAGGGCACCATCCGGCAACATCAGGTTGCGGCTGTGATAATCCAGGTGCACGGACACGCGCGGCAGCGCCAGCACTCTCTCAAGCAACGCATGCAGACCTTCATGAAAGGCCTTCCGGTCAGCCTCGGTCGGTACGCAGGCCACCACTCTGGGCAGATACCAGTCGAGATACAGATCACACTCGGCAAGCATGCGCGACAAATCAAAGTCGGGCAGCGAACATGAAGGGGGGCATGCCTGGAGTGCGTGAAGCTGGCGCAATGCATCATCCACGAGTGGCTTTACCGCATGGCCCTTCCGGAGATGGGACGCCCAGGTGATATCACCAAAGTCCTCAAGCAGCAGAAAACCTTGTGCTGCAGCCTCTGCTACAAGCCGTGGTACCCGCACGCCAGCAGCCTCAAGCCAGGCCCGCACTTGCAAAAAGGGGCCAACGTCCTCCTTGCCCGGCGGGGCATCCATCAGCACATAGGAGCAACCACCATCCCGAATGCGAAAGTAGCGGCGAAAAGAAGCATCACCGGCCAGGGGGGCCATGGATACAGCCCGGCCCAGCACCTTCCGGCTCCAGTTCAGGCCAGACTGCGCGCGGGCATCCAGCTCAGATTCACCACCTACGGGGCAGGCCAAAACGACAGCAACCTGTCCACCCGCCACCTGGCGAGGTCTACAGCGTTATCTGCGAGAGTGGCTCCGCAAATCCGGCTCCACCACCCGTTCACCATGCTGATCCCAGGCCCAACAGGCCGTTATTTCTTGATAACAAGGCCGGTAATATGAAGCCTGGACTGAACCAGCGCTTTATCCGGTTCCGCATCCTTCGGGCTTGCATAGGGACCGAGAAGCACCCGGTACCATAGCCCCAGACCAGGCACCACGCTCTGTTCAACGGTAGCGGTCAGATGCAATTCGGTCAGATGCTGCTTTAGCTCTTCGGCATCACTCCTGCGCTGAAAAGAGCCTACCTGCAGGCGATAATTTCCAACTGATGTATTTGCGGCAGCCGGTTTTGCCGCCATTTCACGCCTGATGATGGACGTAACGTCGGGCTTCGTTTGAGTGGCAGATGCTGCATTCTTTTGATCAGCTGGCTGTGCAAGCGGCTTTGGTGCCACGTTCTGAGCCGGCAGGTCCTTGTAGAATGTCAGGTCGCCTACTGCACTGCTCGCACTCTTCAGGGCCTCCTCCCTTGCCTTGGCTTCCTGCTCGTAGCGACGAAGCTCAGCCTCCATCATTTCGAGTTGTGCCTTCAGCTTGGCTGTATCTGAACCCTTGCCCTCTGCATCCGCCAATGCGGCCTCTTTACGCTCATACTGCATGCCCATCCAGAACCCGCCGCCAAAGCTTCCGGCCAGCGCAAACAGCATGAACAGCAAGACGATAATGATCCCCGTCCTTCGCTTGGCGCGTGGCGGTCCATCGGCTATTCCCTTGCTGGCAAAATCCCGATCCGCCATTTACATCTCCTCCGGGGCGTGCACGCCCAGTATATCCAGCCCGTTCACAATCACCTGACGTACAGCGCGCATCAGTAACAACCGTGCCTGCATCAGGGCTTTATCTTCAACCATGACACGATGTCTATGATAGTAGGTATGTAACGCAGCGGCTAATTCCATCAGGAAAATCGCCACGCGGTAAGGCTCCAGTCGGGTAGCTGCCTTCTCCAGTGTTTCCGGATATGCTAACAGCTTTGCCACCAGCGCCTTTTCATCTGCATGCGCAAGCAGCGATATATCCACATCTGTCGGCTCGGCAGGAATCACGCCTGACGCTGCCACCTTGCGCATGATGGAGCATACCCTCGCATGCGCATACTGGACGTAATACACGGGGTTTTCATCGCTTTGCTGCTTGGCAACCTCCAGGTCAAAATCAAGCTGTGACTCGGCACGTCGTGTGAGAAAATTGAAACGCACGGCATCCCGGCCAACCTCGTCTACAACCTCGCGCAGCGTAATGAACGTCCCCGCACGTTTCGACATGCGGACGGGCTTGCCCTCGCGCATCAGATTCACCATCTGCACGAGCACCACCTCCGGACAACTCTTCCGATCAGTCAATGCCTGCATGGCTGCCTGTACCCGCGCCACATATCCACCATGATCGGCACCCCAGACATCGATCAGCCGATCAAATCCCCGGGCATGCTTGTCTGCGTGATAGGCGATATCCGCCGCAAAATAGGTAGGGCTGCCATCCTGCTTGACCAGTGGGCGATCCACATCGTCGCCAAACTCCATGGTGCGGAACAGCAGTTGTGTGACCGGCCTGTAATCTGCCACCTCCTTGCCCTTTGGCGGAGGTAGCACACCCTCATACACGAGCCCTCGCTCTCTGAGTTCTTCGATAAGCGCCTGCACGCGCCCCGACTCATGCAGTTGCCGCTCGGAATAAAACAGGTCGAAAGTGATGCCAAGTGCGGCAAGGTCATCGCGAATCACATCCATCATGACCGTAACCGCTTCCATGCCCAGCAACTTGGTGCGTGCGGCGGTATCCATCGCCTCAAGCACGGCCATGTCATGCCGCTGCATCAACTGGCGCGCAAGCACCACGACATATTCCCCGGGATACGCATTCTCGGGCAACGTGATGGTTTCGCCATTGAGCTCGCGCATGCGCAGCCACACTGACTCGGCCAGCACGGTGATCTGGGCACCGGCATCGTTGATATAATACTCACGAAAGACATCGAAGCCCCGCACGGCCAGCACATTGGCCAGTACATCGCCAACCACGGCACCCCGCCCATGTCCGACGTGCATGGGCCCCGTCGGGTTGGCAGACACAAACTCGATATTGACGGACTTCCCGGCCGGTGCCACCCGACCATAGCTACTGCCCTCACGGACGATACGCCGCACAACTTCCATTTCCGTGGCGTGGTGCAGCCGGATATTAATGAAGCCCGGTCCTGCAATTTCCGCATCTTCGACACCATCCGGCCAGTGGACAAGTGTCAGCAGCGCTTCCGCCACTTCGTGCGGCCTGCAGCCGAGATGACCTGCCAGTGGCATGGCAATATTACAGGCATAATCGCCATGCGCCTTCTGCCGCGGCCGCGTGAGCGTTACCCGCATCCCTGTCTGTGCTCCGTATTTGGATAGCAGTGCGTCAACTGCCTGCTGCAATGCCGTTTCCAGTTTCTGTTTCAAGGGAGCTCCCGTAAGTGAAAATCGGACAGGCGGCGCATATTACACATATGAGCCTAGTGCTGACAGCCGGAACAATAGAACGTGCCCCGGCCGGCGAGCACCATACGCCGGATCACGCTACCACAGCGCATGCACACTTTCCCCGCCCGACCATAGACCTGAAATGAAAAGGCAAAATAGCCCGGCCGACCATCAACCCGAACAAAGTCGTCAATAGTACTTCCACCTGCCATGATGGCCTCACGCAACACACCCTTTACATGGGCTGCAAGAACATGCAGGCGCTTTGCGCTGATACGACGCGCTTGCCTGGCCGGATGAATGCCGGCCCGGAACAGCGCCTCGGCGGCATAGATGTTGCCAATTCCCACCACAGTATGCGCATCCATCAGTACATGCTTGATCGACGCCTTCCGCTGAGCGCACCGCGCATGGAGATAGGCGCCATCGAAGGCACCGGACAGAGGTTCCACACCCAGCTGACTAAACCATGGATGCTGTTGCCAGGCTGCAGCATGCATCAGGCCCACATAGCCAAATTTGCGCACATCCCGGTACCGCAGGCTCCTGCCACCGGTAAAGTCGATGCAGACGTGCTCATGCCTGGCATGTGGCGCATCGCCAGCGAGCACATGAAGCTGGCCCGTCATGCCCAGGTGCCAGACGAGTAATACATCCTTATCAAAGTGGAATAACAGATACTTGGCCCGCCGTGTGATCCGTTCACAGGCAAGCCCCACCAGCACATTCATATCCGGCAGCGCGTACCGCAATGAAGGGACCGCACGATGCACGGCCTGCACCCACCTGCCTTCAAGCAGCGGGCCCAGACCACGCTTAACCACCTCCACTTCGGGTAATTCAGGCATCCTCATTCTCCGGTTTACAAGCTGGTCGCAGCCAGGGCATCATGCCTTTTTACATCAGGGCAACAAGGAGCTATCTCATGCACGTCACGCTCGTACATGTTCATGTCAAACCCGAATGTGTGGATGCCTTCATCGAGGCCACGCGCGCCAATCACGAGGCCTCCGTTCGGGAGCCCGGCAACCGGCGTTTTGACGTCCTGCAGTCTGCCGACGACCCCTGCCGTTTTGTGCTGTACGAGGCCTATGTCTCGGCCGAAGATGCGGCGGCACATAAACAGACCGCGCACTATCAGACATGGCGCGATACTGTTGCGGACATGATGGCCAAACCACGGAAAGGGGAGCCGTACCACGGCCTGCTACCTGACTAATGCCCCCATTCCAATATACGCTTGTCCGCAGTTCCAGGCGAACAATCGGCATCCGCGTCACGGCTGAAGGCGCGGTGGTTGTCGCCGCGCCTTCAGACCTGCCACACGCATACATTGAGCAGGTCGTACGGAGTAAAACCGCGTGGGTTCGCGACCGGCTGAACCATTACAGCGAAATGCGCACGCAAGGTGGACCAAAGACGTATCAGAATGGAGAGCCTCTCAGCTATCTGGGCCGCAAACTGCGGCTGCGCCTGATTGAGGGAGAAGCCGGTGCTGCCCGCCTGCACCGGGGAAGCATCCACGTGCCGGTGCCCGACAGCCTGACAGCGAAAGACAGGAGACAACACATCATTTGGCAGCTGACCACATGGTACCAGACCCGGGCGCTGTGCCATCTGCAACGGCAAAGCGCATGCTTCGCCGGAAAGCTAGGCGTACGCCCTGCTCTCGTGGGGATCAAAAGCTATCGAAGCCACTGGGGAAGCTGCCATGCCGATGGGCGTATTTATTTCAACTGGCGCATCATTCTGGCACCACCACGGGTTGTCCGTTATGTGGTTGTACACGAGCTCTGCCACCTCATCCATCACAATCACTCCCACGCATTTTGGGCGCAGGTGGAGACAGCCCTGTCGGATTTCCGCAAGGCCAGAGACTGGCTGCGGGTGAATGGCTTCATGCTCCACATGGCATCCCCCGCCTGAGGAGACGCCGAAGGCGTGCGCACAGGGCTGCAAATGTTTGACTTGAAACGAGGCCCGCTTATACTGCGCCGCCTTTCGATTCAAACG
>CAZROR010000035.1:0-16644 GCA_964601765.1 uncultured Zetaproteobacteria bacterium
AGCTGAAGCCGGACGAGCGACTCGGTTTGGTTGAAATTTTAATAAGGAGCCTTGACGAACCAGACAAGAAGTTGAGTGAGATATGGGCCGAAGAGGCAGAAAAGCGCCTAACTGCATACAGGGAGGGGCGATTGGAAGGTGTTCCAATGGAGGAAGTCTTTAAGGAAGACTGATGAAAATCAGCAGATTGCTGATCAGGAGTTGAAGGACTCGGTCCGTTATTATGAGCTGGAATATTCTGGCCTGGGCAGAAAGTTCAAAGACGAAGTAAGGATGGCGGTAAAAAGGATTGCTGCCTATCCAATGGCGTGGTCGGTAGAGCGCGGCGAGGTAAGAAAATGTCTGCTTCACAAGTTTCCATATAAACTCCTATATTCTGTAGAGTCGGATCACATTCTTATAATCGCCGTCGCACACCGGCACAGGAAGCCAGATTACTGGGTTGGGAGAAAAGAAACATAACAAGCCCATCAAGCCGACGCCACAAAACGGCGCGGCTTGTGGGAAACGTTATAGAAACACATGGCCTTCCGCTCATATTGACGGCCAGTCATAATATGGCACCATAAATGGACTGGAGGTGAGCGTTATGAAAATTTCTACTGATATCAGGCCCGTATCATTCCTAAAGTCCAAAGCCGCTGATATGTTAAGGCAGGTGAATGAAACTCACAGGCCGATCATTATTACCCAGAATGGTGAGCCGAGGGCTGTTCTTCAAGACCCTGAAAGTTATGAAAATATGCGTAATGCAATCGGGATACTGAAGCTCATATCTCAAGGAGAGGAAGATATCCTCAATGGAAAGATGAAGACACAAGATGAGGTGTTTTCAGATCTGGAGAAGCTGGCGGATTCTTAAAGGATGGCAAACGAATACAAGGTTTGCTGGGCTGAGGTTGCAGAAGAAGACCTGAGGGCCATTATTGAGTATATCCGTGCAGATAACCCATCAGCGGCAAAAGCTAACCTTAAAAAAATCAGAAGCAAGATATCGAATCTTCATTCCTTTCCACAAAGAGGGCGCGTTGTCCCCGAGCTTAAGGGATACGGTATTCTTCAATATCGAGAATTAGTGATTCCACCCTGGCGAGTGATTTACCGCATATCAGAGTTTGACGTTTATGTATTGTCGGTAATTGATTCACGACGAAATGTCGAGGACATTCTGCTTGATCGGTTAGTAAGGAAGAGATAATGCCAACAATCACATCCAGCCGACCGCTCAGCCGCTTCGCGGTTTCGCGTCGGCTGAGCCTGGCCGTTAGCGGCAACATCGGCGTGGTTTGCTGTGGGCCAAGCATGTAGGATGGCGCATCCCGTGGCTGCGGGTATCTGAAACCGACCAGATGAGGCAGACCGATGTCTGAAGTAAAAAAGGTGGTACTCGCCTATTCCGGAGGCCTGGACACCTCCATCATCCTGAAATGGCTGCAGGACACCTACAACTGCGAGGTCGTGACGTTTACGGCCGATATCGGCCAGGGCGAGGAGGTGGAAACCGCGCGCGCGAAGGCCGCCGCCTGCGGTGTATCATCCATCTACATCGAGGATCTGACCGAGGATTTCGTGCGTGACTTTGTGTACCCGATGTTTCGCGCCAATGCGGTTTACGAGGGCGAATACCTGCTCGGTACCTCGATCGCGCGGCCGCTGATTGCCAGGCGGATGATTGAGATCGCCGAGGCCGAGGGGGCGGATGCCGTCAGTCACGGCGCCACCGGCAAGGGCAATGATCAGGTGCGTTTTGAGCTCGGCTTTTACGCCCTGAAGCCGGATATCCGTGTGATTGCGCCGTGGCGTGAGTGGGACATGGTCAGCCGCGAGGACATGATGCGCTATGCCGAGGCGCACGGCATTCCGGTGGAGCGCAAGCGCGAGCAGTCGAAATCCCCGTATTCGATGGACGCGAACCTGCTGCACATCTCCTACGAGGGGTACAACCTCGAGGATCCGTGGAACGAGCCGGAGGAGTCCATGTGGCGCTGGTCCGTATCGCCCGAGCAGGCGCCGGACGCGTCCGAATATGTCGAGCTTGCCTATCAGGGCGGCGACATCGTGGCGGTCAATGATGAGGCGATGACCCCGGCCGGCGTGCTTGTGCGCCTGAACGCACTGGGCGGACGGCACGGCGTGGGCCGTATCGACATCGTCGAGAATCGCTATGTCGGCATGAAATCACGCGGCTGCTATGAGACACCAGGCGGCACGATCATGTTGAAGGCACACCGGGCCATCGAGTCCATCACGCTGGATCGCGAGGTTGCGCACCTGAAGGATGAACTGATGCCCCGATATGCCAAACTGATTTACAATGGTTACTGGTTTAGTCCCGAGCGCGAGATGATGCAGCAGATGATTGATGCATCGCAGGCCTACGTGAACGGCGTCGTACGCCTGAAGCTGTACAAGGGCAACGTGATGGTGGTGGGTCGCAAGTCCGATAATTCGCTGTTTGACGAGCGCCTGTGCACATTTGAAGATGACCAGGGAGCCTACGATCAGTGTGATGCCGGTGGCTTTATCAAGCTCAACGCGCTGCGGCTGCGCCTGGCCGGCATGCTGGGAAGGCGGCAGGGACAGTGACATATGCACGCATTACCCGCCTGATTCACCTGTTTCTGGCTATTTTCGTTACGCTGCAGCTGGCCGGTGGCGAGCTGATGGATGTACCCGGTGCAGGCGAGGAGCATGAAGCTGCCAGCATCGTCGCTAAGGCTGTGGCCCATGAAGCTGAAGAGCGGGTCGAGGCCGGAGAAAGCCTGTTGTTTGAAGTGCATGAGTACGTCGGGCTGTTTCTTGTCCTGCTGGTGCTGGCCCGCTGGATTTGGGGGTTTACATGGCAAGGCAATGCAAACTGGCGCACGCTGTTTCCATGGCTCACGACCGAAGGCCGCAGGGAGCTTGTGGATGATCTCAGGCGTGAGCCGGCCGACTGGCTGCGGGGTAGGCTGCCCGAGCCATCCGGGCACGACGCCATTGCCAAGACGGTACACGGCCTGATGATTCTCACGGTCACGGGGATGGCGGCCACCGGCCTGGCGCTGTATTTCGGCTGGAACGAGCATGGGAAGCAGACCGGGCTGATCGAGGCTATCGGTGAGGTTCATGAGACGCTGTCGATCATGATGTGGGTGCTGCTGGGTGGGCATGTGTTCATGGCGCTGTGGCATCAGGCGCTCGGCCACGATGTGCTCGGCAAGATGTTTTCACTGAAACGCTAGCCCGGATTTTTCATGAGAGCCATGCAAATTGCCGGGGTGTTTAAGGCACTGGGCGATCCTGTTCGCCTGCGTCTTTTTCATCTGCTGTCGATTAGTGATGAGCTGTGCGTCTGCCACCTGACAGCCGCGCTTGAGCTGCCGCAAAGCACGGTCTCGCGCCATCTTGGCATGTTGCGTCATGCGGGCCTTGTGGAAACACGGCGTGACGGCAAATGGATGCACTACCATCTGAACAGCGGCATGGCCAGTGAATTGGCAACGCTGGTTTCCGACTCTTTTGCGGATGATATCTTTCAGAAGGACAGGGCGCGGCTCACCGCGGCGCTGGAACAGCTATAACAATTTATTTATCCGGATAAACGGATATGATGCGCCGGGTCTCAGGAGGCGCTCCATGTCCGATGAAAGGCGACGTATCGGCTTTTTTACCCGCTATCTCACAGTTTGGGTGTTTCTTTGTATCATTACCGGCATCGGGCTTGGCTCGCTGCTCCCCTCCGCCTTTCATGTTCTCGGTAAAATGGAGATTGCCCATATCAACCTTCCGGTAGCCATGCTCATCTGGGCCATGATTCTTCCCATGCTCCTGAAGATCGATTACTCGGCCCTGCATGAAGTCTGGCATCACCGACGCGGCATCGGTGTGACGCTGGCAGTCAACTGGCTCGTCAAGCCGTTCTCGATGGCCCTGCTCGGCTATGTGTTTCTGCAAGTGCTGTTTGCTGACTTTCTGGATGTGGCCAGAATCCCTGAATATATCGCCGGGGTTATCCTGCTGGCTGCCGCACCCTGTACGGCCATGGTCTTTGTCTGGTCGCGGCTGACCGATGGCCATCCGCAGTTCACGTTAAGCCAGGTAGCGCTGAACGACGTCATCATGGTTTTCGCCTTTGCCCCGATTGTCGGCCTGCTGCTCGGCGTTGCCTCCATCAGCGTACCATGGGAGACGCTGTTTCTTTCCGTATTGCTGTATATCGTCATCCCGGTGGCCATTGCCTGTGCCGGCCGCAGGATGCTGCTCGCCCGAAACAGGCTGGATGACGTGCTGCATATGATGGATCCGGTCTCAATGGCGGCACTGCTTGTGACCGTGGTGTTGTTGTTCGGTTTCCAGGGTGAGCAGATCATCCGCCAGCCTCTCGTGATTCTGCTGCTTGCCATTCCAATCACGGTGCAGGTGTACTTCAACTCGATGCTGGCCTACTGGCTGAACCGCAGACTGGGTGTTGCGCATGAGGTGGCCGGACCATCGGCATTGATCGGTGCCTCGAACTTTTTTGAGCTGGCGGTAGCCACGGCCATCGCCCTGTTCGGTTTCGAGTCCGGCGCCGCACTGGCCACCGTGGTTGGTGTACTCGTCGAGGTGCCGGTGATGCTGTCGGTGGTTGCCATCGTCAACCGTACGAAAGTCTGGTATGAATCGCCCGTGAAGACAGCGATGGTCAGGCTCTCGTGAGTGGCGGCATGCGCGTGCTGTTCCTCTGCACCGGCAATTCATGCCGCTCGCAGATGGCCGAGGGCTGGCTCCGTCATCTGGCGGGCAACCGCTTTGACGTGTTTTCAGCCGGTATCGAGGCACATGGGCTGAACCCGCGTGCCGTGGCGGTCATGGCCGAGGCGGGCGTGGACATCTCCGGCCAGGCGTCTGAAGTGCTCGACCCGGAACTGCTGGGTTCCGTTGACCTGCTGATCACGGTCTGCGGCCATGCGGATGCGCATTGCCCCGCCGTGCCCGCCACATGCGAGAGGCAGCACTGGCCGTTTGATGATCCAGCCGGCGCGACCGGTACGGAGGCGGAAATCATGGCCGAGTTCCGCCGCGTGCGCGATGCGATCCGCGCGCGCGTCGAGCGCTTTGTCTCCGGTATCTGAGCGATTACATCCACATCAGCGAGACAACGCCCCAGTAAGCCAGGTACAGGAGCAGTACGCACAAAACACCCCGCCTCAACGTGCGGCCTTCTTCCTCTCGCAGCAGCCAGGCGGCGCCTGCAAGTACTGCCACGAACTCGATGCCGCCGATGATCTGGCCATGCCAGGCCGGGTTCCAGTAAGACACCGGGCTGTGGAACTGCCAGTCTGAAAATGGAAAGAAATGACGATGTGCATCGTTGTGATGCAGCGGAAAGTCGAAGCAGCTGTGCAGGAACATGCTGCCGACAAACGCCGTGACGGCGCGTATCCGCAACTTCCAGGCAACAAGCCAGGCCAGGGTGATCAGGGGAAACGAGTGGAAGATATCGAATAGGGTCTGCCAGCCGGGGTCGAAATAACCATTGTGCCAGATGCTACGCTCAGACAGCCCGGCAGAACGGGACCAGAGATAAAATGCGAACATCGGCGCATCCGGCACCAGAGCACCTGTGATAATGGCCAGCGCATGCCGGTTTCGCGCCTCCCGGCGAAACAGGACGAGGTTGATGATGGCATGGGCCGGTGTGTTCACGCTCAGAGCCTATGCCTTGTCAGCATGGAGTTCACCCTACGGTGCACGGGTAATAATTCTCGCGGTGACACGATCAATTCTGCGTTCCTCCGGTATCCCCGGGGGGGGGATCTGCGGACAAGGAGGCTCTCATGTTACGCAGCATTCAACGCATATCGCTTGCCGGCCTGCTGATGCTTGCACTCAGCCCATCGCTGTACGCGGCGGATGGCTACGGCTCACAGGTCGGAGATAAATTTGGCCGGGGACTCGGTAATACTGCCGGTGGCTGGCTTGAAGTTCCGAGGAATGTCGTGGCTGAAAGCCGCGCCAGCAATGTAGCCGTCGGCCTGAACTGGGGTACGGTGAAAGGCGCCTTCCATGCCGTGGGGCGCACGGCGGTAGGTGCTGTTGAGCTGGGGACCTTCTTTGTTCCGAATGATGAAATTGTCCACCCGACCTATGCGTGGAGCACACCCGACTGCGAAACCACCTACGGCTCGAGATAGACGATATACGCTCAGCCACGCCCCGTCGCTGCGGTATCCTGCAACGGCGGGGCAAGGGCGCGGATCTTCTGGTCTGTCTGACCCGCGCGAATCCCGATAATAATCCTTGGCCCGCGACGGGTTTTTTCTATAGGGTGCGATGCCCTGTTCCTCAGATGACATCTGAGAGGCAGGTAGGTGGTTGCCATAAGGCGGCTGCCTGTATTTAACCTAGGAGATAAGAGTATATCATGAAGAGCATTTATGTGGGCAATCTGCCCTTTAGCGCCACCGAAGACGAAATCAGGGATCTGTTTGGCCAGCATGGCGCTGTTGAGTCCGTGAAGCTGATTGCCGACCGCGAGACGGGACGTCCGCGCGGTTTCGGTTTTGTGGAAATGGAAGATGAAGGCGCCGAGGCTGCAATCGAGGCGCTGGATGGCAACGAATACGGCGGGCGCAGCCTGCGCGTCAACGAGGCGCGTCCAAGGCAGCCCCGTTCCAACGAAGGCAGGCGCTGGTAGGCGCAAGCTTATAGGGCAGCCCGTTGGTGGGCTGCCCTTTCTGCCTTTCCTGAAGCTGCGCTGACAGCTATGCCTGCGCGGCGTCGCCTGTCTGGGCGAGCCGCCTTGCGGCAGCCTCAGGGTCTTTTGCGTCCAGCAGGGAGCTGATTACCGCTATGCCATAGCCGGCCAGTCTGTGCCGGTTTTCAACGGAAATACCACCCAGTGCCACGACAGGAATGGGTGAATCTTTTGCCATGGCCATGAAACGCTCGGCGCCAAGATGTGGTGCGCCGACGTGACTTCGGGTCGGGAACACGGGTGACAGCAGCGCAAAATCGGCGCCACTTTCCGCGGCTGCGTTTAGTTCATGCCTGTGGTGGCAGGACGCGGAAAAACACATCGGCACATCAGCCAGCCATTGTCGCATGGCCGGGATGTCAGGGATGGCTGTGGCAGCGACATGTACGCCATCAGCCCCCACGGCGCGTGCCACATCGGCCTGCGTATGAATGATGAGCCTGGCGCCGTGGTCACGGGTGAGCACCCGTAACTGTGCGCTGAGGGCCAGCAACTTGGCGCTGGACAGATGCTTTTCTCGCACCAGCATCGTATCGACACCGCCTTTCAGGGCTGATTCCACTACAGTGAAAAAGCGCTCACCCTCCAGGCGTGCGCTGTCGGTAATCAGAATGAGACGGGGAATATCCAAATAAACATCAGAATCGCTGGATCACCCACATGGGCGGTGATATCCGCTTGTACCTGCCAGGCAGTCTCCGGTCAAAGATGCCATCTCCGTTAGTATCATAAAGGTAATAGGCGGGCAGTCCGCCACCCGGGTCTACGCGCACCATGTATACACGACCCTTCATAGAATATTCACGAATAGTGATGCCATCCTTGCGCTTGTAAGAGCGTACCTCCACGCCCTCGCCCGACTTTGGGCCTCTGAGCTCTTCGTGCAGGTTCAGCTTCTCTTCGGTCTGCGATCCAGCCTCCCTGGCTTGGGGTGCTTCATGGATTTCACTTGGTGGTGCCATGACAGGTCTGTCATCATCGATCGATGCGGCAGCTGCCGGTGTGCTGGCAAACAGCAACAAGGCGGTGAACAGCACAAAAAACTTCATACGCTCAGTATAGCCCCGGTAGGTGCGATATGCAGCATCAAAATACAGGGGAGCAACTTCCTGTCTAGGTTTACCTTATCGGGAAAAGCCCGAGCCAGGGTTCTCAGTAGTAGTTGTTGCGGTTACGATGGCTGTCAATGGAGGAAAACATGCCGGTCTATTTTTCCAGTGAACGTGTAGGGGAAACACTGGTCGGTGCCACGCGGGACGTATTCGTTTCACCGGTCCGGTTTTTTGAAGCGATGCCTGCAGCCACGGATTACAGGAACAGCCTTGTACTGCTCAGTATCTATCTGGCTGTACCGGCGCTGATACTCAGCCTGTTCAGTGGCATTGTCACGATTGTCTTCATTCTGCCATCCACGCTGGTTTTCGGTATTTTCACGACCTGGTCATGGGCCTGGTATCTGGCCTGGGCAAGCCGTGTGTTCTGTAAGGCGGAGCTGGGTACGGCCGGTGCCTTCCAGATTTGTGCTTATAGCTCGGCCCCGTTTTTGCTGTTCTGGGTGCCCGTGTTCGGGGTTGTTGCGTATGTCTGGAGCCTTTATCTGAACTGGCAGGGACTGGTGTCGCACGCGCGCATTGGTGGCGGTGCTGCCCTGATGTTCATTCTTGCCGCCTTTGTCATTTTCGGTCTGCTCTTGATTGTACTTGTGCTGCTCCTTATCAGGCTTGCTTCAGACTCGGGAGTGTCACTGCCGGAGATGATGTCCGCGTATATCAGCGCCTGACTCTGCGCAGCAAGACCAGGCAGGCACCGCCCGCTGTCCCCGGTCGGGGAATTACTGCCAGCACATGGCCTGTAAACGGACCTTCCCTGAGCCAGTCGTATACCGCCTTTTTCAGCACCGGCTTTCCATCGCTGGAGTGCATGCCTCGGCCATGAACGAGGCACAGGACGCGCCAGCTCCTGGCCAGGGCATCATACATACAGTCGCTCATGGCGGTATAGGCCTGTTCCCGGCTCATGCCGTGCAGGTCGAGCTCAACGTCCACACCGGGACGACCGGCAGCAAGCCGGCGCAGCCGTTCCCGGGATACGCCAGGGTCCTTCAGAACCCAGGCAGCAGTGGCTTCCAGACTACTGACTGTGGAGGGTGGTGACGGTGGAACGTCTGCTTTGGGCAGAGGGGAAGGCCGATGGCCAGGCTTGCCGGTGGCCATACGGGGCTCGGTGCGTATTTTCCGAACGCCACGCATGGCTTGTTCAAAGAGTGTATCTTCGTCCATGGCTCAAAATTCGGGTCGTGGTGGCCGTGCGAGCAGGGCCTGCACGGCTGCCATGGGTGCAAGCCGGCCACTGATGACCTCGTGTACAGCACGCATAATTGGAATATCCACACTGTGTCTGTCGGCAAGCTGACATACGGCCGCAGCCGTGCGCTCCCCTTCAACAACCTGTCCCACCTGCCGCCTGGCCTCAACCACATCCATGCCACGCGCCAGCGCCATGCCGAAGCGGCGGTTACGTGACAGCTCACCCGTGCAGGTCAGCACGAGATCGCCCAGGCCGGACAGGCCGTGAATCGTCTCAGGCCGCGCGCCGCAAGCCTCGGCCAGCCGGGACATTTCCGGCAGGCCACGCGTAATCAGGGCGGCGATAGCATTGTGGCCGAGGTTCAGACCGACAGTAATACCAGCCGCAATAGCGATGACATTTTTCAGTGCACCACCCATGGCTACGCCGGTTACGTCCGTGCACGTATAAATGCGCAGCGTCGTGTGCTCAAACAGCCTGGCCGTCCGCTCCGCCAGCGTTGTGTTTTGTGCCGCCAGTGTCAGCGCGGTAGGCAGCCCGCGTGCCACTTCGGGAGCAAAGGAAGGGCCGGACAATACGGCCACGCGGCCCATGTCTGCAATGCGGGAAAGCATTTCATCCGTCCGCTCCAGCGTATCCGGGTGCAGCCCTTTGCAGGCTGCAATCAGTGGGCTGCTTGTATGTAATGAAAGGTGCTGCACGTGTGCTTCTGCCGCCGCACATGGCAGGGCAATGACAACGGCGGCACTGCCCGAGGCGGCTTCAACGGCATCAGCGCTGACAGTCAGCGAATCCGGAAAGCGCAGGCCGGGCAGGTAGGTGGTGTTTTCGCGCATTCGCTGCATGCTGGCGGCCTTTGCCTCGTCGCGGGCGACGAGCCTCACCGCACGTTCGCCCTGGGCCAGAACAATGGCCAGTGCCGTTCCCCAGGATCCGGCACCAAGCACGCAAAGCGGCCTGCTCATTGCTGCCGGCTCCGCAGCCACAGGCAGGCGAACACGGGTAGCAGCAGCGCCATCATGGGCCAGTTGCCCCAGCGCTGATATGGCGTGACAATACTGGAGGCTTGGAATATGCCGTAGACGGTGCGCTGTGAAAACCACGGCACACTTGCCGTGATCCTGCCGTTTGGCGCGATGATGGCAGAGATGCCGGTGTTGGCCGCTCTGAGCAGGTAGCGCCCCGTTTCCACGGCGCGCATACGGGCGGACTGAAAATGCTGCCAGCCCGCCGGTGAGTGGCCATACCATGCATCGTTGGTCACATTGACCAGCACATCGGCGCCGGCGTCAACGCGGGCGCGTGCCTGTTCCGGGAAAATGTCCTCGTAGCACACGAGGGAACCATAGCGAACGCCCCGCGCGGACAATAGCCCCGGATCGCTGGCCGGGCGGAAATCGGCAATGTTCGGCACCAGTGCGTGCAGGAATGGTATCCACGCCGGCACGTATTCTCCGAACGGAACCAGGTGCTGCTTGCCGGCAAACCCGCGCCCACCCTTGTCCGGGTCAAACAGAAACACGCCGTTTTGCGCCTGCCGACCTTCCGGCAGGCGTCTGATGCCGCCGAACAGCACCGGCACCGACCACGCACGCATCTGCCTGTCCAGCCAGTGGTCCCAACCGGGCATGTCGGAGAGGAAGAAGGGCACAGCGGCCTCCGGCCAGATGATAAGCTCGCTGTGCGCGGCAGCCTTCGCCGAGGCGCTGACATAGCGCTGCATGGTCTCGTTCAGGAAGGCGGCATCCCATTTTTTGTCCTGTGGAATGTTGGCCTGGATCAGCGCCACACGATGTATCTTGCCATCTGCAGCGGGAGGTGCCGGGGCCAGCATGAACAGCGCCAGGCTGACGGCAAGCCCCGCCAGCGCCGGTCGCCGGCTGCCGGATTGGGTAACGAGATACAGGCCGGCAGCTGCCAGTGCCGGCAGCACGGCTATGCCATAAACGCCGAACCATGTCGCCCAGCCGATGGCAGGCGTATCCAGCAGCAGGTTGCCGATGGGTGTCCAGGGCAGGCCCGTGAACAACCAGCCGCGCAACCACTCGATACCCGCCACAGCAGCGGGGAACACGGCCAGCTGCCACGCGCCGGTGCCGGCAAGCCGGAAGGATGCCCAGGCCAGCAGGGCAGGGAAGCAGGCAAGCACCGCCCCGACCAGGGCGACGGCCAACACAGCAAACGCATATGCAATATCGCCATAGGTGTGCAGGGTGTCGACAAGCCACCATGCCCCCAGGCCGAACCAGCCGAGGCCAAAGGCAAATCCACACCAGCCGGCGTGTCCGCGCATGAACAGATACAGCCAGCCGGCCAGGACAGGCACGACCAGCCATGGCAGATCGTATGGTGAGAAGGCGAAGGGCATGATTCCGCCCAGCAGCAGCGACAGCAACAGCCGCCGCCAGGGCATCTGCGCGACGGATGCCGACTCAGGCGGCAGCGGTATCACCCTGTTCGATACGTACCTTGTGCAGCCGGCGGGGCGAGGCATCGAGGATGTGCACCGTAAGCCCGGCGATTTGCAGGCGCTCGCCGGATACGGGGATACGGCCTGCCTCGCTGCTGATAAGCCCGCCCACGGTGTCGAAATCCCCGCGCGGCAGGGAGCGGCCCAGGGCCTCTTCCAGCTCTTCAACGTGCATGCGTGCCAGCACGATCAGATCACCGTCATCCTGCCGCACACATTCCTGTTCCTCACCGGCGTCCACGGACTCATCCATCGAGCCGACGATTTCGGAAAGCAGGTCGGACAGTGTGACAAGCCCCGCCGTGCCGCCGTATTCATCAAGCAGGATGGCCATATGGCTGCCGGCCTTCTGCATGCGCGACAGCAGGCCAAAGGCAAGCTGGGTCTCCGGTACCTTCGGACACGGGCGCAACAGCTCGTGCAGGCTTGGCGTCTGGTGGTTAGCCTGGGCAGAAAAGACATCCCAGGCATAGACAATGCCACGGATATGGTCGAGATCGCCCTCATACACGGGCAGGCGCGTGTGGCCGCTGTCCACAATACGGCGGGCAGCCTCATCCAGCGTCAGGCTGATTTCCATGGCCTGCATGTCCAACCGTGGCACCATGACCTCGCGTGCCCTCAGGTCACTGAAATCAACCAGGCGTTCAAGCATCGTGCGCAGCTCATCGGACTGCACCGCCTCGGCACGGCCGATGAGCCGCAGCAGCTCCTGCTTGTCTTTCCCCGGCCGGAGCCTGTTCAACAGCATCTGCCTTGTTTTTCTGCGTAGTTGGTCAAGCATGGATGGGAACTGGCTCCTCCCCGGGATAGGGGTCATGCAGGCCAAGGGCACGCATGGCGCGGCGCTCCAGCTCACGCATGCGCGCCCTTTCCCCCGCCCCGGCATGGTCCAGGCCGAAGAGGTGCAGCGTTGCATGGATGATCAGGTGCATGGCGTGCGCATCGGCGGCAAGGCCAAGGCGGAGAGCCTCCTGCCGGACAAACGGCCAGGCCAGGATGATATCGCCAAGCTCTGTTGTGTTGCCATCGGGTGCCGCCTGCGCCGGGAAAGCCAGCACATCGGTTTCCGCGTCATGCCCGAGCCACTGCCGGTTGAGCGCGCGCACGGCCGCATTGCCGGCGAAACGGATGCAGACCTCCACATCCCGATGTGCGCCCATGGCCCGGCAGGCGGTGGCAACGGCCGCCTGAACGCGGGCCGGCCCGGGCAGCCCGGTGTTATCGATATCATCATCAACGAGGGTTGTAATCACGTGTCGTTTGCTTCGGCCCGTTCATAGGCGGAGACGATGTGCTCCACGAGCGGGTGGCGGATCACATCCCTGCCGCTCAGGCGGCATATGCCGATGTTCTCCACACCCTCCAGCACCTGCAGGGCGTGCAGCAGGCCACTGGCATGCTTGTGTTCGAGGTCTACCTGGGTGACATCACCGGTCACCACCATCTTCGAGGCAAAGCCAAGGCGTGTCAGAAACATCTTCATCTGGGCCCGCGTGGTGTTTTGCGCCTCATCGAGAATGACAAAGGCATCGCTCAGCGTGCGGCCACGCATGTAGGCCAGCGGTGCGATCTCGATGCGGCCCGACTCCATCATGGCGTTCATCTTGTCCAGACTGAGCATCTCGGCCAGTGCGTCGAACAGCGGCCGCAGATACGGGTCCACCTTTTGCTGCATGTCGCCGGGCAGGAAGCCGAGCCGCTCGCCTGCCTCGACGGCAGGCCGCGTCAGAATGATGCGTTCCACCTCGTGCGCGGAAAGCGCCGCCACCGCACTGGCCACGGCCAGATAGGTTTTCCCGGATCCTGCCGGGCCGATGGCAAGCGTCAGGGTGCATTGCCGGATGGTTTCCAGATAGCGGCGCTGATTGGGGGTTTTGCCCCGAATCCGGCGGCGTCCCGCGGAGAGTACAGCGTTGCCCTGCCCATCGGCCTCTGCCGTATCGGGTGCGCTGTCACGGCTGCTGCGCAGCACCTGTTCAACCTGTGCATCGGTCAGCCGCCCCTGCCCGGCCTGGTCGGCCAGCTGTCTCAGCGCGTGCACGGCAGCATCCGCCTTTTCGCCCGTCACGATCCAGTCGCCCGGCCGTCCCAGCAGGCTGACATCGAAGTATGTCTCGATGCGATGCAGGATGCGGTTGCCGGCGCCGCACAGCAGTTGCAGCGCCTCATGATCAATATCATCGAGGCAAAGCGGCAGGCCGGCGGGCTGTTGCGCGCTTGCGTCCAAGATCAGGCCAGCACGGCTTCACCGCGCAGGGACTGGCCATAGGCCTGCGTGATGCGCACCGGCATGAGCTGGCCGGTCAGCCGCCGTTTTCCGGCAAAGTGGACGATCTTGAAGTCCGGTGTGCGGCCCTGCATGTCTGTCGGCGTGCGGCTTTGCCTTTCAACCAGTACCTCCACGGTCCTGTTGACCTGGCTCCGGAGTGCCCGCTGGCTTTGTTCGCGCATCAGTGCCAGTAGCTGCTGCAGCCGCTCATCCTTCACGTGCTCAGGCACGGTTTCCTTCATGCGCGTGGCCGGCGTATGCGGGCGCGGCGAGTATTTGAAACAGTAGGCCGAATCAAAGCCCACCTCGCGTACGAGCGAGAGGGTCTGTTCGAAGTCCTCGTCCGTTTCACCCGGAAAGCCGACGATGAAGTCCGAAGACAGGGCGATGTCCGGCCGCGCCCGCCGCAGGGCGGCGACGGTCTCGAGATACTGTGCGCGCCTGTGGCCGCGGTGCATGCGCTTGAGGATGCGGTCGGAGCCTGACTGCACGGGCAGGTGCAGAAAGGGCATCAGTTGCGGAATCCCGGCAAAGGCCCGGATGAGGTTGTCGCTCATGTCCAGCGGATGGCTGGTCGTGAAACGCAGCCGCTTCAGCCCGTCCAGCTCCGCCACACGGTAAAGCAGGCCCGCGAAATCACAGGTGTCGCCGTTCTCCATCGTGAATGTATAGGAGTTGACGTTCTGGCCGAGCAGGGTGATTTCCACGACACCCTGCGCGAGCAGGCAGCGGCACTCCGCCAGGATGTCGTCGACCGGGCGTGATATTTCATGGCCGCGCGTGTACGGCACGATGCAGTAGGTACAGAACTTGTCGCAGCCTTCCATGATGGTCACGAAGGCGGACACGCCCCTGGCCTCGGGCTGCGGCAGATGGTCGAATTTTTCGATTTCCGGCATGTCCAGGTCGGTGATGTTGACGCGATCGCGGCGGATCTGCTTCACCAGCTCCGGCAGCTTGTGATAGGTCTGCGGGCCGAAGACGAGATCGACATACGGCGCCCGCTTCTGGATGCGCTCACCCTCCTGCTGGGCCACGCAGCCGCCGACGCCGATGATGATGTCCGGACGCTCTCTCTTCAGTTCGCGGAAGCGGCCGAGCTCGGAATACACCTTCTCCTCCGCCTTCTCACGCACGGAGCAGGTGTTGAGCAGCAGCACGTCCGCATCCTCGGGGTCGGCCACCAGACGCAGACCGTAGGCCTTTTTCATCAGGCCGGCCATGCGCGACGAGTCGTACTCGTTCATCTGACAGCCGTAGGTTTTGATAAAGAGCGTATCCAGGGTTGTCGTGTCCTCGCATTCAGGCCGGCGGCCAGCCTGTTGGACGCCAAATCATAGTACATTGTTGAGGGTGGCAGCAACGAAAGAAAATGCTGGCTGTCCGGCTTTGTGGCATCCGGTGCCTCGGCACCATCGGGTTGACACCTGTAACCTATCGCTTGCCATACAGGCGTGATCGGCAACTTTCGGCACAAAGGGCTCGCCCGTTTCTTTGAAACAGGATCAAAAGGCGGCATTGTGCCAGGCCATGCCGAACGCCTGCGGCTGATTCTGGTGAGGCTCAACGCAGCCCGCTGCCCGGAAGACATGCGGCTACCCGGCTTGTGCCTGCATCGCCTGAGTGGGCAAATGTCGGGGTCGTGGGCCGTGGATGTCAGCGGCAACTGGCGTGTGACCTTCCGTTTTGAAAATGGACGGGTCGTTGATGTGAATGATCTGGATTACCATTAGGAGGCATGATCAGATGTTGATGCACAACCCCCCTCATCCCGGCGAAGTCATCCGCAAGCTTTGCCTGGAGCCGCTGGGACTGACTGTTACCGAAACCGCCAGGGAGCTTGGCGTAAGCCGCAAGGCGCTCTCGGACCTGCTGAACGGCCGGGCCGGCATCAGTCCGACCATGGCCATCCGCCTGTCCAGGGCATTCGGCACCACGCCCGAATCCTGGCTGGAACAGCAGATGCAATACGATCTCTGGAAAGCACATCAAAAGGCTGAGGAGATACACGTTCGCCGCCTGGCGGCGTGACGAATGCTTTATTGCCCCTGTGCGGCGCGGGAGTTCGCATCTGTTCCGCCTGCTTCCCGGGGCTTCTGAATGACTTCATGCTCCCGCTGAATGATGTCGCGGAATGACGGACTGGCCGAGGCGTAGTCCACCACGTCAACGCGGTACGGCAGATCGGACTCCGCAAACGCCTCCCTCAACTCGCACATCCGGGTAAAATCAACGGGGGCATCGGCGATGACGGCCAGATCAATATCGGAAAACCTCTTCAGGCCCCTTCCATGCACGCGGGAGCCAAAGGCCCAGATCTCATATTCGGGCATCATCGCGCCCAGAATCCGGCGGACGATGGCCATGTCCCGGTCATCCAGCTTCATCGGGCATTCCGTTTCTGAAGCGTGGCAAGCAGGCTTTTTGCATCCGGTAGAAAGGCGAGGGCTGCCTGATAAACGTCCCGGGCGATGTCTTCGTCGTAGATATGTGAGGTTAGATTTCTCTTTTCGCGGTAACCGAACCACGCAAGGGGATCATCAATCAGGCCTCGTTCCGCGCCTGCCCGGATCAACTCCCGGAAGCTCATCTCATCGATGGCTTCGGGTGATGGGGCATCCAGTTTCAGTCTGCGCCTGAGCATCTTCCAGCAAAGCTCGTATGTGTATTCAAAACGCTGAATAACACTGTCCCTGAGCATGTCATCGGGTTTTTCCCGTTCCGTGCGTTCAATGGCGAACGCCAGGCTCTCCAATGCTTTTTGCAGGGGTGTCAAATCGAGTGACTGGGACATACGGTCATCTCCTTGGCGTTTCGGGTTTGCAATATAGCCTTAGGTCCGAGCTGAAAAAGGAGCACAATCGTACATGTAAA
>CAZROR010000036.1:0-16354 GCA_964601765.1 uncultured Zetaproteobacteria bacterium
GGGCATGCAACACGCATGACACACGCATGCGGCCAGGGAACAAAAATGCCGGCACTACAGTGCTGACACACTACAGTGTGCCGCTTTGCATTTGGCCGTGCGCACGGTAGAAAACAAGACCATGTTCAGATCAGCCCCTTTTCCCGTTGCTGTTGTGGCATTTTGTATCTCGGGCCTTGTATTTGCCTTTATCCAGTTCGCCGGGCCCGGTCTTGTCGGCACCGACGGGTATTATCACATCAAAATGGCCTCATTGATTTTGCACGAAGGACTGCCACTGAATTTTCCATATCTGCGGTTTACCGTTCTGGATCAGGCACGGTTTGTCGACGTGCACATGCTGTTCCATCTGTTCCAGGCTCCATTTACCGTGCTGGGCGACCTTCGCCTTGCCGCCAAGATCGCCACGGTCACTTTCGCCGCACTGGGCTTTGCTGTTTTCATCTGGGTGCTGGTCCGGCATAACGTTCGGCATCCTCTGCTCTGGCTACCCATCCTGTTTGCCTCATCAGCAGGCTTTCTGTACCGCATGGACATGCCCCGGGCCCAGATTTTCGGGCTCATTTTTATGCTGCTGGCCTTCCACCTGCTGATACGAAAGCATGTCATTGGCCTGGCTGGGCTCACCATGCTGTTCGTCTGGACATACAAGGGCTTTCCCATCCTGCTGCCATTGACGGCATTTGCCCTGTTCGCGCACTACCTGAATAACGGACGTATCGAATTCAGGCTGGCCGGTACCGTGCTGGTGGGAATTGCTGCAGGCCTCATTATCAACCCGTATTTCCCCCAGAACATATTTTTCCTCTGGGATGACATCGTACCCAAGATCGTTGGCACGGACTATGGCAGTGAGGTCGGCAACGAATGGTATCCGTTGGACAGTTGGGTCATTGTCAAGGATTCTGCCGTCGCCCTGGCAGCCTATGGCGCGGGCATGCTGCTGACAGACCGGCGGGAGTGGAAAGGCGATCCGGCCAGGCTATTCTGGTTCCTGACCGCTTCGATGTGGCTGCTCCTGATGCTCAAATCGAGGCGGTTTATGGAATACTTCCCACCAACAGCCATCATGTTTCTGGCCTTTTCCATACGCCCCTGGCTTCAGCAGCTCTCATCCGGCACATGGAAACAAAACAGAATGCCACTCGCGTTCATTAGCCTTATTATCCCGCTCGTTGCCGCAGGCCTGGCCCGCAGCATCACGGATGTACGTAGCGATATCCGACGGGAGGCCCCGGTGGAGGCCTACCGCGGCGCTGCCCGCTGGCTGGCCGACAATACCCCTGCCGGGGCAACCATCTTCCACACGGACTGGGACGACTTTCCCAGGCTATTTTTTTACAACACACATAATACCTATATCCTGGGCCTCGATCCGGAATATATGCGCCGGCTGGACAATGACCTGTATTGGCTATGGTCAGATATCTCCGATGGCAAGCTGGCACATCCCGAAGACGCCATCCTGCGCACCTTTGATGCCGAATATGTATTTACCGACAACCGGCACGAGGACTTCATCCACATCGCCCGGAACAGTCCACGCATGCAGAAGGTATTTTCCGACAAATATGCCACGGTCTATCGTGTTTTCTGGCAGACCCAGCAGGCCGGGGCCGGCCTGCACCACTGACTCACGTTACCTCCCATAAAAAAACCGCCGCCTGCACAATGCAGGAGGCGGTTCCATCATCCGGGCGCTACAAAGCGCCAGTTATTGTCCCTTGATTTCCCTGAAGCTGCTCGGTGTGCCCGGAGCAGAAGGTGTGGGGCCAACCCAGGTGCCTGTACTGCCATCCGGGCAGGTGCAGGTGATGGTGCCACTCGAGCTGTTCGTATTGTTATTGTCATTCGTATTGCTGCTGTCATTCGAGTTCGTGTTGCTGTTATCGTCATCAGCATAGGCAGGAGCAAACAGCTTCTCGATCATATTCTCAAGGAAGCTGCTGTTCGTATTGCTGTTGTCATTCGAATTGGAATTACTGTTATCATTATCATTCGTATTGCTATTCGAATCATCCGTACCCGAATTGGAGTTGCTGCTGTCATCTCCACCACTTCCCGAGCAATCACAATATCCCGTGCTGCCATCTGAAGTGTTCGCATTCGAGCTGTCGTCGTCTGTATTCGTGTTGCTGTTGTCATTCGAGTTCGTGTTGCTGTTGTCGTTTGTATTGCTGTTATCATCAGCCATGGCAACTCCGATCAGGGAAAGACCACCGCTTCCATCATAAGCAGGGCTGGCAGACCATACGCCAACCGAAAGGAAAAGCAGGACCATCCCTGCAAAAAAATACTTCATATCCACCTCCTGATATTCACCGCGCCCGAAGCCGGGACAAGCATAAACAATATTGCATCATAGGCCATAGCATCCCCGTTTCCCGGAATCCCGCTGTGTCGTGTATCACGGGATTGTTGCCAGCACGGCGCGCAGAAAGCGCATCGGTGTGCCATTCACGTAGGAAACGGCATAGGCAACAATACTGTAGGATGTCACCTGCGCGCCGTTGATGCAGGCAACAGGGTTCGTTACAGCAGTGCATGAAGCCGGGGATGGGTCGAGCTGCACGTCACTGCCCGAGGCATCCGCTGCAGTAAGCCAGACCACCGCACCATTTGTGGGTGTTGCGGTTGTGCTATACGAGGGACTGGCCAGTGTAATATGCCCCGATGTGCTGATGTTGAGTACCAGATGCGCGGGCATCTGATTGTTCGAGATCAGCGCGGACAGATCAGGACTCAGAGCAGACGGATTGGCCGAATCGAAAGCCAGGCCGTTGCGATCCGCTATCGGGCGATTGTCAAAATAAGCCAGTTGCCCGTCGCTCCCGCCCGTCGACGTCGGCCCTGGCCTGAAGGTGTCAGCCACAAACTCAGACCAATCCCCAACCGTGTTTGCGTTCGTGGTGCCGGGAATCAGGTCCGTACCTCCATTCTTCGTATCCTCACCATCAAGCTCCGCATCATTGGCCAGTGCCCAGGCAAGATAGTTGATGGCCGACTCAGCATAATACAACGCCTGAGCCGATTGCTGCCCATGGCTGCTGATCTGCTGGTTCATGGCACTGCGATACCATAGCCCGATGGACAGAACGAGCATGAGCCCCAGCGTGATCAGGCTGGTGATAAGAACAAATCCGTGCTCATCCTCACGCACCGTATGCATCGCCATGTCTTCCATTCAGTTCCTCGGCCACACCTTGAAAGAAATATTGACTGTCCGTTGTACGTGATCCTTGTCTTCGTAGACAGCGTTAAGGGTCACGGTGTAAATGGTGTTTCCCCCGGAGCCGGACGAGGTGACAACCATGCCCGAGCTCGTGTCCAGGTCACGAATCAGTTCCTGACAGCCCACACTTGCTGCGTCACCCGGAAGATCCCAGCATATCTTGCCGGTTGCCGGCGTATAGCGGAATACGCCGGCATTGCCATCCACATCAGTGTAGTTAATTTCATTGGTTGTCCCCAAATCCACCGTGGCCGCAGTTCTCAGCTCGCGCTGCATGATATGTGAAGCCAAGTATAAGTCTTCCATGCGCTCTGTAACGTTTGCCTGCATAGACTGTACGCTGCTTTGCATGATGAAGTTGCTGTAAATTCCGGCCATGAGCAGCAACCCGATAAACAGAGCCACCATCAGCTCAATCAGCGTAAACCCTCTCACGCCGCCTTCTCCTTCACACGGGCAGACCGCCAGTTTGTTAACTTGCGTCACTGCTTGATCGTCACATGCGTCAGGTAGACGGTATAAGGGTTGCCCTTGTGCGTCCATGAGACCGCCACCTTTTTCTCGACCGGTGTTGGCGTTCCCGTCAACACGCCATCACTCACGCCCCCCAGCCCGTCGGGAAGCGGTGCGACCATACGTGCAACCGATACGGTGAGCGTATACTGCACGTTTACAGTACTGGGTGTGTAGCCGACCGTGGTGGAGTTGGTTGTCCCTGACGTCGTCGGTACGGAAGGTGGCGTTGTCCCGAACGAGGCGAGATCGTTTGTCGCCGCCCATTCCTCGAGCATCTGCTCAGCAATATGTGTGGCGACAATACGTTCCCTGGCCAGGGAGTCGGCAGACAAAACCGAAAGCGTGAAGCTGCCTAGGGCAAGCAGTCCAATGGAAATCACCACCATCGCAATCATGCCCTCGATAATGGTGAAGCCTGCCTCCGGACGCATGGGACGCGTGCACTTATTCATTGTAGGTAGGCCCGTCCCACTGAGTTCACGACGATGACACGCTCCGTTTCAAGCTTGCTGGAACGAATCGATACCGTACCGCCAGACATCCATGATGCGCTTTTGAATGTCAGGCTACTCACATTCGTACTGGGCCCGAAGGTCAGATATGTTGAATATTGGTCCAGCTTGACGGTTTTGACCGTTTGGCAATCCACGCCATTCTGGGTGCAACCATCATCCACAACATAATAATTTGGAGAGGCCGTGGTATTGATGGTCACGACAACATCGCGGTTGCCCGTGGCCGCAAGGTGCCTGGCCTGCTTCAGATGCGCCAGCAACGTTTCCGTGGCAGCCCGCAGCGCGTTGCGCTCGCGCCACGTCTGGAACGATGGAATGGCAATGCCAAACAGGATGGACATCACAACGATGACAATCATTACCTCGATCAGGGAAAATCCGGCCTGTCGGACTTGTGGCTGCGTGCTGTAAACACGTAGACTTGCCCATGTGCGCATCCTGTCCATCATCCTCAAAGTCAGCCTCGCTTGCGGCATCGCTGCCGTGATAGTTGTCACGGGAGCCTATCTGTATTTTTCAAGTACGCTGCCGAAACTTAGCAACCTTACCGCTTATCAACCACCACTGGTCAGCCGTGTCTTCAATACCCGTGGAGAGCTGCTGGCTGAATACGCTGATGAACACCGTATTCTGACTCCCTTCTCGGCGATCCCCGAACAACTGAGAAATGCCTTTCTGGCGGCTGAAGACGAACATTTTTATCAGCATCCGGGTATCAACCCCCCCAGGATTCTCTCCGCCGCCATTGCCAACCTGAAGGCAGGCCACACTGTGCAAGGAGGAAGCACCATCACGCAACAGGTGGCCAAAAACCTTTTGCTCACCTCGGAGCGCACATATTCACGAAAAATCCGCGAAATCATCCTGGCTTATCGTATCGAAAAGGTATTCAGCAAGGATGAGATCCTGTACCTGTATTTGAATCACATCTATCTCGGCCGTGGGGCCTATGGCGTGGCATCCGCCGCCTGGCGATACTTTGGCAAACGCCTGGATGAACTTACTCTGGCCGAATGCGCCATGCTTGCAGGCCTGCCCAAGGCCCCCGGCAGATATGCGCCGCACCTGAACCCGGAGCTCGCCCTGCAGCGCCGTAATACAGTGTTGCGTATGATGGGCCAGGCCGGGCTTGCAGACGCAAAGGCCGTGGCCGCTGCCCTTCAAGAACCCATCCATGTTGCCCCCTTGCCGAAGCCGCTGCTTAGCAATGCCTATGCGAATGCCGTATATAACAGGCTTGTCACCATGTTCGGCACAAAAACCCTGCGCCGGCAGGGGCTGACAATCATCATCCCCTATGAGCCGGATATGGAAGAAGCCGCAGTCAGGGCAGTGCGTAAAGGTGTGCTGGAAATCGAGCAGCGGCAGTTTTACCGTGGTCCGGCAGCTCATCACAGTCCCGATACGTGGGAAACGCTGCTGGCCGGCTGGGCAGAAAAGCGGGGCGACGACCCGCCTCGGGAAGACGAGGTGTTCCCGGCGTTGATCGAAACAATCATGCCGGATGGCAGTCTCCGGGCCAATGATGGCAAACATACATGGACACTACCCAGGCCACGCTGGCAATGGGCCAGGCCCGCGCCCGGTGCGCCAAAGCGCATACCACGATGGCAGATTGGTGACGAAATCCTCCTGCAGGGAACCGGTGATGGCAGTGTACGGCTCACGCAACAGCCCTCGGTCGAAGCAGCACTTTACGCTATTGATATGGAGAAGGGCACTGTCCTTGCACGGGTAGCCGGATTTGACTTCAAGTTTGGCGGATTTGACCGCGTCACCCAGGCCAGGCGCCAGCCCGGTTCTGCTTTCAAACCATTCCTGTATGCCACGGCCATGGACAAAGGCTTCACACCAGCCAGCACCATTGTCGACGCACCTGTCGTTTTCGATAACCAGAAAGTCGATGAGTTCTGGCGGCCTGAAAACTACAAGGGAAGATTTGCCGGGCGGGTGACCCTGCGCAACGCCCTAGAGCATTCACGCAATCTTGCATCTATCAAATTGCTGCAGGATATTGGTGTTCAGTCTTTCCTGGATGCCCTGGAAGCTTACCAGTTCAAGCGAAAGTTTCCCGCCCAACTCGGGCTGGCCCTTGGCGCCACCGAGGTAACGCTGAAAGAACTGACGGAGTCCTATGCGGTGCTGGCCGATTACGGTCGGCGATGGCAACCCGTACTCATCCAGCAGGTGCAGGACAGGACAGGGAAAAGCCTGCGCCGGAGCGTAGCTGGCCATCGCTGCCAGGTTTGCCACGCCGACCCCGTCCTGCCCGTGGGTGACGGCATGCAGCCGGCCGAACAGACTGTGGATCCGGTCAGCAGCTTTCTGACCGTCAACATGATGCGCGGCGTTATCGAGCGTGGCACAGGCAGACGGGCCAGGGTGCTGCATCGTCCCCTGGCGGGCAAAACCGGCACCACGAATGACCAGGTCGATGCATGGTTCATGGGCTTCTCTCCCCAGGTGCTGACCGGCGTCTGGACCGGCCGTGACACGCCGACAAGCATGGGTCGACGGGAAACCGGGGCAAAAGCAGCGCTACCCATCTGGATCGACGCCATGCGTGCCTTTCACCGCAACAGGCCAAAACGCGACTTTCTTGCTCCACCAGGTATCGAGTGGGCAGTCATCGATATCAAGACGGGCAAGCGGCCCACGGCCAAAACGGAAAAGCCATTCCTTGAGGCCTTCCGGGAAGGCACGGCACCTCAGGAAGAAGAAAAATCAGCTGGGCAGAGCAAAAAGGGAGACAAGGACAAGCTTATCGAGCTTGGCCTCTGAGCAAAGCCGGCATCATCCCACTGGCTGGACCTGATTGCCCCGCACGGTAAAGATGTCGAACTGCTTCTGCCCTACCCCGAACGCATCAAAGTAGACCTGACCGGTCAGACCGGGGAATCCCGATCGGTCCATCAACTCCTGTTGCAAGGCGATGCCGCTTAAACCCATCCGGCTGGTCAGCATGATGGCAATCAAGGCCGAGTCATAAGCCAAGCCTGTCAGCTTACCCGGCTTTTCCTCGCCCCACGCCTCCCGGTAATCCAGGCGCAACTGTCGAAGTCCTGCCGCACTGCCAGCCGGAAAACTCACATCGGAAAAGCGGGCCCTGTTCAGATAGCGACCCTTGTCATCCAGCAGGTGTCCGTCCCGCCAGTGTCCGCTGCCAAACAGGTCTACACCAGTGATGTCTGCATAGGCAAGCTGGCCGGCCACAAGTGCTACCCGTCGACCGGAAAGGGCGAGATAAACCCCGTCAAAACTGGTCGGCATACGGATATCCACTGCTGGCTCGGCCAGAAAAATGGTCTCTTCGTCCAGTGATGCAAGCAGCTCCTCATCATCTGTCCGCGCGCGCAGGCCGCGAAAGGTATCACGGTAATCGATTCGATTGGATGACAACACAAGCGACTCGACGATTTCGCCCCCCTCGGCCTGAAAACGCCGGGCAAAGGCCGCCGCTTCGCCCTGCGACAGAGCATCTTCACCAGAGATGAGGACAATGCGCCTGTCTCCATGCTGCCAGGCATCCCCCGCCATAAAACGGGCCTGAGCAGGCAGAGACAGGGAATGGACAAACAGATATGGTGAACGCTTCGCAACCTCGGTCCGGCCGGTCAGGCTCAGCACCGGTGCGCGCCTCTCCAGATACGGAGGCAGGGCACTCGTACAAGAAGCCAGCAATGGACCAAGTACCATGCTGGCACCATCAGCCACCAGTTGCCGGTAAGCTGCGCCACATCTGGCCGGGTCGCCGCCTGTATCCTCAACACGCAGCGTGATCTGCCTGTCTTCCGCCAACAGGCTGACAGCAAGGCGAATCCCACGCAGCACCTGCTCACCAAAACGGGCGTATGAGCCGCTAAGGGGCAGCATGACACCAAGCACCACTGCATGCGCTGCCTGTGCGGACCAGCGGCGAACTGTCGCCAGGGCCTCTGACCCAGGCGCATCTTCACGCAAAAAACTAAGAATGGTTTTAAACTCCTGGCTTTGCCCCTGCAACAGGCGCTGCTTGGCTGCATACACATAAAAATCAAGCACATCAGCCTGCAACCAGCCAGCTGTACGTAACTGGCCAATGACATCAATCGAGGCACGGGCTGCAGCCTCCTGCAACAACCGCACTCGATCATTTGGCAACACCTTGGCTGCTGTCAGCAGCCATTGAACTGCATCCAGATCCGGCGCACGGCGGGCAGCTGCCATGCCAAGCGACAGTGCCTCCACTGCAACCTCATGACTCAGACGGACATGCCGAAGAGCCCGTGCCGTAAACACAAGTGTGCGGATGTCGTCGCCCTGCTCTGCCCACCACTGGGCCAGCCACAGATAGGTATAGGGCACCAAGGCGTGATCCGGCAGCCTTGCTATCAGCTGTTCCGCCTCCCTCACCGTATCGGGATAGTTGAAGTGCAACAGAAGCTGTACGCGCCGAAATGCCGCTTCCTCCGCAACCGGCCCGCTTTCCTGCACAGCGATCTGCGCCAGCTCGGCAAGGGCTTCATCAACATATTCTCCCTGCAGTGCGCGCGACATCAGCGTCTGTATCCGAATGAGTGCCGCGGAAGGCACCGGGGCAGCCTTCTCATGGGTAGGCACAATCACTGGCGGCTTCTCCCGCGGTGCACAGCCTGCCAGCACGGAAAGTAGACAGACACACAGGATTGCAGCCCGGCCGGGCCCGGGATAACGTATGTTCGACATGAATTCGGAGCATAAACGCTAGGCCCATGACTGGCCAACTGTTCGTCGTTGCCACCCCCATCGGCAACCTTGGCGATATATCCTTCCGGGCCATTGCCATACTCAGGCAGGTAGCGCTCATCGCCGCTGAAGATACGCGAGTCAGCCGCAAGCTTCTGGCCCACTATGGCATCTCCACACCGATGATCTCCTGCCACGAACATAACGAGGCCAGGGCAGGCGAAAAAATCACGGCCACGCTCCAACAGGGCAAGGACGTCGCACTGATCAGCGATGCAGGCACGCCACTGATCAGCGATCCTGGCTACGGCCTGGTCAGGCACCTGCGACAGACCGGCATCGCAGTATCCCCGATCCCCGGTCCTTGCAGCCCCATTGCCGCACTGTCGGTTTCCGGTCTGCCTACAGACCGGTTTTCATTTCTCGGTTTTTTGCCCCGCAGTGGACGCGCCAGACAGACCGCACTGGCGCGTATCGCCACAGCTGACTGTACGCAGGTGCTGATGGAATCCACACGGCGGTTGCGGCGCACGCTGGAAGAATTGCTGCAGGTGTGCGGGGCAGAACGCGAAGCCTGCCTGGCCCGGGAAATGACCAAACTGCATGAGGACATCACCTGTGGCACTCTGGAGTCGCTATACCGGAACTGGCAGGCGAACCGGCTGCGTGGTGAGGCTATCGTGGTGATCGCCGGGGCGCCACCAAGGCAGGTCACGGATGAAGAGATTATCCGGGCCCTGCAGCTGCCCGATGTTGTCGGAATGCCGCCTTCGGCGCGGGCACAGAAGGTAGCAGAGGCGCTGGGTATCCCCCGCAGGCGTGCTTACACACTGTTATTAAACACGGATGCGGCCGAGTGAGTACACAAAAGGGCAGGCAGGCGGAGGAACGTGCTGTACGCTTTCTGCGCAGAAAAGGGTATCGTATCCTGGCGCGGAACGTGCGCATGGGTCGTGGCGAGCTGGACATTATCGCCAGAAACCAGGATGTCCTGGCCTTTGTCGAGGTTAAACTGCGCGACAAGCACGAAGCAGCACTGCTTGCCATGCATGCGGACAAATGCGCACGCATGATTTCTGCTGCGCGGGCGTGGGTCGGCCGGTATCCGAAGCTGGGGCAATTGCAAAGCCGCTTCGATTTAATCATCCTCAGCCCCGGGATGCTGCGCATGCGCATCGAGCACATGGAGGATATCATACGCATCACATGACCAGCATCGTTCAGCAGGCCCTCGAAGAAGGCATCCGTTTACGCCGGCAGTGCTGCACATTGCTGGGGGCACCACTCAGCGCGGCAGCCAAGATGATGTGTGACTGTCTGCAACATGGTGGCAAGCTGTTCGCCTGTGGGAACGGTGGATCGGCTGCCGATGCCCAGCACTTTGCGGCCGAACTGGTCAACCGCTTTGAAATGGACAGGCCGGGGCTGGCTGCCCTCTCCCTGTGCAACGATGCCTCCGTGGTCACCAGCATCGCCAATGATGATGCATTCGAGCAGGTGTTTGCCCGCCAAATAGAAGCCCTGGGTCAGCCCGGTGATGTTCTGCTTGCCATCTCCACCAGCGGCAATTCCGGCAACATTCTGGCTGCAGTGAACAAGGCGCATGCAACCGGCATGAAGACGATCGCGCTTACCGGCGGCGATGGCGGCGCGCTCGGCCAGCAATCATGTGTAGACATTCAGGTGAACATCCCGTGTGATTCTACGCCACGCATTCAGGAAATGCATATAACCTGTCTGCACATTCTCTGTAGCATCATTGACGATACCATGTTTGGGGAGCATCGATGACCATCAAACGACTGAATTTCAGTGCCTTGAAAACCGTACCCCTGTCCAGCCGCAAAATCGACAGAGATGAAGCGGATTTCGGCGCTCCGTATCGCACAGGCGGCAGCTTTTCCGACTTCATGTGCAGCCTGCCAAATCTTGGAATGGCAGCGGATATTTTCTACCTGCGCGACACACTTGTCTCAGCTGTCAGGCGTGGACGCAGCATCATCCTTGGATGCAGCGGGCATGTCATGGACTCGGGCCTGAGCCCGCTGCTCGTACATCTGCTCGAACGGCGCATCATTTCCGCCGTCGCCATGACGGGTGCTGCAATGCTGCAGGATGTTGAAATTGCGCTTTCCGGCTGTACTGTCGGTGCCAGTGACAAGGATCTGGAAAACGGACACTACTGTGTCACGGAGGAAACAGGCCGGCTGATCAACGAGGCCATCAACTTCGGTATCACTGAAAACAACGGTATCGGGAAAAGCGTCGGCCAGAAGCTGCTGGACGCCAAACCGGAGCATCTGGAACACTCGGTTCTGGCGACAGCCTGCCACTACGGCATTCCCGCAACTGTCCATCCAGCCATCGGCGCAGACACGTTTAATCTGCATCCGGCCGCACATGGAGAATCCCTGGGAGCGGCAGGCCTGCTCGATTTTCAGCTGCTGGCTGCCATCATGGCCGAATCAAGCGGCGGGGTCCTGATCAATGCGGCCTCCAGTGTCATATTGCCCCGCGTTTTCCTGCAGGCTGTGGATGCGGCAAGGAACCTGGGCCACAAGGTGGAATGTCTGACCTCGGTCATCATCGACTCAGCCGCAGACCCGGCAGCTATTTCCGCCATGGTCTGCCGCCTGGCTGAGCCGGGTGGCCGCGGCATTTGCCTGCAGGGTGGTGATGAAATCATGCTGCCACTACTGTTCGCATCCGTGCTGGATGCGCTGGGAGAAAAGGATGGATGACCGGGAAATTTCAGAGGCTGAATACTGGAACAAACAGGACAAACCCAAAAAGCCGATTCTGCTAATCACCATGATGGGTATGTTGTGCCTGGCCATCGCCTACCTGATTAGCAGCCTTGGACACTGAACGGGCAATCAACCCATGCCATGCAGCCGAAAACAGGAGGAAGCCATGACGGAACACGAGCATGAGGAACACGAGCTCTGGGATCCGCCAAGTAAAAAGAAGCCCCCCCGTTCGCATAATTCTGCTGTTACTTCTTCTCTGCGCCCTGCTTGCCTATTACGTCACCAGTATTTCCCGTTGAGCCTGTAAAGGAGTAAGCCCTGATGCCCAAATACCTGTTCGTCTGTACTTTTGCCCTGCTGTTACAAGGATGCTTTGCCACAGCCATCATCGGTACGGGGTCGGCCGCCGGCAGTGCCGCTTTTGATGAGCGAAGCATTGGTGAGCATTTCGATGATGTTGCCCTGGCAGCCAAGATCAAGGCTAGGCTGATCGCGGAAAAGGATTTGCCTTCGCGCTGGGTAAGCGTGGAAGTGCTGCGCGGCAAGGTCGTGCTCACCGGCTATCTGCCGCGTCAGGACCAGATCGATCGAGCTATCATCATTAGTCGCTCCTTCAAGGGTGTAAAAGACGCGCGTTCTGAAATCAGGCTGGGGAAACCGAGCGCAAAAAGCCTGGTTTCTGATTCGTGGATAACGGCCCGAATCAAAGGCAAGCTGCTGGAGGATCCGGTTACTTCCGGCTTCTCCATCCATGTGGAAACTGTGGATGGCACGGTTTACCTGCGTGGATTTGTGGACAGCGGCGAGCAGCGTTTTCGTGCACGCGAGCTGGCACTTTCTGTCAACGGTGTGGCAGCGGTGAAAAATCAGCTGGAAATCGAGCATTGACGGAAGTGCCCGCCTGCTGCCCACGGGCAGAAGCACAAGAGCTTGCAGCACAGTGGCATGCCGAGGGAAGGCAGCTTGTCTTCACGAATGGCTGCTTCGATATCCTGCATCCAGGCCATGTCCGCTACCTGCAAGCGGCAAAAGCACTTGGCGACATCCTGATCGTTGGCCTGAATGACGATGCGTCCGTCAGACGGTTGAAGGGTGCGGGGCGTCCGCTGAACTCACTGGTGGATCGCACCTACCTGCTGGCAGCCCTGAAGCCCGTTGATCTCGTGGTTCCCTTTTCGGAAGACACCCCGCTTGAGCTGATCCTGGCACTTCGCCCTGATGTGCTCGTCAAAGGCGGGGACTACGTCCCGGACGAGATGGTCGGCGCAGAAGAGGTCAGAAGCTGGGGAGGGCGTGTCACGACCATCCCCTTTATTGACGGGCACTCGACCACATCACTGATCGGTCGCATCCGGCAGGGCTGAACCCATGCCCCCAGGCGGTAGGCTTTCCATCGTTGCCGATGCCCACATCTGGGGGGTGGCATCCGCCTTTTCCCATCTGCCTGGCCACCACGTCGGCCTTACGACACTCGAGCATACCGATATTACACGCAAGGCCCTTGCAGATGCTGATATCCTGCTCACACGCTCTTCCACCCGTGTCGATGCTACACTGCTGGAGGGAACACCCGTTCGTTTTGCCGCCACAGCAACGATAGGTGATGACCACTACGACAAGGCCTACCTCGCATCCCGTGGCATTGCCTTTGCCAATGCGGCCGGGTCATCCACCGGATCGGTTGTCGAATACATGATAGCCGCCCTGCTCGAGTTGCACGCACGTGGCCTGATGTCCATGCCGGAAACATCTATCGGTATCATCGGCGCCGGACGCATCGGCGGTGCATTCGGCCACTGCTGCCGCAAACTGGGCATGCCGGTGCTGGTCAATGATCCACCGCGTGCAAGGGCCGAGGGGCCGGCCGGTTTCAGCAGCCTTGAAGCTGTTTTGGAAGAAACCGATGTGATCAGCCTACATACGCCACTTACTCATACTGGCCGGGATTCGACCTTTCACCTGATTGACGCCAGAGCCCTTCAGCGCTTCCGGGGTCACGGCATGATCAATGCAGGACGGGGTGCCTGCCTGGATAATGTGGCCCTGCTTGACTGGCTGAATGCGGATGCCGGACGCTGGGCCGTACTCGACTGCTGGGAAAACGAGCCGCACATCGTACCCGCCCTGCTTGCCCATCCACAGCTTGTCATTGCAACTCCGCATATTGCCGGGCACTCGCTGGACGGCAAGGCAGCCAACACGCAATTCATCTATAACGCCCTGTGCGATTTTCTCGACATTCGCCCGGCATGGAACATGCAGGATGCGCTGCCGCCGGTAACGCCATCCTGCTTCCGTATCCCGACCGGAGACGATCCGCTGGCCAACCTCCGCACCGCCATCCGCCAGATGTACGATATCCGGCAGGATGATCGGGCATTGCGGGAGACGGGACAAACAGCCGACGGACTGGCCGAGGCGTTTATCCGGCTCAGGCGATATTATCCGCCCCGCCGGGCCTGGCAGCATTACAGCATCGCATTCGAGCCACCGGATGATGAAACCACGCGGCTTGCAACTGTCATGGGCCTCGGCGTGGTGTAGGATCAGGACATGTCGGAAAACACGAATCTCGTCTGGATTGATCTGGAAATGACCGGGCTGAACCCGGATACTGATACGATCCTTGAAATCGCCACGTTGATTACGGATGGCAACCTGGAACTGATCGCCGAGGGGCCGTGTATCGCTATTCACCACCCGAGAAAGGTGCTGGATGCCATGGATGCATGGTGCACTGAACATCATGGCGCCTCCGGCCTGACAGCGCGCGTGCTCGCCTCGGCTATCTCGGTCGCCGAGGCCGAGCAACAGACGCTTGACTTTATCCGCCACTTCGTGCCGGAGCGCACGTCACCGCTCTGTGGCAACTCCATTCACCAGGACCGGCGGTTTCTCGTCCGGTATATGCCACAACTGGAGGGATATCTGCATTACCGCAATATCGACGTGAGCACCGTCAAGGAGCTTGTGCGGCGCTGGTACCCGGATGTTTCGCCCCCGGCCAAAAAGGGCGCGCATCTGGCGCTGGACGATATCCGTGAGTCCATCGATGAGCTTCACTTTTACCGCCAGCACGTTTTCAAATAGCTGTGGGCATGTCTGCCGCGGCTGCTATACTCCTGATAGAGTCCTGATAAAAAGGAGGTAAGCATGTTTCTAAAAGATGCAGACAGCGGCGATCTCGTACAGGTCGTGGACTTTAGAGAGGCTACCGACCCGCATCAGACGGACGTGCGCGTCCGTTTCCAGGCCGGCGAAGAACAGGGCGATGTTGTAACGCTGGCAAAATCCGGCCTTGTCTTTCCTTCCGGAGAATCTCTGCCCAAGTGCTGGCTGGATCCGCATTACCGCATTAAATTCTAGGTTGGCACTCACCCGGTTTCTGTCTTGCAGGCCAACACCATGGCATGCAAGGCGTTGTATTTTCCCCATACCCATACACAACAGGCTTGCATCCCGGCGGCGATGCCAGTATAAACCGCGCTCCGCAACGAAAGGGCCAGGTAGCTCAGTTGGTAGAGCAGAGGACTGAAAATCCTCGTGTCGGCGGTTCGATTCCGTCCCTGGCCACCATCTTTTTCTATTATATAACAATGACTTGAGCGTATAATCCGCGCCGCGCAAGTTCGGCTGGATACGCCGAAATTCACCCAAATGGCACACTTAATGTGCCAAAATTGTGCCAAGGATTGCCGGTCGCATCATAGCGACTGCTCCTCTTCCCATCGTCGCAGTCGATACAGAATGGCCCGGCGCGTGATGTGAACCCGCCTGTAGCGGCGCAGCCACAGGCGGATGTCCTCCAGTGAAGCACCCATCTCCCGCAGTGCCCCGATCTCGGCGCGATGCCGATCCAGGCGGCTGGCCCGGTAGGGCTTGCGCCGGGCCCGCTTTCGCGCGCGCCGTATCTCCTGCAACTGTGCCTGCAAATCCATGTCCGACCTCCAGGTGGGTAAATCCCGATCAAGGCTACGGCCGATGGCCGGCCCTGCCGGCAAACCGCTGTGAAATTTCAGGCGGGTTTCTGAACGCATGGCTGTGAAACGGATGTTGTGAAGCATGTTGCATCCATCCCCGCGCTAGTGCTGGCGGAATCGAGTGAAACGAGAGCCTTGCACTAGCGCGGGGATGCCTCGGCGTTCGCTGCACAGTTCGATCTTGCATCTGTGCTGGATAAGCGGCGCGGATGCTCCGGCAACGCAACGGGGGGAAACCTGCGCCATGCGGCTGGCGGGTTTTATGCCGGATATTTCCACATGGACCAAACTTGCGGCCATGCAAGCGGACGAGCTTTTAACCTACGAGGAACTGGGCGAACTTCTCAGGCTGAAGAAGACGGCCATGGCGGCCGCGAAGAGGCGCGGCGAGCTGCCGCCGGTCACGATCGATCCGGTGTTCGCGGAGAGATCGGCCAAGGCCGTGGCCGCCCGCCGGGCGAAGGCAAGGCCACCCCAGACAGGCCGCCGGCGCGGCCGGCCGACCAAGGCGGAGGAAATCAGGCGGCGCAGATGAAGCTTGATATGCTCTCGCTACTTGCCGAGGACGGAGAGGTACTGATTTACCGGCCGCGTTTAAGGCAGCTCACCGGATCGGTGACGGCAGCCATTTTCCTGGGCCGGGTCGTGTTCTGGCGC
>CAZROR010000037.1:0-15658 GCA_964601765.1 uncultured Zetaproteobacteria bacterium
AAGTGATATGCAGCATGATGCAACGGGCCTTGTTCGCCTGTCCAGCCGCCACGTTTTGACATCGGCGCGGCAAGCGCTGAACATGCAGCCATTGGCGCCGGTCCGAGCGGCGCCACACGAATGACGGCTGCCTTCCGGAAGGCCGGGTTATGTGCGCAGGAGGCCTTTTGCAACACGACTTTGCCCGCTTCAAGATTCAGGACAGCCATCACCTGAAGCGAAAAGTGCGGCGGCACGCCCCCATTCTCCTTGCCCTGGGGGATGCTGTGCGGGCGCTTTTCACCCGACGGGATCATCCGCTGAGACAGCGCCTGCGCAGGGTGGTGTCGTATGCCATCGCCGGACTTGCCGGGCTTGCCCTGATCTGGGCTCTGTTTGGTAGTGGCGAGGTTGTCCGCGCCAGCGTGGCCCGCGTGCACGAGGAATGGGTTGCAGCCGAGCTGCCGCCCATCAGGCAGCAGCTCCCGGAGCAGCGTGAACGGCTGCGCCCCGGCGACAATGCCCTTGTTGTGCTTTCCCGCCTGGGCTTTTCCATGGCCGAGATCACGGCCATGATCGCCGCTGCGAAAAAGGTACATCCCCTGAAGAACATCCGGGCCGGACAGTATTTCATACGCCGCGGCCGCATCGGTGATATGCATGTTTATTACCAGGCCGATGCGGGCCGGGTGCTGCACCTGCACAATGCAGGCAATGGCTGGAAGGCCAGCATGGAGCCACGTACGGCATTCACGCGTACGGATGTCCGGCAGGGCGAGATCCTGGACAACCTCTTTCTGGACGCAGCGGCCGCGGGCCTGGATGAGCGCACGACGATGAATCTCGTGGATATCTTCGCCTGGGATATCGACTTTGCCCGCGACCTGCGTCGGGGTGACACCTTTACCGTGCTGCTCAGGGAACGCTTTGATATCGATGGCGAGCTGCTTGGCAGCACGATTCTGGCTGCCGAGTTTGTCAACCGCGGCAAGGCATACCGGGCCATTCGTTTCGAGGTGTCACCCGGCCGCTTTGAGTACTTTTCAGCTGACGGTAAGAGCATGCGCAAGGCCTACCTGAAGGCGCCGGTCAAATTCACGCGTATTTCCTCGCGCTTTCGCCTCAGGCGCCGGCATCCCATTCTGGGCTACACGCGCGCCCACCGTGGTGTGGATTACGCCGCGCCTATCGGCACGCCGGTACGTGCCGTGGGTGATGGCTACGTCACCTATGCCGGCTGGAAGGGGGGGTATGGCCGCTTTGTGGTTGTGCGTCATACGAATGCGAATCATTCCACCGCCTATGCCCACCTCCGCCGCTATGGCAGGGGTATCCACAGGGGGGTGCGGGTGCGACAGGGCCAGGTGATCGGCTACGTCGGCATGAGTGGGCTGGCGACCGGACCGCACTTGCATTTCGAGTTCCGTGTACGCGGACGGGCGGTCAACCCGCTGACCGTGAAGCGCGCGCCGGCACGACCGGTACCAAGGGCGCAGCTGGCACATTTTCGGGCACATGCTTCTGATGTTTTGACGCACATGCACCGGCAGGCCACATTACTGTCTTCATGGAGTTAGAGATTACAGCCCCACGGGATGACTCACTGGCCGAGGCGCGGCGTGTTCTTGCACTGGAGCGCGAGGCGATTCAGGCGGTAGCCGAGGCAATTGATGATGCCTTCGCGCGTGCTGTGGAATACATTCTGACGCTTGAGGGCAGGCTCGTTGTTGTTGGCATGGGCAAGTCCGGCATCATCGCCCAGAAGATCGCCGCCACCTTCGCTTCTACAGGTACGCCGGCACAGTTCGTGCATGCCGCCGAGGCCCAGCATGGCGATCTGGGGATGATTACCCGTGCCGATGTCGTGCTGGCGCTGTCCCATAGCGGTGAAACCGACGAGGTGCGCGGCATGCTGCCGGCGCTGAAGCGCCTCGGCATCCCCCTTATCGGTATGACCGGCAAGCGAGGTTCCAGCCTGGCCAGACATGCAGATATCGTGCTGCACGTGCCGGTCGAGAAGGAGGCTTGCCCGATGAATCTGGCGCCAACGGCATCCACCACGGCTGCCCTGGCGCTGGGCGATGCCCTGGCCGTCGTGGTACTGAACCGGCGCGGGTTCCGGCCGGAGGATTTTGCCCGCTTCCACCCGGCCGGCAGCCTGGGCCGCCGCCTGAAATGTGTCGGCGAGCTGATGCACCGCGGTCGCGAGCTGCCGCTTGTCGACAGCGCGGCATCACTGCGGGAGGCTATTGTCACGATGAGCCGCTGTCGGCTTGGTATCACCGGCGTGCTTGTGGATGGTGCGCTTGGCGGCTGTCTGACGGACGGCGACCTGCGCCGTATTCTGGAATCGGGGCAGGCGGACATGGAAGCCCCGGTCGGCCGGGTCATGCATCCGAAACCACGTACAATTTCCGAGGATCACCTTGCCTCCGAGGCGGTGCGCATCATGGAGGAAAACAAGATCACTGTGCTGTTTGTGACGGACAGCGAGGGTGGACTCGTGGGTGCCATTCACATGCATGATCTGTTGCAGGCAGGCGTGGCGTGAATACAGGCTACACAGGCTTTCCCCTGGTGCTTGCCAGAGGCATACGGCTGCTGCTGCTGGATGTGGATGGTGTGCTAACCGATGGCAGGATTGTACTGACCGATGCCGGCGAACAGCTCAAGGCCTTCAATGTGCGCGATGGCCATGGCATCAAGCTGTTGCAGCGTGCCGGTATCCAGACTGCCATTCTGACCGGGCGGACATCACGCGTGGTCGAGCACCGTGCACGTGAGCTGGGTATCCGGCATGTGCTTCAGGATTGTCTGAACAAGTCGGACGGCCTGGATACCCTGCTGAAGGAGGCAGGCGTGGAGGCGCAGGCCTGCGCCTACATGGGGGATGATGTCGTGGATATACCGGCCATGCGCCGCTGCCACCTGGTGCTGGCACCACGGGATGCGCACCCGGCCGTGATAAAGTTTGCACACTGGGTTTCGGATTATGATGGTGGGCGGGGTGCCGTCCGTCAGGCTGCGGAGGGGCTGATTCTGGCCTCGGGGGCATGGACGGATGTTATCGCAGCGCCCTACGGTGCCAGCCCTGCCGATTGTGGGTGGCCGCACTGAGCCCCTGGAGCTATGTCAAATGGGGGTGTCTGGGGCTGTCTGCGGGAAGCATGGCAGTCTCCTTTGCCTGGCTGTGGCTGGCCGCGCCCCAGCAGCCGCCGGTGCAAAAGCAGGACACAGTGGATGCCGGCACGCGCGTGGAAAAGCCGTTGATTGTTGAGCGAGATGGTGACCGCATGATCTGGCGTCTGCAGGCAGACAAGGCTGACCAGGAGGTGCGCGGTATGCATCTGACCAGGCCACGGCTGGAGCTGTTCACGGAATCTGGCAAGGTGATTCCCGTGCGCGGGCGGCAGGCATGGTTTCAGCCGCTGACGAGGAGCATCCGCTTTGAGGGTGGTGTGGTCGTGGATTACGGACAGTGGCACCTGCGAAGCGAGGTGCTGATTTATGACAGCGCGAGTGATGAGCTGCGCATTCCTGGTGATTTTCGATTAAAAGGGAAGAGCCTGCGGGCGCGCGGCAACAGCCTGCGCGCCAAGCGCAAGCAGGAGCGGATATGGGTGGAAAACGGTGTCTGGATCGAGGACTCAAGCCCGGCCGACTGGAGCCGCACCTCATGAGGTGCGTATGGGCACTCCTCAGCCTGATGGTCTGTGCAGTGCCGGCCCTGGCCGGGCCGTTGCAGATCGAATCGCAAAGACTTGAGGTGCGGCACGCCAGCCAGCAGGCAATTTTCACCGGTAATGTGCACATGACCCGGGACGAATTCGAGCTGTGGAGCGACAGGCTTGTTGCCCATTATGCGTCAAAGACCGGTAGCCTCGAGCGTGCCGAGGCCTTTGGTCATGTGCGCATGAAAAAGCAGGATAAGCGTGGCGCATCGGACAAGGCAGTACTCGACAATCTCCGGCACACCATCACCCTTATCGGGCACGCTGAAATGCAGCAGGAGGGCGGCATCGTGCGCGGCTCGACTATCGTGCATGACCTCAAAGCCGATCATACCGAGGTGCTGCAGGGGGATACCGGGCGCGTGAAGATGCGGATCGATGACGACGCCAAGGCTCTGCATAAAGGTCAGCCATGAGTGAAAGGCACCACCTGTCGGCCAGAGGGCTGAACAAGGCATTTCGCAAGAAACATGTCGTGCGTGATGTGGACATCGATGTGCGCTCCGGTGAGTGCGTCGGTCTGCTGGGGCCGAACGGGGCCGGCAAAACAACCTCATTCTACATGGTGTGTGGCCTCATTCGCATGGACAGCGGCCAGGTCTTTCTCGATGGCGAGGATATCACGGCGCTGCCGATGCACCATCGTGCCCGCCGGGGCATCGGCTATCTGCCGCAGGAGGCGAGCATTTTCCGCAAGCTTACGGTGCGTGAAAACCTGCTCGCCATTTTTGAAACGATGGATCTGCCGCCGGCCGTGGTTGAAGAGCAGCTTGAGGCCCTGCTGGTCGAGCTTGGTATCGAGGCGGTGCAGCATCAGAAGGCCTATACGCTTTCCGGCGGCCAGCGTCGGCGCACGGAGATCGCCCGCGCCCTTGTGACCCGGCCACGCTTTTTGCTGCTGGACGAGCCATTCGCCGGCGTCGACCCTATTGCCGTTGAAGATATCCAGTCGATCATCGCCGACCTGACGAAGTGGGATATTGGCGTGCTCATCACCGACCACAACGTGCGCGACACGTTGTCCATTTGCAACCGTGCCTATCTGATGAATGCCGGGGAAATCATGGTGCAGGGCACGGCCGAGGAAATCTGCCAGCATCCCGATGCGCGCCGCGTCTACCTTGGCGAGAGCTTCAGCCTGTGAGCGGCGGGGTGACGAGATGTTGACCCGTCACGTGAAAAGCACTGCAATGCGTTCGTATGAGCCGGCGGCCTGATATCATCGTTGCCATGACAGGCGCCTCGGGCGCCGCCTATGGCCTGCGGCTGATTGCCCGCCTGGGTGGGGTGGGCGTGCACCAGCATGTGCTGCTATCCGAGGCCGCGCGCATCGTGCTTGCGCATGAAGCAGGTATCACGGTGCCTGAAGCGCCCGAAAGAACTGCGCGCGTACTGGCCGATACAACCGGAATTTCTGGCGACAGCCTTACCTGTTACGGGCTGAAGGACTGGTTTTCTCCTGCTGCCTCCGGCTCGGCGGGCATCCGCAGGATGGTCGTGATTCCCTGCTCGATGGGCTGCCTGGCGCGCATTGCCACGGGGGCCTCGGACAACCTCATCGAACGCGCTGCCGATGTCATGCTGAAAGAGTCGCGGCAGCTGATTCTGGTGCCGCGGGAAACGCCATTGTCCAGCATCCATCTGGAGCATATGCTCGCATTGTCGCGCTGTGGCGTTGAAATCATTCCGGCCATGCCGGGCTTTTATCACCAGCCGCAATGCGTGGACGATCTGGTGGATTTTATCGTGGACCGGGTGATGGATCATCTGGGACTTGAGAGCGGGGAGGAGAAACGGTGGGGCGATCAGTCGGCATCATTCTGATTGCGGTTCTCGCTCTGGGGCTCGGGGGCTGCGCGATGGCAACGGCCGTACCGGGAACGCTGGTCGAGGCTGCCACGATGCTGTTTAAGGGGGAGGAGACCGGCATTCCGCTGCCGCTTCGGCCGACACTCGCAGCCGTTCAACAGGGACTCGGCAGGCTCGATTATCATGCCGACATCCTGGAGCTCACGGAGGACGGCTACACGATTGAGTTTGGCGAGGACAAGCTGGCCGGAAAGGTATCACTGAGTCGCAAGACGGATCGCCTGACAACAATTTTTGTTCAGGCCCGGGAGCGTATTGTGCGCAATGCATCAATTGAAAAGGCTGTGCTCGACGCCATTCGCGATGCCGCCACACACATGTCAGCACAGGCGGATTTTGACGACACCGGCTACCTGCGCCTGTATAAAAAGCCCGAGGCTGGTGCTGCGCCTGTGGGCCTGTATCGCATGGGTGCAAAGGTGAGCTATAGAAGGGTTGCCGCAAGGCCTGGCTGGCTGCAGGTTTCCATGCCCTCGGGAGACAAGGCCTACATGCAGCTGCCGGCAGACAGGAGGATATCGTATGCCTATTGATAATGCCCTGCTGGATGAACTGGCAGAGAAAATAAGCGGTGGCATCAAGGCACTCGGCAACGTGAAAGGTGAGGTTGAGGCGCAGATTCGTGCCACGCTTGAAAGTGTTTTCGCCAACCTTGACGTGGTAACCGGTGAGCGCATGCAGGTACAGGAGGCCCTGCTTGCACGCCTGCGGGAAGATATCAAGGCCCTGGAATCCCGCATCAAGGCACTGGAAGAACAGCACAGCAAGAAGTCCTGATGCCCCGACAGGTGCTGTCAACGTGCTAGCCCGGCTTGCCAGCGCGGCACTGCGCGGGCTGGCCGCCGAAGCGGTGGATGTGGAGGTGGATCTGTCGCGTGGACTGCCGGCATGGAGCATGGTGGGCCTGCCGGAGGCTGCCGTGCGGGAGTCCAGGGATCGGGTGCGCTCGGCATTGCTGAATTCCGGTTTTGAGTTTCCTTTGCGACATATCACGGTCAACCTTGCACCTGCCGACCGGCGCAAGGATGGCACGCATTTCGACCTGCCCGTTGCCATCGGCCTGCTGGCTGCCTCGGGCCAGCTGCGCATTGAGCCCGACAGCCTGCCGTTCATGATCGGCGAGCTGGCGCTGGATGGCCGCCTGAATCCAGTAATCGGGGCTTTGCCGCTGGCGTTGTTTGCCCGCCAGGCAGGCTTTGCGCAGCTTGTGCTGCCCCCACGAAATGCCCCCGAGGCTGCGGATGTCGAAGGCCTTGAGATATTGCCCGCGAACAGCCTGCTGCAGGTGGCGCAGCATCTGGCAGGCAAGGCTTCCATTGCACCTTTCACCAGCAAGGATCGGCCGGCTGCATCTCCGGAAGAGGTGCCGGATATGGCCGATGTGCGTGGCCAGCAGCAGGCCCGTCGTGCGCTCGAGATTGCTGCGGCCGGTGGCCATCACCTGCTGATGTCCGGCCCGCCCGGTGTGGGTAAGAGCATGCTGGCGCGTCGCCTGCCGGGCATCCTGCCACCGCTGACATTGGAACAGCGGCTGGAGGTCAGCCGCATTTACAGCGTGGCGGGCATGGGTGAGCGTGCGCCGATGTCGCCAGTGCCACCATTTCGGGCACCTCACCACTCTGCCTCGGATGTGGCGATGATTGGTGGTGGCAGTTTCCCGCGCCCTGGCGAGGCAAGCCGCGCCCATTACGGTATTTTATTCCTGGACGAACTGGCCGAGTTTCGTCGGCAGGTGCTGGAGGTGTTGCGCCAGCCGCTTGAGGATGGCCGTGTGTGCATCGCCCGGGCAGCGGATACACTGGAGTTTCCGGCCCGCTTCCAGCTTGTGGCGGCGATGAATCCATGCGCCTGTGGCTACCATGGCCATCCGACGCGCGCATGCAGTTGCTCGCCGGCTCAGCTCAGGAAATACCGGCAGCGCGTCTCGGGCCCCCTGCTGGACCGCTTCGACCTCCAGGTACACGTACCGCCTGTGGAGCGCGAGGAGCTGACACGCATGCAGCCGGGCGAGCCCTCCGCGCAGGTGGCGGCCAGGGTGATGGCGGCAAGACAGCGGCAGTACGCGCGCCTCGGCGAGGGCCGCGTCAATGCGCGCATGAGCAACGAGGAGATCGAACGCCATGCCCGGCCCGATGCCTCAGGGGCGAAATTGCTGGACGCAGCCATGGAGCGCTTCGGGCTGTCGGCCCGCACCTATCACCGCGTGCTGAAGGTTGCGCGCACGATTGCCGACATCGAGGGGGACACGGAGATAGCCGTACGGCATATCGCCGAGGCCCTGCAGTATCGCGGCGAGTCTGCATCCGGCCTCTTCTGATGCGGTGCGGCGGGTCCGAAGCAACACGTACAGCCGGCGCGTTTTTTCCTCTTGAATGCAGGCCGGCTTCGCGTACATTGCCGGCCATGTCGCGCCATCCGTTCACCATTCTGTTTGCCCTGCTATTTTCCATTTTTGCCGTACAGGCTGATGCCGGTGCGGCGAGACTGGAGCGCGCGGTCTATGCCAATGGCGTTACGCTGATCGTCGAGGAGGATCATTCCGCGCCTGTCGCCATGGTGCAGGTCTGGCTGAAGGTCGGCGGCAGGGATGAGAAGCCGGGCAAGACAGGGCTTGCGCACGTGTTTGAGCATATGATGTTCAAGGGCTCGCGGAAGCTCGGGCCGGGCGAGTTTTCGCATCGTATCGCCGCCATGGGCGGCAACGACAATGCCTTTACCAGTCACGATTATACCGCCTACTTCGAGACCATTCCGGCCTCGCATGTTGATGAGGTGCTTGCCATGGAGGCCGAGCGCTTCGGTCACTTGCGCCTGGCGGCGGATGACTTCGCCAGGGAAATCCGCGTTATCATGGAGGAGCGCCGCATGCGCACGGATGATGATCCGAACAGCCGCATGTTCGAGGAGCTGTCGTCCGTGGCACTCAGGCTGTCGCCGTATCGCGAGCCGGTCATCGGCTGGATGCAGGATTTGAAGCGCCTCACGATTGAGGACGTGCGCGCCTTTTACCGGGCCCATTATGTGCCGGGGAATGCGACGGTCGTGATTGTTGGTGACGTGGATTTTGAGCATGTCAGGAAAACCGTGCGGCGCACCTTCGGCAGGCTGAAAAAGCGGCCCGTTGCACCGCGCTTCAATCCGGTGGAGCCGGAGCCGCTCGGCCCCAAGCGCATGGTGGCGCGCCTGCCGGCCCAGCTGCCGATGCTGGCGATTACGATGCCGGTGCCGGTATGGCATCCGGGCAAAAATGATGCGCAAGCCGCGGCACTGGCCGTAGCCACCGAGGTGCTTGCGGGCGGCCGCGCGGCCATGTTGAACCGGGAAATCGTGGACAGGCAGCGCAAGGCGTTTTCCGCCGCCGCGGGCTATGACCCGCTGTCGATGGGGATCGACCTGTGGTTCGCCTACGGCATGCTCGGCGCCGGGCAGTCCCCGGCCGCCTTTGAGAAGGCATTCTGGGGCGTGATCGACCGGTTGAAGGACAAGGGCCCGGGCAAGGCACAGCTGGCAGCGGCCAAGCGACGCATCATTGCCGACGAGGTGTTTGCACAGGACTCGCTGTACCTGCGCGCCAAGGAGATCGGCATCATGGAAACGGTCGGCGTGGGTGCGGACAGGCGGGATGACTGGCTCGAGGCTATCCGGCGGGTGACAGCCGAGGATGTGCGTGGTGTGTTGCGGCGCTGGATCAGGCCGGAGCGCGCCACGACCGGCCTGCTGCAACCGGTGAAGGCGAAGTCGTGAGCAGGACAGCCATGAGGCTGTGGCGGTGCGTCGCATCGGGAGGGGCGGTACTTGTGCTGTGTTCTGCCCTGTTCGTGCTCGTACCGGCTGTGGCGCGCGCCGTTCCAGCCATCGAGGAGGCACGGCTGGACAATGGCCTGCGTATTCTGCTGATGCAGGCCCACAACGTGCCGATGGTGGTTATGCAGCTGACGGTGCCCGCCGGCAGTGCCCTCGATCCGGCAGGCAAGGGGGGTACGGCTGTAATGCTGGCCGCCATGCTCGAAGACCATACACAAAGACATGATTTCGTGGCCTGGGCCGATCTGCTCGATGCCGAGGCCATCCAGCTTGGTGCGGATGCGAGCCGGGATTCGCTGTCTCTTTCGATGACCGTGCTGAAGGAGGCGCTGCCTGCGGGTGTGAAGGCCCTGGCCGAGGCCGCGCTTATGCCCGGCTGGGACCGCAAGCGCTTCGGCATCCTGAAGACGGATGCGACATCATCCGCCAGAAAGTCGCTTGAAGAGCCTGGCGTGCGTGCCGCCCAGGCCACCACACGCCTGCTTTACCCGGGACATGGCTATGGCCACCGTGCGTCGGGCAGCGTGGACAGCCTCGGGCGCATTGTGCTGAGTGATCTGCAGGCCCTGTATCGCCGGCAGTTCAGGCCGCAGGGCGCGGTGCTTGCCATCAGTGGCGATATCACGATGGCCGAGGCACTGCAACAGATCCGGCCGCTGTTTGCCGGCTGGCGCGGCACGCCTGCGCAGGCCCTGAAGGAGCTGGCGAAGCCCGTGCCTGTGCATGGTCAGCAACGCCATATCACCATGCCCACCCGGCAGATGACCGTGCAGCTTTCACGGCTGGGGCCATCCCGTTATACCCCGGATTTTTTCGCTGATATGCTGCTGAACCATATCCTTGGCGGTGGCGGCTTTTCGTCCATGCTCATGGATGAGGTACGGGAAAAGCGCGGCCTGGTCTATGGCATCTATTCCTATTTCATGCCACTGACGGTATCCGGGCCCTTTGTCATCACGCTGCAAACGCGCGCCGACCAGGCCGGTCAGGCGCTGGCGGTGACCCGCGAGGTGTTGCGCCGTATGTATGAAGGCCATATCAGCAAGGCGCAGCTGGCGGCGGCCAAGGCAAATCTTACAGGCAGCTTCGCGCACCGCATGGACTCCAATACGAAGCGTGTGGGCCTGATGTCGATGATCGGCTTCTATGGCCTGCCGCTTGATTACCTGCAAACCTGGAAGGCGCGTATCAATGCGGTATCCATCGAGGATGTCCGGCAGGCCGCCAGGCGCTATCTGAACCCATCGGACTGGAATCTCGTGCGCGTCGGCCCGGCGGTGAGTGCCGGCGGTAGTCCTGTCCCGCGCCGCTGACGGACACTTCTTGCCATGCGCATCACGGCAGGCAGGTTCAGGGGAAGAAACATCCATGTGCCGGACATTGCCGGGCTCAGGCCTACGCCGGCCAAGGTGCGGCAGGCCCTGTTCAATATTCTCGGGGATGTCGGGGGCTGGTCGGTGCTCGATCTGTTCTCCGGCTCCGGCATGATGGCGCTGGAAGCGCTGTCACGTGGTGCGGTGAGCGCCACCTCCATCGAGCAGCATCACCGGGCATTTGAGCGCTTGCAGAGAATCCGGCACGACTGGCGCCTGCAGGCATGCTGGCGCATTCTGCACGGCAGCCTGCCGGCCATGCTGACCAAGCTCGATGGGCAGCATTTTGATCTTGCCTTTGCCGATCCGCCTTACGAACAGGGCATTGCCGAACAGGTGCCGGGCTGGCTGGATACACACGGGATTTCCTGCCGCCATCTGATCGTTGAAGAGTCCGCGCGCATGCAGCTGCGCTGGCCCGCAGGCTGGACGGCCACGCAATCGCGGCGCTATGGTGACACCTGCCTGTATTTTCTGGCGATGGAGGAGAAGTGAAGCGCAGCGCCGTTTATCCCGGCACCTTCGATCCGATTACGCTCGGGCATGTGGATGTGGTCCAGCGGGGGCTCAAGCTGTTTGACCGCATCATCATCGGCGTGGCGGAAAATCCGGACAAGAAGCCGATGTTCGATCTCAAGGTCCGCCTGGGCATGGTGACGGAGACCTTTCAGGATGAGCCACGCGTGGAGGCGGTGGCCTTCCATGGCCTGCTGGTTGAGCTGGCACAGGCGCAGCAGGCCGGCGCCATCCTGCGCGGCCTGCGCGCGGCCTCAGATTTCGAATATGAGTTCCAGATGGCGACAATGAACCGGCGGCTCGATGAAAACATAGAAACCGCGTTCGTCATGGCGCGCGAGGACTACACCTTTGTTTCCTCGCGCTTCATTCGTGAGATCTCCAGCATGGGCGGTGATGTGTCCGCGCTGGTGCCCACGGCCGTGGTGCCCTGGCTGACCGGCAGGAGCTAAGTCGGATTTTCCGTCCGGGGCGGTTCGGCCCCATGCGCTTCCGCGGCCTTTTCCTGCGCGAACACCTCCCGGTTCAGGCCGATGATGGCAATGAGCATGGCTGAATAGATAAAGGTGGAAAGCAGCACCACGCCGACAACAACGGCCCGGAACATCTCCAGGTGCGCGAAGTCCTGCGGGATCATCATCAGCATCACCACGGACAGCCCGCCCTTGATGCCGGCAAAGGTCAGCACGCCCCACCAGCGCAGGTTCACGTTTGTCATGCGCTCCGTCTGATTCGTGATGAGCGCAAACTTGGCCATCATCAGCGCCCGGATGAGCGTTGTCGCGGCGAACATACCGAGAATCTCCGCCTTGTACGTCAGCAGCAGGTCGAGGTCGATGATCTCGGCCATGGCAATGAAGAGGATGGTGTTGGCAACGATGGCGAGGAGCTGAATATCCTCACGCGTCCGTAGATGCCGTTCACGCTCCTCAACCGTGGCCTTGATTTTGGCGATGGCCCTGGAAATCAGGTGCAGCGAGGCGGTTTGTGCCGCCGATTCGCGGTGGATGCTGGCCTCCTCCCGGTCGATCGCATGCTGATCGTCTTCCACGGCACGCGTCATCAGGTGATGCACGGTGATCGTGGCCACGATGCAGGCCAGGATGCCGGACAGGTGCAGGTGCGAATGCCCGCCCAGCAGGTTAAGCAGCACGTAGAAATGCTCGGATATTTCAAAGGCGCCATAACCCGTCGTGACCACCAGCAGCAGCTCCGCGATACGGTTCTCTGTGGTTTTCATGAGCGCCAGGCCCGCAAGCCCCACGACAAGGCCGACCGCGGCCGACCCCAGCACGACAACCAGGCTCGTCCTGGCCACATAGGCCGCCGTGATGTCCCCGCCGCCGAGCGCATACAGGCCGATGAAGACAAACACGATAAGGGCTGTGGCATCGTTGAACAGGCTTTCGCCCTCGGCCAGCATCTTCAGGCGGTGCGGCAGCTCGAAGTTGGAGAAGATGCTGACCACGGACACGGGGTCGGTGGCCAGCACCATCGCGAACAGCACAACGATTGCGGCGATGGAAAGGTGATACTGTCCGAACAGCGCGTCGGCGACAAAGATGGCCAGCACCACGGACAGGGCCACGGCGACCACAGCCAGATAGAACAGGCTGAGCCCGTGCGCCCTGAGGTCGTCGAGCTTCAGTTCCAGCGAGTCACTGATCAGTAGGATGGGCAGCAGGAACAGCACGAGACGTGCAAAGTGCTCCGGGTCGCCCGTAAGCACGAAGAGATCACCGGCCAGATGATGATAGGCGAATGACAGCGCGATCAGGCTCAGCGGCGACGGAATACCGAGCTTGTCCTGCAGCTGGAGCGCCAGGAAGAGGATGATGGTGATGCTGAGCAGGGCGATGATCATTGCGCCGATGCTTCCCGTTCAGCCGTCAAATCGCAATGTATCTGTCGGGCCGTGCTATGGCTGATTCCCGGAGATTTGCCCGAGAATGGCGTCCGCATCGTGGTAGTTGATGCGAAGGTGATGAGCTTCCCCGTCCCGTTCGAGCACGAGGCTGGGAAAACCACGCACACCCAGCCGCTGGTGCATACGGATTTCGGCCAGCAGCAGGCGCTGTGTTTCCGGTGCATTGAGGTCGGCACGGAAACGCACCTCGTCCAGACCGAGGCCGGCTGCCAGTTCAACGAGCACGGCTGTGTCCGAAGGGTTGCGGGCGTGGAGGTAGTAGGCCTGCTGGATGGTGTGAATCATGGCCTCTTCACACGCCGGCCGCTGATTCCTGGCCGCGATGACCGCGCGGCAGGCGGGGTAGGTGGCGCGTCGGGGTGTGCATAGCGTCCAGAAGTCGAAGTTGAAACGGGTGCCGGGAACGCGTTGCCGGATAGTCTGCCAGTGGCCGCGGATCTCTGCTCGCATGGCAGCGCTCATCGGCGCATCGGTATCCGGTGCCAGCCCACCCAGCAGATAGCGGCAGCGTACGGACGCGGGAAGCCGTGCCCTGACCTGCTGCCAGATCGGGCGAAAGGCCCAGCACCAGCTGCACATCGGATCATGGATGTAATAAAGCACGGCGTCACAGCCTACATGCAGCCGTCCCGTGGCAAAGGGGCGTGGCCTTGCGCGCATCAGGCAGGAGGGTAGCGTTCGCGCTCCTTTTGGAACTAGCCGCTTCTGGAGTGAACCATGTCCGCCATCACACGCGCCCTGATCAGTGTTTCGGACAAAACCGGCGTAGTGGATTTTGCGCGCGCGCTGACCGGGCGCGGCGTGGAGATCCTGTCCACCGGCGGCACGGCCCGCCTGCTGCGTGATGGCGGTATCACATGCCGCGATGTCTCCGACTACACCGGCTTCCCCGAGATGATGGACGGCCGCGTCAAGACACTGAATCCGAAGGTGCACGGCGGCATCCTCGCCCGCCGCGATCGTGAGGATGATCTTGCCGCCATGCGCGAGCACGGCATTGCCGCTATCGACCTTGTCTGCGTGAACCTTTACCCGTTCCGCGCCACGGTCGCCAGGGATGGCTGCACGGTGGATGATGCGGTTGAAAATATCGATATCGGTGGCCCATGCATGGTGCGTGCCGCGGCCAAGAATCACAGGTTTGTCACGGTTGTTGTCGATCCCGCCGATTATGCGATGGTGCTCGCCGCTATGGATGACGGCACGCTGGATGAGGACAGGCGCCGTGCCCTGGCCGTGAAGGCGTTTGCGCATACGGCTGCCTACGATGGGGCCATTGCGAACTATTTCTCCGCTCTGAATGCGGACGGTAGCCACCGCGCTTTTCCGGATATCCTGACACGCCAGTTTATCAAAACCGCGCATGAGCTGCGCTATGGTGAAAACCCGCATCAGCAGGCTGCTTTCTACGCCGACCCGGAGGACGAGGGTATCTCGATGGCCGATTGCGAGGTGCTTCAGGGGAAGGCGATTTCCTACAACAACATCGCCGATGCCGATGCGGCCTTTGCGCTCGTGCGCGATCTGACGGCGCCGGCCGCGGTGATCGTGAAGCATGCGAATCCGTGCGGCGTGGCCGTTGGCGACGACCAGGCCGCCATCTACGAGCGTGCCCGTGCGGCCGATGCGGTATCGGCCTTCGGCGGCATTGCCGCTTTCAACCGTTCGCTCACCGCCGCGACGGCCAGACTGATTGCCGAAACCTTCATGGAAGTTGTCATTGCCCCGGGCTTCGAGGATGAGGCGCGTGAGGTGCTTGCTGCGAAAAAGAACCTGCGCCTGCTGCGGGCAGCCGGCCCCGGGCCGGTTTCCAGCGGCTGGGAGTTCAAACGCGTGAACGGCGGCCTGCTCGTGCAGGAGCGCGACACGCACCGGCTTAAGCGCGAGGGCTGCCGTGTTGTGACCGAGCGCGCACCGACGGAAGCCGAGTGGCAGGATATGTTGTTTGCCTGGACCGTGGCTAAGCATGTGAAGTCCAACGCCATCGTGTTTGCGAAGGATGGCGTGACGCTTGGCGTGGGCGCAGGCCAGATGAACCGCGTGAACTCAACGCGCATCGCAGCTGAGCATGGCGGGGATGCGATTCAGGGCGCGGCGGTGGCCTCGGATGCCTTTTTCCCGTTTCGTGATGGCGTGGACGCGCTGGCCGCAGCCGGCGCCACGGCCGTGATTCAGCCGGGTGGCTCCATCCGTGACGAGGAGGTGATCGCCGCGGCCAACGCACATGGCCTGGCCATGGTGTTCACCGGCATCCGCCACTTCCGGCACTAGATCTTTAACGACAGCCTAGGGCCTGTTCACGCTAATTCCGGCGCAGTCGCCGCTGCCCCGAATGGATGGAAGCCAAGGCGCGAGCCGCGAAGTTTGGCAGCGCCAAATAAGCGGCGAGCAACGCAGGCAGACACCATGTCGGGGCGCGGCCCGAAGGGAAGGCGCCGGACTTCGCGCGTTGCGGCGTT
>CAZROR010000038.1:0-15556 GCA_964601765.1 uncultured Zetaproteobacteria bacterium
TAACATCCACCACCGGCTCGTTTACCAGGTACTTGAAGAACAGCACATCGTCAAAGTGCTTGCCATGTGGACGCATTATGAATAAAGGCAAGGCCCTTCCTTTCCAGGCATAACCACCAAAAGGCCGGGCTCCGGTGACGTGGTAAAATTTTCCCCTTGAACCAGCTCTTTCCCGCGCTATAAATCGCCCCCACGCAATGTCTGCCGATACTTCCGGGTGGTGAATATATTGATTGAAGTCAGCAACCTGAGCCGACGCTATGGTGATATCGTGGCCGTTGAGGGGGTCTCCTTCCATATTGGCCGCGGCGAAGTGGTGGGCCTGCTGGGCCACAACGGCGCCGGCAAATCCACCATCATGAAAATGATGACCGGTTACCTCGAGCCGACAGAAGGCAACATCACGGTGGACGGCCTGGACATGGGACGTGATACCGGCGCCATTCAGCAGCGTATCGGCTATCTGCCGGAAAACTGCCCGGTATGGCCGGAAATGACCGTGAATGAATACCTGTTCTTTCAGGCCGGCCTGCACGGCGTGCCGGAGCATGAACGCGCGGCCGCCGTGGCCCGCGCCATCCGGCGCACCGGGCTCGACACGAGAATGGATCAGTCCATTCAGACCCTGTCACGCGGCTACCGCCAGCGGGTCGGCGTGGCCCAGGCCATCCTGCACGCACCGGACATCATCATCCTGGATGAGCCGACCAACGGCCTGGATCCAACGCAGATCCTGCACATGCGGCAGCTGATCACGGAGCTTGCCGAGCAGGCAACAGTCATCATCTCCACACACATTCTCCAGGAGGTGCAGGCCGTGTGTGAGCGCGTGCTGATCCTGCGCGCCGGAAAGCTCGCCCTTGATGCCAGCCTGTCCGAGCTGCAATCCGGACAGCGGCTCCTTGTCACGCTCGATAATCCCGATGCCACCTATCTTTCACGGATCAATGGCATCCATGGCGTCCATCGCCGCGATGAAACGGGGGGGCGTTTCTGTTATGTGCTGGAGGCCGACCCGGAGATTGCACCGGATATCGCAGCCGCGGTACATACCCATGATGACCGCCTGTTCGCGTTGCACCGGGAGGCCCGCGACCTGGAAAGCGTCTTCGCCGAGATCAGCGAGCATAGTGGAGCAATCAGGCCAGAGGCGCCGGCATCGTGAAAACAGTTATGGATATCTGCCGCAAGGAATTCAACGGCTTTTTCGCATCACCGGCCGCCTGGCTGTTTCTCGCCGTCTTTCTTGCCGTGAACCTGTTTGTCTTTTTCTGGGCTGAGGCCTTTTTTGCCCGTAACGTTGCTGACCTGAAGCCCCTGTTCCAGTGGATGCCGATCCTGATGATTTTTCTTGTAGCCGCGCTCACCATGCGCAGCTGGTCGGAAGAGCGCCGTGCCGGCACGCTGGAAAGCCTGCTGACCGCCCCGGTCGCGCCAGGCAGGCTCATTCTCGGCAAATTCCTCGCGGGCCTGGCGCTCGTGGCGCTGGCGCTGGCGCTGACACTGCCCCTGCCGGCAAGTGTCGCCATGATGGGGCCGCTGGACTGGGGACCGGTCTGGGGCGGCTATCTGGCCAGCCTGTTTCTTGCCGCCGCCTATCTCGCCATCGGCCTGTACATGAGCGTGCGCACGGACAACCCCATCGTTGTCCTGATTCTGACCGTGGCCACTGCCGCCCTGTTCTACCTCATCGGCTCGGATACGATAACCACGCTGTTTAGCCGGGATGTTGCCTCCTGGCTGGCCCTGCTTGGCACCGGCACCCACTTTGATGCAATCACGCGCGGCGTGCTCGATCTGCGTGATCTTGTGTACTACATCACCATTGTCATCACCTTCCTGGCACTGAACCGCCTCGTGCTGGAGCGGTTGCGCTGGGCCGGTAATCCGGCCCGCCCACACCATCGCCGCTGGCAGTGGCTGACGGCACTCATTGCGGGCAATGCCGTGCTGTTGAATATCTGGCTGGCTCCGATCGGCGTCCTGCGCGCTGATCTGACGGATGGACATATCTACTCGCTTTCGGATGCAACGCGTCATTATCTGCGTGATATTCAGGAGCCCCTGCTCATCCGCGGCTACTTTTCCGCCCGGACCCACCCACTGCTGGCACCGCTAGTGCCTCAGCTGCATGACCTGCTCAAGGAGTATCAGGTTGCCGGTGGTGAGCGCGTGCGCGTCGAGTTTATCGACCCGCACAGTGATCCGGTGCTGGAAACGGAAGCAGCAGAAAAATACGGCGTACGCCCCGTACCGTTTCGACTGGCCAGCCGCTACGAAGCAGGCGTGGTCAACGCCTATTTCAACCTTGTCATTGCCTACGGCGACCAATTCGAGGCACTTGATTACCATGACCTGATCGATATCAAGGCCAGGGGCGAGAATGACTTCGATGTCATACTGAAAAACCCCGAATATGCGATTACAAGCGCTATTCGCAAGGTTGTACGCGCCTACCGGGCCGGTGGCAATCCGCTCGCCGGACTGCAAACACCCCTGACCTTCCATGCCTATGTATCGCCGGATACAAAACTGCCGCCGGCACTGCGGAGGCTGCACCGGGATATGCAGGACATCCTTGCCAGGCTGCAGAAGCAGGCGGAAGGCAAACTAACCGTGGACAACGCTGACCCGGATGCCGACGGCGGCAGGCTGGCGCAAACGCTGAAGCAGAAATACGGCTTTGGCCCGCAAATCGCGAGCCTGCTGGACCCGCAGCCATTCTGGTTCTATATGGTGCTTGAACACGGCGGGGAACACACGCAGATCCCGCTACCCGCCGAGCTGGACAAGGCCTCACTTGAGCGCTCCATTCGCGCCGCCATTCAGCGCATGTCCCCGGGGTTCATGAAGACCGTAGCCCTTGTGACACCAGCCCCCCCCACCACGGGTGCCTTCATGCCCGCTACCACCAGCCGCCGCTACAGCCAGCTCCGGGCTGTGCTGAGCGATAACGTGCGCATTGAGGATACGAACCTGAAAAATGGTCACGTGCCCGCCAATGCCGACCTGTTGCTATTGCTGGCACCCGATGCGCTGGATGAAAGGCAGCTCTATGCCGTGGATCAGTTCCTGATGCAGGGTGGCACCGTCATTGTGGTCACATCACCGTTTGATATCAGCATCGGAGAAACGCTGAACGCCAGGCAACACGACTCCGGGCTACAGCCATGGCTGAAACACCTCGGCCTGAAGATTGATAAAACCCTGGTGCTTGACCCGAAAAGCGACAGTCTTCCCATCCCGGTACAACGCCAGCTCGGTAGCATCACGGTACGTGAAATCCGCATGGCGCCCTATCCGCTGTTTGCGGATATCCGCGGCAAGGCACTGAATCCAAACCATCCGATAACCGCCGCACTGCATCAGCTCACTGTCGGCTGGGCCTCGCCGATCCACGTGGATACAAAGACAAACCGGCACCGCCAGGTTACGGAACTGGTGCGTACATCCCCGGACAGCTGGGTCACGGACAGCACGGATATTCTGCCCCGTTATGACCTGTATCCCGTAACCGGCTTCCGGCCCGCACCAAAGCGTGGCAGCCGGTTGATCGCCGTGGCCATACAGGGGCACTTCTCATCCTATTTCAGGGGTAAGTCATCTCCATTGCTAAAGACAGGCAAGACCAGAAAGCGTGCCGGAACCTCCGACAGCAAAAACAAAAAGGACGCCATACCGCCAGTGGTCAGTGGCGTAATCGGAACCTCGGCCGACTCCGCCCGCATCGTACTCATCGCCAGCAACGAGTTCGGCCGTGATATCGTTGCAGATCTGTTGTCGGAAGGCAGGGGTTCACGCTATACACGGCAGTTTGCCTTCATACAAAACGCCATCGACTGGGCACTACAGGATGAAGGGCTGCTCAGCATTCGTGGTCGCTCACGCCTTGCCCGCACACTTGCACCAATGGACCAAACCACGCGGTTGTTCTGGGAGTACCTGAACTACGGCATGGCCCTGCTCGGCCTGGGGATTGTCTGGCTTGTTCGGCGGCAACTCAGGCAACGCACACGCACGCGGCTGCGACAAAATGTGGAGGCTGCGTAGACCATGCAGAAGTCTATCCGCATTCTCTCGGTTGCCCTGGCCGCCCAGATCCTGCTGGCTATCATGACTTACTCGGGCAGTACCCGCCTGGCCACATCGCCACGAGGGGACCACCTGCTCACATTTAACCCCAGCCAGGTGGACGGTATCGTGATCCGGGGAAGTAACGGTGCGGAGGTCAGGCTGAGTAAAAACGACAGTTGGCATCTGGCCGACGGCTTCCCGGCTGATGGCGACCGCGTCACCCGGCTGCTCGACCGTCTGCATGACATGAAGCATGGCCTTGCGGTGGCTACAACACCAACAGCCCAGGCCCGTTTTGCGGTAGCGACAAAAAAGTTCGAGCGCTGCCTCACGCTCCTGCACGATAAACAGCCGCTCGCTGTGATGTATCTCGGACGTGGGGCTGGTGCGCGGCGCAGCTATGTTCGGGCAGATAAGGCACAGGCCATATACAGCGTGGAGCTTGGCAGCTATGACCTCCCCGTGGAAAAAGCGGCATGGCAGGACAAGACTGTCCTCCAGCTTGAGGACATCACGGCACTCGAGTCCGGCGGCATCCGCGTTGAAAAACGGAAAGGTGCAGATACCGGAACGTCACAGGTCTGGTGGAGCAACAAAACACCGAAGGGAAAACAGCCGGATAGCAAGGCCATCGAACACGCCGTATCGCTGCTTGAAACACTGCGCTTCACAAAAGTGCTGGGGCAGGCCCGGCCGGACGATTATGACGTAGAGCACCCCGTACTCAGCTTCAGTATTGAGTGGAAGCATGGCCGGCGCAAATACCGCTTTGCCAGGCACGCAAAGGATGACCTCTATGCCCTGAAGGTATCCGATCGGCCCGAGTATTTCGAGATTGCCGGCTATATCTTTGACGGGCTGAAGGCCAGCATGGCACCGGAAAAATGGTTTACGGACATCAAGCCGACGCAGCCAGAAAGGCAAGGGAACAAAACACAAACACCCGGGAATAATTCAGCCGGCTAACTGCTGCCCTTTGCGAATCGGGAGCACGTATCCCCTTTGTGCCTTCATGGTTTCATGGTTAGTGTTCCGCCCTCATCCGGAGGCCCGAATTCATGCATATCCGTATTGCCACCCGCCGCTCACCACTCGCCCTATGGCAGGCCGAGCATGTCGCAGCAGAGCTGAAAAGGCTGGACCCTGCCATCAGCACGGAACTTGTCCGCATCATTACGCGGGGTGATAAAATCCTGGACGTGCCGCTCGCGCGGGTCGGCGGCAAGGGTCTGTTTACAAAAGAAATCGACGAGGCACTGCTGGACGGCCGTGCCGATATTGCTGTTCATTCGATGAAGGATGTGCCCACGGAGATGCCCGCAGGCACGGCCATCCGTGCACACCCCCGGAGAGAAGACCCGCGGGATGCAATAGCCACCGTGACCGGTGGAGGGCTCGACTCCCTGCCGGATCATGCCCGCATCGGCACCTCCAGCCTGCGTCGCATTGCACAGCTGAAAGCGCGCTATCCAGGTTTCACGTTCATCTCCATACGTGGCAACATCCAGACACGCCTGTCCAAGCTGGGCACAGATATCGATGCAGTTATTCTTGCGGCCGCCGGCGTCCGCCGCATGGGCATGCAGGATCAGATGCATGAATTCGTGCCGACTGACACTCTGCTGCCGGCAGTCGCCCAGGGAACCCTTGGCATTCAGACGCGCGATACGGATGACGATATCAATGCGCTTGTCGAGCAGCTGAACGACCCGGATACAATGGTCCGCACCAGAGCGGAGCGTGCCTTTCTGGCCCGGCTGGAGGGTGGCTGCCAGGTACCGATTGCCGCCTACGCAACGCTTGACGGTGACAGGCTGCAGCTTGACGGACTGGTTGGCGAAGTGGACGGCTCGCATATGATCCGTAAGCGTATCACCGGAGATCGCGATGAAGCGGAAGCGCTAGGCCGGACACTGGCCGATGAAGTGCTCGCGGCAGGCGGCAGAGACATACTCGCCCGCCTGTACGCCCAGCAGGCATAGCCGGGCTTTGCGAGCTGTGTCACATCATTGTCATAAACGGGCTCTATGATTGCAGCCAGCAGCAGAAAGAATCCTGGTTGAATTCTCTGGGAAAGGCGGGGCCGGACAGGCTCCGCCTTTTGCTTGCATCATTTGCCAAGGCGCAGTAACAGCGACAGCGTTCACCCCATGAAAACATCTGATAACCCCCTGCTCATGCACGCCGGCACAGGGCTGCCCGCCTTTGCGGATATCCGCCCCGGGCATGTCCTGCCCGCCCTGGAGCAGGTGCTCGCCGACAATCAAGATAATATCGAGCGGCTGGCCCGGGTGAAAAGGCCGGACTGGTCTTCACTGATGGCACCACTCGAGGCCCTGGAAGAGCGGCTGCACCGCACCTGGGGCCCGGTTTGTCATCTCAACGCCGTCTGCGATTCCGATGCGCTGCGCCCTGTTTACGAGAAAGGCATGATGCGGGTTTCCGCCTACCAGACGGAAGTGGCCCAGCATGAGGGGCTTTATGCCGCCATCAGAAGCCTCCGGGACAGCCCCGGCTTTGCCCTGCTCGCGGATGAGAAGCGGCAGGCGGTTGACCACGCCCTGCGCGATTTCAGGCTGGGCGGGGCCGGACTGCCGGCAAAGGACAAGCGCCGATTCAAGGAAATCCAGATACGCCTGGCTGAACTGGGCACGCGCTTTGAACAACACGTGCTGGATGCCACGTGTGCCTTCCGGCTTCACGTGACGGATCAGGCGGCACTGGCGGGCCTGCCCGATATGCTCACGCAGGCTGCGACACAGCTTGCCCGGGATAACGGAGAGGATGGCTGGATATTCACGCTGGATGCGCCGAGCTATATCCCGTTCATGCAATATGCGGAGAACCGGGCGCTGCGAAAGCGGATGTATACGGCCTATGTGACGCGTGCCAGCGAGGGAAGGCTCGATAACACGCCGGTCATCCGGGAAATCCTTCAACTCAGGGCCGAGGCCGCGCGGCTGCTTGGATTCGACAGCTATGGTGAATACTCGCTGGCGACAAAAGCTGCCAATCGGCCGGAAGATGTGACCGGCTTCCTGCGCGAGCTGGCGGCCAAAAGCCGGCCGGCTGCCAGGCGGGAGCTGGACGAACTGCGTGCATTTGCCGCGGACAGCCTCGGCCTGGAGAAGCTTGAGGCATGGGATATCGCCTTCGCATCCGAACGCCTTCGCCAGCAAACATTCAACATATCCCAGGAAGACCTGCGGCCGTATTTCCCCGAGCATCAGGTGCTCACGGGCCTGTTTCAGGTGGCCGGACGACTTTACGGCCTGGACTTCCGGGAACGCACGGATGTGCCGACATGGCATGAGAGCGTGCGCTACTTCGACATTCTGGACCATTCGGGCAACCACATGGCGGGCTTCTATCTCGATCCCTACGCCCGCCCTCACAAGCGTGGCGGCGCCTGGATGGATGAATGCATCATCCGCTGGAAAAGGCCGGACGGCACGCTGCAGCACCCCGTGGCCTACCTGGTCTGCAATTTCGCCGCGCCGGTTGGCGATGTCCCGGCCCTGTGGTCACATGAGGAAGTTATCACCCTGTTCCACGAGTTCGGCCACGGCCTGCACCACATGCTGACCCGTGTGGACACCCTGAGCGTCTCCGGCATACGCGGCGTGCCCTGGGATGTCGTGGAGCTGCCCAGCCAGTTCATGGAAAACTTCTGCTGGGAGCGAGAAGTACTGGATGGCTTCGCCCGCCATCATGAAACCGGTGAAGCGCTGCCCACCGCACTGTTCGAGAAAATGCGGGCGGCAAAAAACTTTCAGGCCGGCATGCAGATGCTCAGGCAGGTTGAGTTCGCGCTGTTTGACTTCCTGCTACACACCACGTTCGACCCTCACGGGGATGAAAGCGTGCAGGCACTGCTCGATGCGGCCCGCCGGGAGGTCGCAGTGTTCATACCACCTGCCTTCAACCGCTTTCAGAACAGCTTCTCCCATATCTTTGCCGGCGGTTATGCGGCCGGATACTACAGCTACAAATGGGCCGAGGTACTCTCGGCAGATGCCTATGCCGCCTTCGAAGAGGCCGGTGTGTTCGATCCGGAAACGGCCCGCGCATTCCATGACAACATCCTCGCCATCGGAGGAAGCCGCGACATCATGGCTGCCTTCCGCGCGTTCCGCGGCCGTGCCCCCCGCGTGGATGCCCTGCTACAGAGCTGTGGCCTGCAATAACAAAAGCGGTTATTTCCCCGGAAGCCACACCTTCCCTGAGCTCAGCCGGGCAGACTACCCCCTTCCGGGGCATTCTCCTGTTCCAGCTGGGTAGTCCATTCCGGATGCGTAGGCAGCTTGCCCACGCAGCCCTGCAACAAAAGCACAACACATACCAACCCAAGTGATAACCAACGCATCCGGTATCCCTCCATGCATCATGAGCAACAGTAGACGCAGCGTATCAGGCGATCAGCACAGCGACAATCTTCCTGCTCCGGCTGGCTCCCCTGTATCAATCACGGTTACCTCTACCGCCAACGTGGGGGACGTCAATAGCGAACACTGTCTCGCCTGTTTCGAACGCCAGCTTCAGATAGGAAAGACAGCCGCCACACTCAACACCCACGCCCGCCTTACGCGCCGCCTCAAGACGGCCCGGCTCCACAAGGCTTGCAAGGCTTCGGCCAGGCAAGGCACAGGCTCACGGGCCTGTCCCTTCACTCATGCCAGGCTCTGATGATAGGCAATGGATTCCTCGTGCACGGCACGGATGAACTCGATTGCATGCGCGGGCGGCACGTCCGGCGTAATGCCGTGGCCAAGATTGAACACATGGCCGTTATGGTGGCCAAAGCGCGCCAGAATATCCCTGACCTCGGCACGGATGCGTGTGGGCGAAGCGTACAGTATGCACGGATCCATATTGCCCTGCAGGGCCACCCTGTCTCCCACCCGTTCCCGCGCCACATCGATGTCAATCGTCCAGTCCAGGCCAACGACATCACAGCCACTATCGGCCATGGCCTCCAGCCAGCCCATGCCTCCCTTCGTGTACAGGATTACCGGTACGCGCCGTCCTTCGTTCTCCCGCCTCAGCTGTGCCACGATACGCCGCATGTAGGCCAGTGAAAACGCCAGATAATCCCTCGTGGTGAGAATACCCCCCCATGTATCAAAAATCTGTACGGCCTGCGCGCCATTGGCGATCTGGGCATTCAGGTAGGCAGCCACGGCATCGGCAAGCTTTTCAAGCAACAGGTGCAGCGTGGACGGATCATCAAAGGCCATCGCCTTGACTTTTGAGAAATTTTTTGACCCGCCGCCTTCAACCATATAGGTGGCCAGCGTCCACGGACTACCGGAAAAGCCGATCAGCGGCACACGGCCGGCGAGGCCCTTGCGGATCGTGCGTACAGCCGCCATGACGTAATCGAGCTCCACCTCGGGATCAGGGACAGGCAATCTCTCCACATCGGTACGGCTTGCCACGGGATGCGGGAAACGGGGGCCTTCACCCGCACCAAATGTCAATTCCATGCCCATGGCCTCCGGCACAACAAGGATGTCCGAAAACAGAATCGCCGCATCGACACCCAGAATATCAACAGGCTGCAATGTCACCTCGCAGGCCAGTTCGGGCGTTTTGCACAGATCAAGAAAGCCGCCGGCCCGTTCGCGGGTGGCCCGATATTCGGGCAGATAGCGTCCGGCCTGCCGCATCATCCACACCGGCGTGCGCTCCACGGGCTGGCGCAGGCAGGCGCGCAGAAACAGGTCATTCTTCAGCTTTGTCATCAACTGGCCCCTTTCCCCTTCAACCACAGATGCACAAAGCACGGGGAAAACAGCCGGAGCTTATGTGTCCTGGTGTCCTTTATCGTGAATCTGATATCCATTTATACCCAGAAATAGCCGTCGGTCGGGCTGGAGGCCGACGCAAACGAGCGCTTCGGCATACGGCCAGCAAGCCAGGCGGCGCGTCCTGCCCTGACGGCATCGCGCATCGCGCGCGCCATCATGCACTCATCCTTTGCCTCGGCAATCGCCGTATTGATCAGCACGGCATCCACACCCAGCTCCATGGCACGGGCTGCATCGCTGGCTGTGCCGATACCGGCGTCCACAACGATCGGCACACCGGCACGTTGCTTGATGACGTGAATATTGAAGGGGTTGGCCAGCCCCCGGCCGGAGCCGATCGGATTGCCGAGCGGCATCACGGCGACGCAACCGGCCTCCTCAAGCTGCCTGGCCACAATCGGATCATCATTCGTATAGGCCATGACCTCGAAGTCATCCGCGACCAGTTCCTCGGCTGCACGCAGGGTTTCGACCACATTCGGGTACAGCGTCTCGGTATCACCAAGCACCTCGAGCTTGACCAGGTTCCAGCCGCCTGCTTCGCGTGCCAGCCTCAACGTGCGCACCGCATCTGCGGCATTAAAACAGCCGGCCGTATTCGGCAGGATGGTGTATTTCTTCGGATCGATATAATCGAGCAGGTTTTCCTTGCCGGCATCGGTGATGTTCACGCGCCGCACGGCAACAGTGATCATCTCGGCTTCCGCCGCCTCCGTCGCCCGGCGCGTTGTCTCAAAATCCCTGTACTTGCCCGAGCCGACAATCAGCCGGGAGCGAAACTCATGACTGCCAACCTTCAGAATATCCTCATCCATCTACTTCACCCCTGTCTGTTCATACGTGTGGCATCGGCCGAACAGCCATATCGTCAGCCACCGCCAATCATATGGACAATTTCAATGCGGTCCCCGTCTTCCAGGGGCGTATCGGCGTAGCAGCTTCTCGGCACAACCTCCAGATTGCGCTCAACGGCAATGATGCGCTTTTCCAGGCCAAGCTCACCAACCAGCTCCGCAAGCGTCACCGCTGTCACCACCCTGGGCTCGCCGTTGAGTTGAATGCTCACACTCAAAATTTCACCTTTTGGCCGATAAACAGGAAAAATTGACCGATTTTGCCCAATATTTTCTCGTTTTCGTTATTTTTCGCACGATTTGTTTGACCGCGGTTTTCCCGCCGCGTAGCGTTCCGGGCATGCTAGCAGCTTCCCGGCCTATGCCCAAACCCGCCAACTGGCAGGGTGTTGCGGAGGGGCTCGCCGAGGCCCAGCGTCAATTGCGCAGCGGTGAATATGGCAAGGCGCAAAATATTCTGCAAGATGTGCTCGAATTCGCGCCTGTCGAGGCCAGGGCCTGGCACCTGCTGGGGCGGGCGCTGCAGGCTGATGGAAAGCATGATGAGGCGCTGAATTGTTTCAGCACCGCTGCATCCCTGTACGGATGCCACGTGCCCGGACAGATTGAGCGGCCGGCCTCGGTGCGGCTGGCCAAGATGCTCTGGGATCAGGGAGACCGGCTCGGCGCCTGCACGATGCTTGATGCGTTGTTGCAGAAAAGCCCTGATGACCCGCAACTGAATGAATTGCAGGCTGCATGGCAGGAGGCACTTCAGGCATGAAACCACTGCGCATCCTCGTCATGCACGGCCCCAACCTGAACCTGCTGGGCACGCGTGAACCGGAGCACTATGGCTCGCAGGACCTCGCCTCCATCAACCGCGACCTGATCGGGCTCGGCGACGAGCTCGGGGCCGAGGTCATCAGCTTTCAAAGCAATCACGAGGGAGAGCTTGTGGAGCGTGTGCATCAGGCCGCCAGCGAGGGGGTGGACGGTATCATCATCAACCCGGCTGCCTATACGCACACGAGCGTGGCGCTCAGGGATGCACTGCTCGGCTGCCGCATTCCTTTCGTCGAGGTACATCTGTCAAACACACAGCGTCGCGAGGAATTCCGACACAAATCACTGCTGGCTGATATTGCTGCCGGCGTCATCTATGGCTTCGGTGCTGCTTCCTACCAGCTTGCCTTGCACGGCCTGGCCGAACACCTGCGCCATTTGACATCAACAGGAGAATAACGTGGATATTTCCCAGATTCGTAAACTGATCCGGCTTATTCAGAGCACGGATGTCATGGAGATCGAGGTGACTGAGGGCGACCAGACCGTGCGTATTTCACGCCAGGGCACCGCTCCCGCCACAACCACCGTAGCTGTTGCCGCGCCGACAGCACCAGCTGCAGAGGCCGCACCAGCCCAGGCTTCGCCTGCTGTTGCAGAAGAGCATATGGTCAAATCACCGATGGTCGGTACATTTTACCGGGCCCCGGCGCCGGATGCCGACCCCTTTGTCAATGAGGGAGACCGTATCAAAAAAGGGGACACCCTGTGCATTATCGAGGCCATGAAGCTGATGAATGAAATTGAGGCTGAATATGATGGGATTGTTGAGAAGATCCTCATCGAAAATGCCAGCCCCGTGGAATATGGCCAGGCCATGTTCATTATCACGCCGTTGTAAGTCCCAGGATCATCATGTTTCACAAGATTCTTATCGCCAACCGTGGCGAAATCGCAGTCCGTATCATCCGTGCCTGCAAGGAGCTGGGCATCCAGTCCGTAGCCGTCTATTCGGAGGCTGATCGTGATGCCATGCATACCCGCCTGGCCGATGAGGCCGTGTGTATCGGGCCCGCTCCCAGCGCCCAGTCCTATATGAACATCCCGGCTGTTATGTCCGCCTGCGAGGTGACAGATGCCGAGGCAGTCCATCCGGGCTACGGCTTCCTCGCCGAAAATGCCGACTTTGCGGACATCTGCCTGGAGTCCGGGCTGGTGTGGATTGGCCCCACACCCGAGTCCATGCGTATCATGGGCGACAAGGTGGCGGCAAAAAAGAAGATGCTGGAAGCAGGCGTGCCCTGTGTCCCCGGCTCCGATGGTGCCGTTTCGGACATTGAGACAGCCAAGGAGATCGCAAAAGAGGCCGGCTTTCCGGTGATCGTCAAGGCTGCGGCAGGTGGCGGTGGCCGCGGCATGAAAATCGTGCGTAGCGAACCCGGGCTGGCCGGTGCATTCATGATGGCGCAGAGCGAAGCAGCCACAGCCTTTGGCGATGATACAGTCTATATTGAAAAGTTTCTTGAAGAGCCACGGCATATTGAAGTGCAGGTGCTTGGTGATAAACACGGCCATGTTGTTCATCTGTTCGAGCGTGAATGCTCCATGCAACGCAACAATCAAAAGGTGCTGGAGGAAGCCCCGAGCCCCTGTGTCGATGATGAAACCCGGGCCGCCATCTGTGCCGCCGGCGTGGCAGCCGCCAAGTCTGTCGACTATGTGGGAGCCGGCACGGTTGAGTTCCTGATGAACCCGGACAAGAGCTTTTACTTCATCGAAATGAATACACGCATCCAGGTCGAACACCCGGTCAGTGAATTCGTCACGGGTATCGACCTGATCGAATGGCAGCTACGCACAGCGGCCGGAGAAAAGTTACCCTTCACGCAGGATGACATCACCCTGAACGGGCACGCCATCGAGTGCCGTATCAATGCCGAGCACCCGTTCAAGTTCACGCCATCACCGGGCCGCGTAGAGCTGTATCATGCTCCGGGCGGCCGCAATGTGCGTGTCGACTCAGCCGTTTACTCCGGCTACATGATACCGCCGCACTATGATTCGATGATCGGCAAGATCATCACGCACGGAGAAACCCGTGCCAAGGCCATCCGTACGATGCAGCGTGCCATCGATGAGCTGGTGATTACCGGTGTGCAAACGAATACGGAGCTGCACCAGCGACTGCTGGCCAACCCGGGCTTTCAGTCCGCCGACTTCAATATCCATTTCCTCGAGGACTGGCTCAAACAGATGCACCTGTAGGTACGTTCCGACTCCGTTTGCCCGGCACCATCTGCCTGCGGCTTCATAAAATCCCGGGTTAAACCCCTGAATACTGGGCATGCACCTCACGGGCATGCATGTTCGGCAGCTTGTTCAGGGCCGCAATCAACGCCTTGGCGCTGGCAACAACAATATCTGTATCCGCCCCCTGCCCATTCACGATACGCGCCCCATCCTGGAGGCGTACGGTCACCTCGCCCTGCGCATCTGTGCCGGAGGTAATCGCGTTCACCGAATACAGGAGCAGCTTGCCGTTGGGCTCTACCAGCGAGTTGATAGCCTTGAAGGCGGCATCAACCGGTCCATCACCCTGGGCCGTTGCCCTGTGTACCCGGCCACCAATCTCCAGCTCCACGGCGGCAACCGGAGCATCCTTCGTTCCCGAGGCGGCATGCAGGGAAACCAGCTTGACATTCTCACTTTCCACAGCCTCTTCATCGGACAGGATAGCCAGCAGGTCCTCATCAAAAATCTCCTTTTTCTTGTCTGCCAGCTCCTTGAATCGCTCAAAGGCGACGTTAAGTCTGTCCCCATCCAGTTCCACACCGAGTTCCTCATAACGCGCCTTCAGCGCTGCCCGCCCCGAATGCTTGCCCAGCACCATGCGGTTCGTCGTCCAGCCGACAGATGCCGGTGTCATAATTTCATAGGTCTTCTGGTGCTTCAGTACGCCATCCTGATGGATGCCTGCCTCGTGGGCGAAGGCATTGGCTCCGACAATGGCCTTGTTGGGCTGCACCACCATGCCGGTAATCTGGCTGACCAGCTTCGATGCCGGCACGATCCTGGTCGTGTCGATACCCAGCTCGATGGCATACCGATCCGTACGTGTTTTCAGGATCATGACGATCTCTTCCAGTGAAGCATTGCCGGCTCGCTCACCCAGGCCATTAATCGTACACTCAACCTGACGGGCGCCATTCTCGACGGCAGCCAGTGAATTCGCCACGGCCAGCCCGAGGTCATTATGGCAGTGCACCGAGAATATGGCCTGATCGGCATTTGGAACACGCTCGCGCAGTATCCGTATGCGTTCTCCAAATTCATGCGGCGTCATATAGCCGACCGTATCCGGGATGTTGATGACACGGGCACCGGCGGCAATGGTCGCCTCCACAATACGACACAGAAAATCCATCTCTGTCCGCCCCGCATCCTCAGCCGAGAATTCCACTTCCGGTACGAGATTGCGCGCCTGCCGCACAGCCTGAACTGCCCGCTCCAGCACCTCATCCGGTTGCATGCGCAGTTTGGCCTGCATGTGGATCGGGCTGGTCGCAATAAAGGTGTGGATTCGTGCCCTGTCACCGGCCGGAGCGACTGCCTCGCCGGCCCGTGCAATATCCAGCTCGTGGGCGCGTGCCAGCCCGGCAATGACCGGACCGCTCACCTCTCCCGCGATTCGATGTACAGCCTCGAAATCACCGGGGGAAGCAATCGGGAAGCCTGCTTCTATGACGTCCACACCGAGTGCGGCCAGGGCGTGCGCAACCCGCAGCTTTTCCTCGATATTCATCGAGCAGCCCGGGGATTGCTCGCCATCTCTCAGCGTTGTGTCAAATATGTACAAACGGTCCACCATTTTCTCATCTCCCATAAACACAAAAGCCGCAGGGAATGCCCGCGGCCTTTTGTGTTCGATCAACCCAAATGGTCAGTCAGCACACATGCCGCAGCCAGCCTCTGAATAGAAGCTCGCTAAACAGGGTGAGATCCAACTGCGCCATGAGGGCATTACAGCATTGGCGGCACAGGCGGTCAATCACC
>CAZROR010000039.1:0-15498 GCA_964601765.1 uncultured Zetaproteobacteria bacterium
GGATGCCGGGCGTATGCATGGTTCGTTCCGTCTGGCATTTCAGCGATGCCACGGCTCGGGACGCAAACATGCTCTGCTCAGCCATCAGGCAGGTCTCTGCCTGCGATCAAGCCGATGGTGCCTTTGGCCTGCTATGCATGCCGACAGATTTGCCGGACAAGGGCAGTGAGGAAGCCTGCACCACAGCGCTGAAATCACGCTTTGCCTTCATCGGAAATCAGGTTTTCGAACTGGTCGATGCTCATGAGCTGACCCTGATCCGTTCAAGCATGACATTGAGCGACTATTTCACGGGAGAGGGCATGATGGCGGGATACGTGTTTCTGATCATGTCCCGATGATGAAGCGCTCCCGGGCTTGATGGCTGCTCTCATGTGCCGGCTAATCTCCTTCCTCGTTGATAATCTCCACGCACAGGGCCACGCATTCATTGCAGATGAACACCGACGGGCCGGAGATGAGTTTCCTGACCTCTGAACGGTGCCTGCCGCAAAACGAGCAATGGTGATGATCGGGGGCTATTGAGTCTTCCCCTGCCCCTGCATTTCCGGATTTACATGGCATGGCGGAACAGCCCCCGGGAAGCCGGGCCAACAGCTTGCCGGTGAACATCCCGTGTTCCGCTATCGTCCCGGCCACTTCCGCGACCACGGCATCGACCCGCCTGAAGGCCTCAAGCATGGAGAGGCTTTTCTCCGACGAGCCGATCAGATCCTGGTTGTGCACGCAGATCATTCCATCCGCATGCGCGGACAATAGTTTCATTCCCTTGTCCGCAGCTCTTGCCCGCCTGCTTCCCTCAAATGTGAAAGGCCTTGTCACCACGGCCCAGACGGGCAACCCGCACTGCTTTGCGATACGCGCGATTTCCGGCGAGGCATGCGATCCTGTCACCCCTCCCATGCCCGCCACGAGAACCACGGCATCCATGCCGTCCAGCAGCCTTCTGATGGCGCTTTCCTTCCGCCGGACGGCTTCCCGTACCGTCCCGGGATCGCTGCCCGGCGCATCCAGATGCACCTTGTCCCGCACCATGGCTTTTTTGATCGCCAGCAGATCCCGGTTCACGGCAATGAACCGGGCAACGGGGGTACCCACCTTCAATATCTCATCGAGGGTGTTCATTCCGCCGCCGCCCACGCCGATGAGCGCCACATTCCTCTTTTGCATGTCGCCTCCCGCCTGGAAGGACATACTCGCATCACAGGCGACAGCCGATGTCGCACCGGGGCGTAGTGTCCCGCCCATTTGAAGGAGGTGATGGATGAGAATTACTTGCACATGTTTACTGCTTTCCTTCGGCCTGCTCGCCGGATGCTCCGCGGACACGGACACGGATACGGACACGGCGCGCCGGCCCGCGCCGGAGAAGGTTCAGGCGATGGCGTGGGAAAAGGCGCCGACGGTGCCGGCCGGCGTGATTGCTCTGGAGGGTGTGCGTTTCGGCATGCCCCTGAAGGAATTCAGGCCGCTGTTCAAAATCAGGAAAGAGCAAAAGAAGAGCAAGAAGGATAAGGAGCCCAATGTGCATCTCATGCTTGATACGGATGCCCTGGTTGATTTTGCCCTGGACGCCTACATGGGGCATCCGGTTCAGGGCGGAACGGCAGCGTTCTACGACGGCCACCTGACCCACCTGACCATCAACTTTCATAACTCGGAACTGCCCGCCTTTCTGCGGGATTTCAGGCGGCGCTTCGGGAAACCAAGCGAGGCCCATGTTCCGGATCAGGAAGGCGTTTTCGCCTATGGCTGGAGCCCGAAAGGCGGCGAGCTGGTCAAGATATTTCCGGGCGGCAAGCAGGATTCGTTCATTGAGCTTGGATCGCCTTCTTTCGCCAGGGAGTATGCGCGGCGCCTGAAGAAACTGATGAAAGCGGAGCTTGCCAGGCTCATGAAAAAGCCCTTCTACACGGCGGAACTCACCTGCCTGGTGCAAAACAGGCGTACCCGGCTCCTTGCCTGCCTGATGGATTCATACCTGAAGGTGAGCTCCGGCGTGAAAACGAAGATTTATATGCCAAGGGACCTGATGCAGTCGGGATACGGGAAAAGCATTCCCCTCAAGGAGCACTTTCAGATCCAGGCGCGAAACAGCGCCGGAAGCCGCTACATGTTTCTTCACATCGTGATCCGCGACAGGCTGGACAGGGTCGTCTTCGAAGACTCGGCAGCCTCCGGCGGCTGGATCAATGTGGGGAACTAGCGGAACGCATGGCTTTCCGTGGGGAGCCTTGCAGAGTTCGCGGATGGCGCCAGCATCAGACATCACTCTGAGAGTGAACGATGATCCGTGCCTGACGGCGTGAATGAGTGCTGGAATTGCCAGATGCCTGAGTAGCGGTATGCTGGCATGAAACGTGAAACATGGTCTGATATTCGGTTGAGTCGCAATCATGGAGGAATACATGCCATCATCGGAAGATTATTTGAAGAAAGAGTATGCACTCAGCGATGAGCGCATCAGGAAAATATGGGCTGCGTACAAGGAAGATATTCAGTGGTGGACGGAGAAGTTCAATGCACTTTATGGCAATTTTTTCAACGGAGATGAGGCCTTACAAGATGAACAGCTATCACTGAATGCTGATAACTACGGTGTCCGCATCCGAAATATGCTCGAGGCGCACCAGCACGGATGGATCGATCCTGGTAACTTCTTTTTGCTTCTCAATTCCGTGGCGGAAAGCACGGTCGACAATGATGCCAAGCGCGAATCGTTGATCCTGGAGCTTTTAGGGAACAGAGAAGAGAAAAAGAACATCACTTTCTTCGGTGTGCCGTCCCGAAGCCAAATGCCTGCATTGATCAAGGAATTGAACTATGGCGCGGACCAAAGGGGAGCCTTGAATCAAGCTCCGGAATCATCACCTTCCGTTGCTCAGTTGCGGGGGATATGCACAGCGGCCAAAGGTAATAATAACGGGGAGAACGATATTTACGAGCGAGTAACGAATGCCATTTCAGAAAATGGAGTTAGATTTAGCTCGCATTTGAATGGAATCAGTACGATTCTCTTTTACATGAATCCCGAACGTTTTATCCCGGTTAACAGTAGAACGGCCTCGATTTTCAATGAAGATACGACGAGTGCCAAAAGCTACATCAATTTATGCAAGCAGATATGGGAGCATCAGGAAAGTCTCCGAAATGATGGACAGTATGGCGATTTAATGCTCTTCCCCATCATCTCGGCGCATTATCTGTGTGGGGAGAATCAGGTGGCGACAATGCTGGAAGACTTTAAGAATACCAAGAACATTATTTTGACTGGCGCGCCGGGCACGGGGAAAACCTATGCGGTTCGCGAATATCTGAAACGCAAGCTGGGCGAAGACTACAACGAGCGGGTATGCTGGATGCAGTTTCATCCCAATATCGAATACGCCGACTTTATCGAGGGCTTCCGCCCAACGGGAGCGGAAAACGGCACGATAAGGCTGGAGATGAAAAACGGCGTCTTCAAGGATTTCTGCAAGAAGGGGTTTGCGAACGCGGACAAGGAGTACTATTTCGTCATCGACGAAATCAATCGCGCCAATCTTTCGGCTGTGTTTGGCGAGGTGCTCTATGCCATCGAGTACCGGGCCGATGCCGAGACCCCTGATCTCAAGGACTTTCTTGATACGCCACACACTGCGTTTATTGCAAATCTGTCAGAAGGTAAAAGGAAAGATTTGTCAGTCTGTCCCAAGAATGGGTTCTACGGGAAATTCGCCGTGCCGGACAACCTGTTCATCATCGGCACGATGAACGATGTGGATCGAAGCATCGACAGCTTCGACCTTGCACTGCGGCGGCGGTTTGTCTGGGTGGAGATGGGATTTGATGAGTTGCCGTTGAGAACGATTGAAGGGGTTAAGAATCCAAAGGAATTGATCCGCAGAGCCAAAGCGCTGAATGATGAATTGGTCAAATGCTTCAATGGTGACAAGAGCTATGCCATTGGCCATGCCTATTTTATGAAGATCAGGCTCTACAAAGAGCATGAAGACCCCTATGCCGCCTTGTGGAACTATCACCTCAAGCCGCTGATCCGGGAATACCTGCGCAGCGAGCTTGATCCGGCCGAACTCGACAAGCAACTGATGATCTTAGAAAAAGAGAAATTTCTGACAGACAACTAGCGCCATGAAGCTGACGGTCTCGGATAATTTTGACGGGCTGACTGCAGATTGCAATAAAATCAGCAGGCTGACCGGAAAGGGCAAATCCATCGGCTGGTTTGCTTGCATAAGGGGAAAGCCTCCTCAAAAACATCATTATCTGGATATCCACACCTCGGATTTACGCAAGCGCGGCTGGATAATCGTTTTCGATGAGAACGAGGATGCACCAGTAGTCTCGATTCGCCCAAGCGATGAGGGCGAGGGTCGTTTTCATGTCCGGACGGGCAATTTCATTGGGAATTTCAAATGGGACAAGACTGAAATCGAAATCACCTCCCGCTTTCCCGATGCGTTTATGAAACGCATACTGAATGTAGCCAACGATGTGTTCCTCGACGATGTGGACGCGATGCCCGTAGGCAAGAGCAAGGAGCTCGATATGGCCCGGCTGGTGATTTACTACCTGTTCGTGCAGCGGCTGGAGAAGGCATTTTTGCTTGGGTTGCCGAAGTCCTATCAAGTGCGCCGGCATCACGACCTGCGGCTGCGCGGCAAGGTGGACATCAACCGCTTCATCCGGCGGGATATTCCTTTTCAGGGCCGGATTTCATCGGTGTCGCGGGAATTGCTGGAAGATCAGGCTATCGTCGATGTGCTGGATCGGGCCGTGCGCGTGATCGAAAAGCATGGGCGAGACCTGACGCAGCATATCCGGCAGGTGAAGGCGCACCTGCGCGAGAACCGGAGCGGCCAGCCGATGGGTCGGGAGACACTGCGCCGTGCGCGTGATGGCAAGGCGCTGAGAAATCCGATTTATGCGCCGTACCGGAAGGTGCTGGACTATGCCGAAATCATTCTCAGCATGAATGGTATCGGGCAGGCAAGTTCAAAGGAGAAGGCGCCGGGCTTTCTGGTTAATGTGGCCGACCTGTTCGAGACCTATCTGCGCAAGTTGTTGCAGCGCCATTTTCCGGACTGGCAGGTTGAATCCCCCAAACCAGTAGTCTATGAGGGGGCGTTTTACGAGCGCCATCTGATTCCGGATATTGTCATGGAAAGGGATGGCCGCGTGATGGTGTTCGACGCCAAATACAAGCGGATGAAGATGCGCGGGCGAACACAGGACGGCATGGGCGATGTAGATCGCGAGGATTTTTTCCAGATTCACACCTACATGAGCCTTTATGCCGGCATGGACAAGAAGCAGCTCATTGCCGGCGGGCTGCTGTATCCGATGGAAGAGCATTGGGAGGAGATCTGCAAGTCGGCTTGGCTGGGTGGCGGCAGAACACGCTTTGTTGTCGATGGGATTGATTTGAGTGGCGTTCGGGTCGAAGAGAAAGAAAAAGCCGTAAAAGGAACCAAGCAACAGAAAGGCAAGAAAGCGGATCGGGAAGGCAAGCGGAAACAGCGGGAGGCAATTCAAAAGGCGATTCAAAAAGCCGAGGAAGAATTTATTGGCAGGATAAAGGTGCTGGCTGAAAGCCAGTAATGTTTGCGACACCAGGTGACGCACTAAGCCGCATCATGTCCCCAGATCAAGTTTGTATCTGGAGGGCATGATGGCATACACGAAAATCACGATGGAAAATCCACACACGGGACACGTCAGGCAGGTACCGGTCGGCTTTTCATGGACGGTGCTTTTGTTCGGCTTCTTTCCGCCGCTGTTTCGCGGCGACTGGAAATGGACGGTGATTATGCTGCTGGTCGCGCTGCTGACCTGGGGCGCGAGCAATATCGTATTCGCGTTCCTGTACAACAAGCTCTATATCAGGGATCTGGTCGGCGCGGGCTTTGTCGTCAAATCGGCCGAGGACGGAACCATTGATGATGTGGAGGCGACACTGAAAATGGATCTGCCTCGTTCGGAAAGCGATTGACCTGATGGCCAGCCTTCCGCCCGGCGAGGCGCTGTAGCTGGCGAATATAGCGCGGCCTTTCGCATGCGGTGCAGCTTACGGCGTGACAATCCAGCCCGTATACGCATGAGCATGGTTAGTGTAGGCAGATTGTGGAGAATCATTCATGGGCCTGCCATCATATCGTAGCAGATACGATGAAAATAATTGGCCCATAGCAGTAGCAACGCCAAGTGTCGCACAGGAGTCTACCATGGGGGATGTGGGAAAAAGAGAATCAGGAGATATGCGGTGAGCGAGAAATTTTCAAACGTGCCGGTTGAAGAAGATACCAGGATTTCATTTCAGGCCGAAGTGAAGCTGGGAAATTTTGATGTCTTGTATCAGAAATGGTTCTGGGATGGCATTATGGCTGAGAGCGTCATCTTTGCAGATGACGATGTGCAAGGCATGCAGGACGACGAAATAAAGGCAGTGGTCCGATCCTCGCCCTTCGTTGACCCGAACTCCAAAATCACATTCAAGCGTGATACCAGCGGATTCATATTTGTGAACTTTAATTTCACTACACCTGATGATGAAGAAACCTATACTGAACCGGAACCCTTGACGCCTGAAGAGAGACAAGCCTGCATGGAGAAAGTGTCAAAATGGATTGGCAAGCACAACCGGGAGCAGGTCGAACTGAAGAGAAAGTGAACGGAGTACGGGAGTGAAATTGATGGCATGTAATCTGTCGAGCATAAAATTTTCAAAGGCTGTTGAGTTTGCAGCGGAGCGACACAGCAAGCCCCGGAAGGGGACAAGGATTCCGTACATCAGTCATCTGATGGGGGTTTCCTCCCTGGTGCTGGAGTTCGGGGGCAACGAGGACGAGGCGATTGCCGGACTGTTGCATGATGTTGTTGAAGATACGGACACTACCATAGAGGAGGTCAGGGATCATTTTGGGGTTTCCGTGGCCGATATTGTTGCCGGTTGTTCCGAGACCAAATGCGCGGACGGCTCAAGCGAGGAGCGCCCGTGGATAGATCGCAAGAATGATTACATCGCGCATGTCCAGAGCCCGGAAACATCATCCAGCGTTCTGCTGGTCTCGATGGCCGACAAGCTGCACAACCTGCAATGTATTTTGCATGATTACCGGCGGATCGGTGATGAATTGTGGACACGTTTCAACCCTGCGGCCGGAAAAAAGGGAACCCTGTGGTTCTACCGAACACTGGCGGACGGGTTTATGCGCCACCCCAACGCAAACAAGGATTTGGCCAAAGAGATTGATATTACTGTAAGCCACCTGGAGGAAGCAGCTTGAGCATGGACGGCAGGCCTTGATGGCGAGCCATACCATTGAATAACCGGTACCTGAAATGGCTGGTGTCGCCAGCTGCCGGATTGGCTTGCCGGAGGTGACTATATCCGTCGCGGCTGCCAGACAACGTTCTGATCTGTCCGGATCCTCCATGTGGGGAGATTCCAGATGAGGATTGATTTCGGGCTGAAGCTGGATGCCGGAAACTGGCCAGAATTCACCGCAGGCCGTGAGGCCGAAATCGGTGATGTATCTGTCGGGCAGACCGGATTGATCAGCCTGCTGGAGACCCACCTGGGCCTTGCTGGTGAGGCTGAACCGGAAGCGTTACGCATCCGGCAATACATGGTTCGCATTCAATCACTTCCCGATGGCAGACGCTTCTATTCAGATTCCTTTGCATTCGATGCATGGGCATCAGCTCGGGAACTGCTCGGCTGGCGTGATGATCTGGTGCTCCATGGGTGGGATCCCAAAGCCGGAAACCAGCCGGAACGTCTTGCGGCAATCGCCGAGATTGAACTGGCCTCGGACTATCCATTGGCAGATGGTCTTTCCGACCGGGTTCGCAGGGTTACACACGCTTTAGGCAATCGGCCGGCGTTGCCCATTCGCCAAATCACGTTACAGGATCCCATGCACCTTCTCCCGACCCCATGGAAGCGCCTGATGGAAAAGCTTCAGGCATGTGGTGTCGAGGTCAGTGATGCGATTCTGGGTACATCACTGCCCGTGGAGATTGTCTTGCTCGAATCAGAGCATATCTGGCCACTGGCACAGGCTGTCGCCGGTTGGGTGAGAGCAGCAGCTGAAACAGGCGATATTGCGTTGCTCTGCCAGCAGGATACGACGCAACTTGATCAGGCGCTGCACGCTCAGGGCCAGCCAGCAACTGGCCAGCGCATGACGAGCGCGCAACTTGGCGTCTTTCAGTTGTTGCCTCTGGTCCTCGAAAACCTATGGAAGCCCGTACGAATCGGTCATCTGATGGAGTTGCTGTCCGTGCCACTCTCACCGGTGCCTGCTTTTGCCGCACGCAAGTTAATTGCCGCGTTAGCGAAGAAGCCGGGACTGGAGAGCGAGCTCTGGGAAAAGGCGATTCTGGAAATTGAGGAAAGGAAGCAAAGCTATCTGACCCGTGATGGCATGGATGAGGAGAAGGCACACGATGAGGCAAGCGTCTTTGCCAGTGGTCTGGATCAGTGGCTTCGGGTCGGGCGTGTCGACATCAATTCTGAGGCGCCAACCGCTGTCGTGACCGGAGCACTGGAGCGGTTGAGAAAACATTTAGCGGGGTGTGTGGAGCGGATACCGATGGCCAGGGTGGCCATGGGGCATTGCCGTGATCTGATAACGATTCTCTCAGACATGCACTCAATCGGAAAGCCTCTGCTTGACCGTATCGTGGATGATGTCATCGGCCCGGGACGATCTTCCGGCAACATCAGGGAAGCGGCTCCCTGGGGTGTAATCGGGGATGTTTCCCAATTGACCGGAGCAATTGATACATTGGCGTGGTGGGGATTCGTTGATCCTTCAGCGCCGGAGCGCAATGTCTGGACTACCGTGGAAAGGCAATGGCTGAAAGATCAGGGGGCACCCTTGGACGAGCCTGGGCTTGATCGTGAGCGCGAGCGTCATCACTGGCTATCTGCATTGGCGCGCAGCGGGAAGATGCTTCTATGTCGTCCACTTGAACTGAACGGGGTTCCGGTTCCAATTCACCCGCTTTGGTTCGAGATCGAGGCCGATGCCCGCCTTGCATCACGATGTAAACACATCCGGGCAATTGATCTGTTTCCCGGATCGAGCCCGACCCTTCTGGGTGTATCGCTGTCTCTGGAGGAAGCCAGAGGCAACCCGCCTCCGGCTCTGTCGGCTGACAGATCATTCGAACCTAAAGGGGTTTCCGGCCCACGAAAGCTCTCGCCAACCTCACTTGACAGTCTGTTTGGGTGCTCGTTCAGGTGGCTTGTGGAAGAGCTGGGCGTTGCCGGATCCGACGTTATGGGCTTCCCCCGCGACTCGGCGATGATCGGGACGCTTGGGCATCAGGTGCTTGAGGATGTTTTCAGCCCCGGGACCATACCGGATCCGGATGATGCCCGTATCGCCGCGGAGCGGAGCTATGTACGTCGGGTTCCCGAGATGGCGGCAGATCTTTTGCTGCCGGAAAAGAAAGCGGAATATGAGGATACTCGCAGGCGTATTGCTGACGCCGCAGGAGACATCGCAGGCCGCTTTCGGCAGGCGGGATTCGACCGGGTGGTTTGCGAAGAATGGGTCAAGACAACGCTGGATGGTGTTCCGGTCAAAGGACGGGCGGACATCATTGCCTATGACAATGAAAACAGGCCCCACATCGTTGATTTCAAATACTCCCATGGCAGCAACCGTTACAGGGACAAGATCAGGAAGGGTCGTGATGTCCAGTTAGTCACTTATGCCCGCATGCTGGGGGCCTCACCCAGTCCGGTCGCCTACTATCTGATACCCCGCCGGGAGATGATTACGATATTTCCATCGTTTGGCGCTGACACTGTGGAGCTCGAAATAACCATCGTCGATGGCTGGAATCGTGTACGCAAGACCTACAGCAGCGTGATGACGGATATCCGCAGAGGCAAGGTCACCGTATCTGGGCTGCTTTCCGGGGATGAGAGCAAGCGACTGGAAGAAAAACGTGAGGTGAATGGTGAGATTTATCTCGAGCCTCCCTGCCACTTTTGTGATTTTGCCGCGCTTTGCGGGCTGAATGTCGGAGGTGGGCCTCGTGAGTAAATTGCAGCTGATCAGCGCCAGCGCGGGATCGGGCAAGACATATTCACTGACAGAACGGGTACTCAGTGAGGTCGCGGATGGCGTATCTCCCGAACGGATCATGGCCGTCACCTTTACCAACAAGGCGGCAAGCGAACTGAAGGAACGTATTCGGCAGAAACTCGTTGAGCAGGACGGGAGAGGTTCTGCCGGGCTGCGACTGCAGGTAGCCAGGCTGGCAGATGCATACATCGGCACGGTCAACAGCATCTGTGCGCGTCTACTAAGGGAGTTTGCTTTTGAGGCGGGTCTCTCTCCGGCCATTGATATTCTGCCTGAAGGCGAAAGCGCTCGACTGTTTCTGCTCGCGGTTTCCCACACGATTGAGAAACATTATTCACAACTGTCAGGCGCGGCCCGCCGGCTTGGACGTGATGGAAGCGGACGCGGGTTTCAGCAGAAGCCTGACTGGAAAACGGATGTACAACATCTTGTTGACCTGGCACGGACGAATGGATTGAGCGCTGATGACCTGCTGTCCATGTCTGCGCTGTCTATTGAAGGATTAAAAGCCCTGCTGGGCAGAAAGACCAATACGGTTTCCAGTTCAGAGCTGATTGCCTTGCTGGAACAAGCCATTGCAGATATCGGATCATGCGACGATAAAACCAAAAAGACAAAAGATGCCTTATCGACCCTGCGTCGGATTCGGCATGCGCTACAAAACGAATATGCGACATGGTCTGATTGGATTTCCCTGTTCAAGATATCGGCCGGGACACGCAGTGGCGCCGATGCGTGCCTGGAAGATGTACGCGACTATGCGTTAAAGGTTCGGCGTCACCCTGAACTTCATCAGGATATAGAAATACTGATCACAGGCGTATTCCATTGTGCATCTGAGGCCCTGGATGAATTTGACACGTATAAGCGTATCAATGGGCTGATGGATTTTGCCGATCAGGAAAGCAAGGTGCTGGAGTTGCTGGATGTGGAACCGGTACGCCGGCTCCTGGCCGAACGCATTGACGTAGTCATGGTGGATGAGTTTCAGGACACCAGTCCGATTCAGCTGGCTCTGTTCTCGAAACTGAGCGGACTGGTGAAACGATCCGTCTGGGTGGGCGACCAGAAGCAGGCCATCTATGGTTTCCGGGGTACCGATCCACAGCTGATGGATGAAGTGATCGGCAGGCTGGACGAAGGGCTGCTTGATGTATTGGAGGACTCCTATCGCTCGCGTCCCGGACTGGTTGAATTCGTTAATGCGACATTTGAGCAGGCATTTAAGGGTCTGATACCCGCGGAACGGGTTCGTCTGAATGCAAAGCGGGCGGATCATGAGGGACAGGCAAGCCCGCTGGCCGTCTGGCGGCTGGAGGGCAAAAACAGGGGGCTTCGCACAGAGGCGCTGGCCGAGGGCATCGCCGAGATCGTCCGTCATCCTGACGACTGGCTGATCGAGGATCGTGACACGGGAGAGCTCCGGCCAGTCAGACCTGGAGATATAGCTGTTCTCTGTCGCACCAATGACAACGGCAGTGCGGTTGCCGAGGCACTGGGGCGCTATGGCATATCTGTCTCGGTTGGGCGCGGAGCGCTGTTGGCACAACCTGAAACCATTGCCCTGCTGGCGGGCATGCGGTTACTGGCAGACACCGGAGATACGCTGGCACTGGCCGAACTGGTTCAGCACCTGCCAGGACATGCTTCGTCCGAATCGTGGCTCAGCGAGTTGGCCAAAGACCGCGAGCAGGCATTTGCGAGCTGGAAACGGGACAATCGCATCACGCGCCTGCTGGATATTTGCGAGAAAGCAGTTGACGCTGCCCCACTCGAATTGCTGAACACGGCAGCCGACATACTCGGGCTAAGAGATATGGCATTCACCCGCCCCGATCCTGGTCAGCTTCTGGCAAATCTTGAGGCGGTCGAACAGATGGTTGTCCAGTATCAGGATGCCTGCAAGGCCCGTCATGAGGGAGCAAGTGTTCCCGGCCTCATGCACTGGCTCTCATCGTTAGAGGAAAAACCGAGCCTACCCGAAGGGCGTGGAGAACAAACGGTTCAGATATGCTCCTATCACAGATCCAAGGGGCTTGAATGGCCTGTCGTCATCCTTGCCGACCTGGACTCGACAGCCCGGTTTTCGCCATTTGGCCTGCACGTTGTGTCGACAGGAAAATTTGATGCCAACAACCCCCTGGCAGGTCGCTGGATTCGATACTGGCCGGAGCCATTTTCCTGCAGCGGCACGCCATTTGGCGAGGCCGTAGAGAAATCCGATGCGCATCTGCAGGCCAGAGAACGCGAGATCGCAGAGCGCCGACGATTGATGTATGTCGGCATGTCTCGTGCGCGAGACTATCTGATTCTAACCCAGCCTGTCGGTGGCAGAGGCGGTTCATTGGCCTGGCTTCAGGATCTGCTGCCCGACCCCGAGGCTGAGCTTTCCCTGCCACAAACCGATGACAAGAAACCCGTCATCATGGTTGCCGGCAAGGCCTTCGACTGCACACTGGCGCAATGGAAATCAGCCGATGATCCTGAGCCCCTTCACACAGCGATGAAGACTTGGCATGTGCCGACCAGGCCTGACGAGGCTATAACGCACTTGCCTTATGCCGTTGCCCCCAGCAGTTATAAAGTATCTTCGAGTACCCCATTCTCAATCGGCAATCCTGAAAGGATAGGCGAGCGTATTGCGCTGCCGGGAGAAGTTGACATGGCCAGGCTGGGCGACGCCATTCACCGTTTCATTGCCGCTGACCGATCCCAACACACCGAACTGGAGCGTTCCAGCATGGCCAGGCGCATCCTTGTCAGCCATGGCGTAAACCATGCGTTGAATACCGATCAGCTCATGGCAATCAGCCATTCATTCCATGACTGGGTTGATCGAACCTGGCCGGGCGCAACTGTCCAAAAAGAGTGGCCGGTACGAATGCGAATGGGCAATCAGGTTGTACATGGCTGGATCGATGCCCTGGTAGATACGGGAGATAGCTATGTCATTGTTGATCACAAGAGTTTTCCGGGTTCAGACGAAGAATCTCTGGAGCGTGTGGAAGAACATGTCGGCCAGCTTCACCTGTACCGTGAGGCGGTCGAAAAGGCTACCGGAAAAAGAGTAACTGGTTTGGCTATTCATTTTGCCATACAGGGATCTGTTGTGCATGTGAGTTGCGCTATCTAGAAGGTCTCGAGCCGGAGGTATCAATCCGGGAATGGTCAGGGGAAATGGGCAGGTAACGGACTTCCCTCCCCTGCCACCATACGGGTGACAAGGGGGACGCCAGATGGCGGCGTGGACAGCTTGAGGCAACCGTCGGCGAATACTGTAGCGGGCCACTGTCGCGCAGGCCAATTGTATTAATTATAGCAATCACTATAATCATGGCATTCTTAGACCGAGGTGAATGTCATGATCCGAAAAGCATCAGCGATGACGGTTCGCAACAATCTGGGTGAGTTGCTGAATGAAGTGACTTATCGCCACGATTCCATCGTGATTCAAAAAAGCGGCAAGCCGGTTGCGGCGATTGTTGATATCGCCCTGTTTGAGAAAATCCGTCTGATGCAATCGGAATTTGATTCGTTGTGTGAGCAACTGGCTGACAGAGCCAGGGGCACGGCGCCGGATGTATTACAGGCCGAGCTGCGGGAGGCGTTGACGGCTGTTCGCTCATCTTCATGAAGGTGGTGCTGGATACCAATATCTTTTTGTCGGGCCTGATGTTGCCGGAGAGCGTTCCCGGCAAGATCGTTTCAGCCTGGCGGAGCTCTTCCTTCGACCTCGTATTCAGTGAGGCCATGCTGACCGAACTGGCGCGAGTCCTGGCCTACCCGAAGATCCGAAAACGCATTGGCTGGACGGATGACGATATTGAGCACTTTGTTTCCCTGCTCAGGTTCCGGGCTGAAATCGTTGACATTGAAACCACCCGTGCGGATGTTCCCCGTGATGCGGATGATGTGCCGGTTCTGGCCGCCCTTATCGCATCCGGCGCGAATATTCTGGTAAGCGGCGACCGGGACTTGCTGGAATTACGGGAGGATTACGCCATTGAAACGGCGGCTGAATTCTACCGCCGCTTATAGGCGTCAGCCATGTTCAGCGCTATTTGCCTGAAGCAATCTCTTAACTCGTCTGGCGCCAGCACCTCCACCTGATCGCCGAAGCCGAGCAGCCACCAGCGCAGCTCGGCCGTATCCGCCACCGTGGCCGTGACCAGCATGCGGCCATCCTCCTGCGCCTTCATGGTCTGATCCTCACTGAGCGGCCGCTCCTCCAGGTGAAAGGCCGCGCCTTCCGTGAAAAGGGCCTTTAGGCAAACGGGGCCGCCCAGGGCGTAGTCGAGTTCGCCGGCGGCGATATAGGCATCCAGATCGAAACCATCGGGCGCGGTGGCCGGTGCATCCAGCAGCGTGGCCCGTCGCATGCGGTGCAGCGTCAGCAGCCTGATGTCGGGATAGTCCCACATGGAACAGACCAGATAGATGATGCCGTCCTTGAGCACCAGCCCGAGCGGGTTGATCTCGTATTCCTTCTCCCGTTCCTGCCAACGCGGATTGTAGGTGACGGTGAGGCGGCGGTTGTGCAGCAGGGCCTCGTACACCGCGTCCTGTATGTCTTCCGCCACAGCCGGCGCCTTCAGCTTCGGCCCCCGGTGCAGCACCCGCACCTTGCCCCGCCAGGCGGGCGCGCCCCTGTCCGCAGCAATCGCGTCGAGCACATGCGCCGCCGTCGTGAAATGCGGTTGCATCCGTCTCAATGTGGTGCGCGGCAGCATCGGCACCAGGTGTTCGCCGGCAAGCCAGAAGGCCAGCGCCGTATGTGAATCCATGCCGGGGATATCCATGACCTCGGCATCCGCCATCCACGACCAGCCGAACGGCTTGCTCCTTTCATCGCATGCCAGCGGGTAGATGGCGGACAGTCGCATCAGGTCGCGCTGGATGGTGCGCTGCGTGGTGTCGAAGCCCTCGTCCGCGAGGTGCTGCATCAGCTCAGCGGTTGAAATCTTGCGCGGATGACGGGGAATCAGCCGCAGCATCTGCCACTGGCGCATCAGGGTGTCACTCATCTTCCAGCTCCCGGCGGATATATTCCCCATCCCGTTTTCTGTCGTAATCCCGGATGGATTTCTGCACCCGCGTTGGCGGGGGAGGCTTCTTCCGCACCTTCACATCGCCGGGACGAATGCGCCCGACCTTAATCGTCTTCCTTTTGACCATAGGCCTGAGCATAGCAAATCGTGCGACAGATGGTGGCGCGGGCTTTGCAAGGGCAGGCTTGATATGGTCGAGAGGTGAACCCCGCAAGTTGGGGCTAAGCAGATCGACTTTACATAATATCGATAATTTTCTCAAAAAGCGTCAGATTTAAGTTTATAAAAATTCTATTCTTGGAGATCAAATTGCTATCAGGATATTATGCAAAGTTTCATTATTG
>CAZROR010000040.1:0-15480 GCA_964601765.1 uncultured Zetaproteobacteria bacterium
CCACGGCCCGCAACACGTTTGGATGAATCATGCCGCTGCCCAATACCTCCAGCCAGCCGCTACCCTTGCAGATACGGCAGCCCCTGCCCTCGCAGAACACACAGCCGATGTCCACCTCGGCCGACGGCTCCGTGAACGGGAAATAGTGCGGGCGCAGGCGGATCGGCACATCCTTCTCGAAATAGGCCGTAAGGAAATGCCTCAGCACCCCCTTCAGGTGCGCCATCGACACCTCGCGGTCCACAAGGAATACCTCGACCTGATGAAACATCGGCGAGTGCGTCACATCGTGATCGCAGCGATAGACGCGGCCCGGCGCCACGACAGCCAGCGGCGGTGCGCCACCGCCCTCCAGGTGGGCACGCATGGCGCGGATCTGTACCGGTGAGGTATGGGTGCGCAGCAGCATCGGCACATCGCCCATACTCTGCAGAAAAAAGGTATCGTGCATGGCGCGGGCCGGATGCTCGGGCGGGATGTTCAGTGCATCGAAATTGTGAAACTCATCCTCGATTTCAGGGCCCTCTGCCACCTCGAAACCCATGCGGATGAAGATGTCAGTCATCTCATCCAGCCCGGCCTGCACCGGATGCCGGACACCTGTAGCGCGCCTGCGTCCCGGCAGGGTGACATCGATGCGCTCGGCCTCGATGCGGGCCTGCTTTTCGCGCTCGGCCAGCCGTGCCGCAGCAGCATCCAGGGCTGCCGCCAGCTCACTCTTGACGCGGTTGACCTTCTGGCCGAACACCGGCCGCTGCTCGGCGGGCAGGGCCCCCACGCCCTTCAGCAGGCCGGTCAGCGCCCCTTTCTTACCGAGAAAGCGCACGCGCAGGACCTCCAGCTCGGCAGTGCTCGCGGCCCCGACAAAGGCCTCCTGCGCCTGCCGGCTCAGCCCATTCAGTTCCGCCTGAAGCGACTCAGCGCCAGCTGTCATGTTCCCTCCCATCTCTCCTTCGGGATCAGATCCTTACCTGATACTTTCCCTTTCAATCTCCGCAGCCTCTTTCGCCATGGCGGAAAGTAAACCCCCGCCCGTTCACCTGCCGTCGAACATGTGTCAAAGCAAAAAGGCCGTAGCCAGACCAAGGAAGGCGAAAAAGCCCACCACATCGGTCACCGTTGTCAGAATCGTACCGCTTGCCAGGGCGGGATCGATATTCACGCGCTGCAGGGTCAGCGGAATCAGGCTGCCGGCCAGTCCCGCGGCAATCAGGTTGATCAGCATGGCCGCAGCAATGACAAAGCCCAGCTTTGCGCCGATCTCCGGAAACCAGACCGCCGCGATGACCCCCATGAACAGGGCAAAGCAAGCCCCGGTGACAAGGCTTACGGACACCTCCCTGACAAGCGCCCGGCGCGCGTTTGCGAACGTCACGCGGCCCAGCGCGATGCCGCGCACAATCACGGTGAGCGTCTGTGTACCGGCAATGCCGCCCATGCTGGCGACAATCGGCATGAGAATGGCCAGCGCCACGATCTGGGCCAACGTAGCCTGGAACTGCGCGATCACCAGTGAGGCCAGGATGGCCGTGCCGAGGTTGACCGCAAGCCAGACACCGCGACGCCAGGCCGTGATCCCCACCGGCTCGGCCAGGTCGTCCTGATTGGACAGTGCGGCCAGGCGATACATGTCCTCCGTGGCCTCATCCTGCACGACATCCAGAATGTCATCCGCGGTAATGCGGCCGACGAGCACACCATCCTCATCGACCACCGGCAGGGCCAATACATCATATTTCTCAAAGATGCGGGCCACCTCTTCCTGATCCTGGCCAGCATGAGCACGTGGGAAATTCCGGTCTGCCGCATCAAGGATGTTGGTATCCGGCTCGCAGAGAAGCACCTCATGCAATGGCAACACACCTAGCAGGTGGTCTGCACCATCAACCACATAGATGTAGTTCAGGTTCTCGATATCCCGACCCCAGCGCCGCAACACCTCCAGCACGCGGGAGACCGGCCAATCGCCCCGCACCTTGAACAGCTCGGACTGCATGAGCCCACCGGCAGACTCCTCATCATGTTCAAGCAGGGGCTCTACTTCGCGCCGGTCTTCCGGCTCCAGCCGCTCGATGACTGTATCGGCAACATCCTTATCGACTGCCTGCAGAATGTCGGCTGCGTCATCAGAATCCAGATGCTCGACGACTGCTTCAATATCACTCGGATGCAGGGCCGAGAGCAGGTCCTCCTGCATGCCCTCGGGTAGCTCCAGCAGCGTGTCGCCACGCAATTCATCGGGGATATTCTTGAGAATCTTCAGCCGTTCGTGGTCGTCACGGCAGGCCAGCAGCAGCGCGGAAAGCTCCGCGGCATGCAACTTGGCAAGGCGATTTTTCAGCGCACGCGGGTGCTCCGCAGCCAGCACCAGCGCCGCTTCGGGGGTCATTTCCTTGCTATTTTCATGCTCTTTTTTCGGCATACCGGCACCTTATCAAACGGTGGCGCAGCCTACACCAGCGGCATTTACGGATAAACGGCCAATTACGCCTGAACAGAAGCTACAGAATAAAGGCCTGCTGCTGTCAGAGGGCAAGCAGATGCAGGGCCAGGCGCTCCATCACAACAGGCTTGGGCTCTACCGAGCTGCCTTTCAGCTTCATCTCGGCATCAACAATCAGCGTCAACGCCCGCATCAGGGCTGACGGTGACCAGCACCTGGCTTCCTGCGGCACCAATTTCTGGGCCTCACCGAAAAGCCCGGCGCGCCTTGTGGCGGTGCGGGCATCATCCTGGATATGCCAGCAATAGAGAAGCAGGCCCTGAAAACGGGTTTGCAGCCAGCTCAGGATCTGCACCTCGGCAACCTGCTGATCGTGCATCAGGCGATGCAGCAGAGAGAGAGCACGCGGCTCCCGCATGGCCATGGCATGACAGAGATCCGGCAGCTCATCCGGGCTGCGCTCACCCACAAGATCGCCGACCACATCCACACCCAGCTCTTCACCGATGCCATTGTCATAGAGCTGCAGGCGTTCCACGGCCTGTCTGGCGGCAAGCCGCAGGCCGTCCAGGTGGTCAGCCAGCAGCGCCTTTGCCTCCTCGCTAAGCCTCAGGCCTGCATCTTCAAGCTGGGCATCCAGCCAGGCCTGAAAGCGTGCCGGTGTGGGCCGGGGAAATTCGCAGCTTGCCACTGCCCTGTACGCCACCATTTTCTTGTGCAATGCCTTGCGGTATTCAATGCCGGCCGCGCAGACAATCAGGCGCGTTCCCTCAGGCAGGGCATTTACAAAGGCAAGCAGCTGATCGGTCTGTTTTGGCGTGGCGCTTTCCGCATTGCGGACAAGGGCGTGACAGCGGGTGGCGCCAAACAGGCCCTGGCTTCTGGATTCAACCTGGACCCTATCAATCTCGCCAATATCCACGCGTAACATGGTGACTGCACCTGCCTCCCCCGCCAGCAGGGCATCAGCCGACTCAAACAGCGCATCCCTGTCCTCACCATACAGGTAGTAGCAGGCGTGTCTGGGGGGGAGAAGCCCGGATGGCGACAGCTTCATCTGATACTCAGACTCAGAAGCCGGAGGTCAGCGCCCGCCAGGCTTCCTGTACCCATTTTTTCTGTAAATCCTGTCGCATGCGTGCACGCAGCGCCTCCGTGCTGGCCGGGTCACCAACCACGTACACATCACCCTGTGTGTGGATACTGCCGCTTTCCCATATGGCCTTATCGCCACGCCACAGGCTGAGGCTGCCGGTCAGGCCCAGCCGGTAGGTGACAGCTACACCCGAGGCATCAAACTCGATTGGCGTGAATGTCTCGCGTATCCTCTGAAGGCGCAGCTCGGTATCCGCCTCGCCGGGCCCGACGGGGACAATATCCCGGGCACTGCCGAGCAACTTGTTGCGCAGAACGGGCAGGAGCTGCCGCGCGTCCTCACTCGTTGCGATCAGCGCCACCGCATGCACATCCTCAGGAATAGCGCCCCGCCCCTGCCCTGCCAGATGATAGCCACAGCCTGCCAGCAACAGGCTCAGGCAAACCACGACCTGCAACCTCATTGTGGCCGCACCACGAGGTTGAGAATACGGCCGGGCACGAGAATCACTTTCACAAGTTGCATGCCTTCCAGCCAGCGCGCAATCGATGATTCCGTGCGGGCTGCGGCCAGGGCCGCATCCTCATCCGTATCCCGGGCCACGGTAATCTCACCACGGCGCTTGCCGTTCACCTGCACCACCAGCGTCACCTCATCGCGGCGCAGCACCGTCTCGTCGGCCACGGGCCAGTCCGCCATGACAGCCTGCCGCCCCAGGCCCAGCTGCTCATAGCACTCGCTCGCAAAATGCGGCACAAAGGGAACAAGCATCGTCACCAGGGCGGAAACCCCCTCGTGCAGGGCTGCCTCCCCTTCCTCATCACCCGGGACAAACGCGTGCAGGGCATTGGACAGCTCCATCAGCGCCGCGATGGCAACGTTGAAAGCAAAGCCATGCTCGAAGGCGTGCGTAACGCGTCGGATCGTTTCATGTGTCGTCCGTCGCAATGCCGCCGTATCCTGTCCACCACCGCCTGCATCAGCTGCATCTGTTGTCCCGGTCACACGCTGCATGAGGCGCCAGACGCGATGCAGAAAACGCGAGGCCCCCTCGACACCGGCATCCGACCACTCCAGGTCCTTCTCAGGTGGTGCCGCAAACAGCGTGAACAGGCGTGCGGTATCGGCCCCGAACCGCTCGATAATCGCATTCGGATCCACCGTGTTGCCCTTGGACTTGCTCATTTTGGTGCCGTCTTTCAATACCATGCCCTGCGTCAGCAGATTCACGAACGGCTCATCACCGCAGCTTATACCCGCATCGCGCAGCAGCTTGTGATAGAAGCGCGCGTACAGCAGATGCAGCACGGCGTGCTCAACACCGCCGATATATTGATCCACGGGTAACCAGCGCCTGACTGCCTCGGTATCGAGCATGCCTTCGGAAAAGTCCGGACATGTATAACGCTCCATATACCAGGACGATTCCATGAAGGTATCGAAGGTGTCGGTTTCACGCCGTGCCGGACGGCCACAGGCCGGGCAGTCCACGTTGATGAAGTCCGCACAGTCTGCCAGCGGCGAGGCCCCACCTGTCGGCTGCAAATCCTCCGGCAACACCACCGGAAGCTCCGCCTCCGGCACGGGTACGGCACCACAGTCCGCGCAGTGAATCACGGGAATCGGCGCACCCCAGTAGCGCTGGCGGGACACCAGCCAGTCGCGCAGCCGGTAGTTGACCTGCGCCCTGCCGCAACCTGCTGATTCAAGCGACGCGATGATGGCCGCCTTTGCCGCCTCGGAGTCCAGCCTGTCAAACTCTCCGGAGTTGATCAGTACACCGGGGTCCGTAAACGCCTGCGCCTCGATATCCCAGTCCCCCTCAGCCGGGCGGATGACCTGGCGAATCGGAATGCCGTATTTTTTCGCAAAGGCATGATCACGTTCGTCATGCGCCGGCACGCTCATCACCGCACCGGTGCCATAGCCCATGAGTACGAAATTGGCCACCCAGACCGGAATCCGGTCACCTGTCAGCGGGTGCCGTGCGAACAGGCCTGTCGGCATGCCCTTCTTCTCCATCGTGGCAATATCCGCTTCCTTCGTGGAGATGTGCGCGCATTCCTCAATGAAGGCGGCCAGCTCCGCATCCTGCTTTGCTGCCTTTTCCGCCAGTGGATGGGCGGCAGCCACAGCCATGTAGGTGACGCCCATCAGCGTATCCGGCCGGGTGGTGAAAATTGAAAGCGGTGCCTCCTCGCCCTCGACCGGAAAATCAATCAGGGTGCCGGTGGACCGGCCGATCCAGTTCTTCTGCATGTCCCGTACGCGCTCGGGCCAGCCGGGCAGATGCTCAAGGTCGCGGAGCAATTCCTCGGCATAGTCGGTGATGCGGATAAACCACTGCGCAAGATTCTTGCGGGAGACCGGTGTACCACAGCGCCAGCACGCCCCCTCAACGACCTGCTCGTTGGCCAGCACGGTGTGGCATGGCTCGCACCAGTTCACCTCGGCCTCGGCCTGGTAGGCCAGCCCCTTTTTCATGAGTTGTACGAACATCCACTGTTCCCAGCGGTAGTATTCAGGCCGGCAGGTGGCGATCTCACGCGACCAGTCGTAGGAAAGGCCCAGCCGCTTCAACTGGCCGCGCATCTGCTCAATGTTCCCGTATGTCCAGTCAGCGGGCGGACGGGCATGCTTGATGGCGGCGTTTTCCGCCGGCAGGCCAAAGGCGTCCCAGCCCATCGGATGCAATACATTGTAGCCACGCATGCGCTTGTAACGCGCTACGGCATCACCAAGACAGTAGTTGCGCACATGGCCCATGTGCAAATGGCCGGACGGATACGGAAACATCACGAGACAGTAATACCGGCGCCGCGTGTCAGCGGGGTCATCACTGGCGGCATCAACACCGTCGCGGGCCCATATCGCCTGCCACTTGGCCTCAATCGCCTGCGCATCGTAGCGCGCCTGCCTGTTTTCACTCACGTGCGGAAGCTCCCTTCAATCCAGGTGCGCGGATGATGCGGCCTGGCTGCGCGGATGAAAAGCCCCGGCTTCAGAGTCGGCGATCAACACTGCTCCGCTCTTACCTTTTCCGGTCATGACTGTATAAGACCAAACAGCCGGATGATCCGGTGTTGCTGTTCATAAATCCGGACAAAAATGACGGAGTGGAGTCCTTTCACTATAGTCTGCGTCACCACGGCGTTTTCGGTGCTAGGCTAGGGAGGGACCGGATATGATCATGCGTGCACTGGTTACCTTGCTCATTATCTTTGCGGCCTACAGGCTGTACCTGCGTCTTTTCAAAGAATGCAGATGCATCGCCTGTGCCCGCTGGATAAGCAGTGAGGCTGCCATCTGCCATCATTGCAATACGGTTCAGAATAGTATTGAGCTTATTCAGACTGATGCGGATGGGCGAATAGCTACCATCCGTGATGGTGCAGCCCCCGGCAGGCGCCTCCTTTTATCCGGTGCCATCGCCCTGCTTTGCCTGGCTCTCGATACCACTGTCTGGATTGTCTGGTACACGCCATAACAGCTAGGGCCTGTTCACGCTATGTCCGACGAATGTCGCCGCTGTCTCCGAATGGATGCGGACCAAGGCGCGAGCCACGCGGTTTGGCAGCATCAAATAAGCGGCGAGCAACACAGGCATCGCGCCACTCGGGGCGCGGCCCTTTAGGGAAGGCGCCGGGCTTTGCGCGTTGCGGTGTTATTCCTCGCGGATGTGCAACCAGCACATCCTGCTCGGAATGCCTTGCACTGCATCAAATCCGGCGCCTTCGCCATTGCCGGCCGTAGCGTGAACAGGCCCTAAAAAACCGGAAGATGCTGGCGCAGCCGACACGGGTGTGTAACATCATCGGCAAACTACTATCTGCGTTTTGTCATGGAGGAAGAATCAATGTTTGGACTTGGCTTTCCCGAACTGCTTATCATCCTGGTCATTATTCTTGTCATTTTCGGTGCCGGCAAACTGCCGCAGGTTGGTGAGGCCCTGGGCAAGGGGCTTAGCAAATTCCGTGGCGCCATGGAGGAAAAGCCTGCAACAAACGAGCCGGCCAAGGCTGTGACCACCGAGGGCACTCAGCAAAGCACGGCGGAAGCCAGCGAGGCCACAGCCAAAAAGGAAGAATCGCCAAAGTCCTGACACCCACACGCCCCGGGCACTTTCGCAACCGAACATGTTTGGCATAGGGTTCCCTGAACTTATCGTCATCCTGCTGCTGATCGTTATCGTGGTGGGGCCGGAGCAACTGCCCGACGTTGTTCGCAAGGGTATGTCCTTTTTGCGCGAGGCGCGCCGCCATCTCGCCGAGATCAAAACGGCTGTCGATCAGCAGGCACAAACGCTGACCGAGCCATTGCAGGACATCCAGGACGAAATCCGCGGTAAGCCCGTTACAACCCGCCGCGCCACGACAGTCACGAAGCCAGAACAACAGGACGAGCAAGGTACCTCATGAACGACCAGGAACATATGGGCCTGACCGAGCACTTGAGGGAATTGCGGACCTGCCTTATCAAGGCGGTGGCCTGCCTGCTTATCGGATTTGCCGCCTGTTATGTGCTGTCCGGTACGCTGATGGATTGGATCGTGGCACCGCTCAAGTCCCAGCTTGAGGCGGACATGCCGATGATATTCATCAGCCTGCCCGAGGTGTTCTTCGCGCGGCTCAAGGTTGCCTTCGTCGCTGCCCTGTTTATCACCAGCCCTTATCTTCTGTTCCAGATCTGGAGCTTTGTTGCGCCCGGCCTGTATCAGAACGAACGGCGTGCCTTCATGACTTTCATGATCAGCTCGGTCTGTCTGTTCGTACTCGGCGGTGCCTTTGCCTATGGCTTTGTCATGCCGCTTGCCTTCAAGTTCTTCCTCGGCTTTGCCTCGCCAGACCTTGTGGCCTACCCGACTATGCAGCTTTATGTTAGCCTGGTCCTGCGTCTTGCCATGGCCTTTGGCCTGGCCTTTGAAATTCCGCTGATCTGCGTGTTGCTCGTCAGGTTCGGTGCCCTGACATGTGAGGCCATGGCAAGGCAACGGCGCTGGGTAATTGTCGGTGCCTTTGTCATCGGCGCGATTCTTACGCCACCGGATGTCATTTCACAGGTGATGCTGGCAATCCCGATGTATCTGCTGTTCGAACTCGGCCTGTTTTTTGCCCGCCGTCTGGAGAAGCGAGAGGCCGCGGTTACAGCAGAGATGGAAAAGCGCGAAAATGCATGAGCAAGCACCCGGTCATCCCGGAAGGTGAGCTGTTAAGAAAGGCGGTGCACTGGCTGGGTGAGCGAGCCGGGCATTCCCTGGCCGATATCGAAGAGGCCTGCCGGCAATTCGATCTCTCCCCCACAGATGAAGAGTTCCTCATGCGGCACTTTCTTCAGAAAGAAACCAAAAGGGAAAGCAAACCAAAGCGGGGGACAGATCCTTAACTGAAACTTTCCCGCCGGGAAAAGGCGGGGCTTGTTACTGCAGCGCTACTTTCAAACGCTTCATTGCACGAGCTTCAATCTGTCGTACCCGCTCAATCGACACGCCCAGCTCAGTGGACAGCTCCTTCAACGTAGCCGGTTCCTCGCTCAGATGACGCCGCTCAACAATATACCGATCCCGCTCCGGCAGCTGGGCCAGCGCACGATGAAGCCCGGACTGCCGGTGCTCACGCCAGTTTTGCTCCACGATAGCCTCTTCCGGTGTCGCGGTGGGCGCCGGCAGTGCCTCAATGAGCGCGTGGCCTTCCGCATCGGCATCAATGGACAGGTCGCGTTGCAAATAAGCCTCGGCGGCCTCCTGATAGGCTGCCTCACTAATGCCATATTGCTCGGCAACTTCCTCCCTGCCACGGCCCTCAAGTGCGGCAATCGCCTCACGTGCATGCCTGAGGCCGGCAAAAATCCGGCGTTGCAATTTGGTTGTACCAATCTTGACGATGCTCCAGTTACGCAGGATAAAATCCTGGATGGCGGCACGAATCCACCACACGGCATACGTGGCCAGTCGAAAACCGCGCTCCGGATCAAAACGCTTGACGGCGTGCATCAGGCCAATCGTGCCCTCCTGAATGAGGTCCATCAGGGGAAGGCGGAAATGACGGTACTCACTCGCAATCGCCGCAACGCAGTACAGATTGGCTGCAACCAGCGCACGTGCAGCCTCGCGATCCTGATGATCACACCAGCGGCGAGCCAGACAATATTCTTCTTCACGTGACAGGCGCGGAATACGGCGTAACTCGCGCCTGAACAAGGCCAGGCTGGACATGTCAATTGCAGGTGCAAGCATTGCCATACCTCCCGTTCTTCGTTCTTTTGTTCAGTACACTCCGTGGTCTGCCAGAATTTTAGCACTCTCTTATCAGGAGTGCCAAGTATGAAATGATAGCCCTTAGAATTCGTAGCCGACGACCAGCTTGAAGTTGCCGTTGGCGGTGCTTCGCGTCAACGGAAACAGGTAGCCAATTTCATATTCGATGTGGTGAAACAGCTTGCCGCTGAATACCGGACCGATCATATGCGACTGCTGCGACAGGGTATTTGGATTGGAAAGCTCACCAATATCGCCATAGGCCTCGAATCCCGGCTCGAATTCGCGCATCAGACGCCATTTGCTGCGCCATGCATAGCCAAATGTTGTATTCTTCGTGGCGTGCGCACCCAGCTCCTTTTTGAGCACCAGATTCATCGTGTGCAGCAAGCCCATCTCCTTTTCCAGCAGCAGCTTGAATTCAAGCACATCGGGTTTGTTGGTGCTGTCGGCCGGGACCTGATATTCGGCGTACAGGCCTGCATCCAGCCAGCGCTCGCCCTGATCAAACAACTGGTAAATATTGGCCCACTTGAACTGGTTATACGTAAAGCCCTTGGCCGGTGTTTTGGTAAAAACACCATAAACTTCCGTCGCCCAGCGATCCGTGACGCCATATTCAATGGCAAACTGGTGTTTGGCCGTACCATCCACGGCGGGGTCGCCGTCAAATGCCGTGTCCAGCTGATACTCCGCCTCAACCTCACCCTGCTCAACTATCGGGGAGTAGACCTTACGTGCCTCGGCCACGTTACCGGCCAGAAGCAAGGTGCCGCCCAGAAGGAATGCTGCGGCCACCCTTGCAGGCCTGCCAGAGGCACCGTTCAGTACCCGGTTCAAAAGCATGACACATGCAAGCGTGGTGATGAAAAATACTACCTGCATGCCGCTGGGCCTATCGTCATAGCCAACAAGCACATGCAAGAGCTGGCCGACAACGCCGGATTCCGGCAACAGCCCTGAAGAATCCCACAGCGGCTGCCCCAGTGCCGGCAACATGCCCACCACCACCAGATAATATGCAGCCTGTGCTGCCATGCCTGCAGCCAGCAGTGTCAGAAGCCAGCTCGTCACCGCAAACAAATGCCGATGTGGAACACGTGCCAGGCCGAGGTAGGCCAGTGCCGACAGCCCCGCCGCAAGGCCCAGGCCCAGCATGCCACCCGTCAGCATCGCAGCCATATCCGCCTGCCCGCCGGCCAGCACACCATGCAGAAACAGCACAACCTCGGAGCCCTCGCGCAATACAGCCAGCCCCACGACCACGGCAAGCGCAGCCTTCGGTGTCGTACCTTCCGTCACCGACTGGCTTACCCGATGCAGATGGGCGGACAGTTCCCGGCCATGACGCTGCATCCATACCACTGTCCAGGCGAGCAGCCCGGCCGCCAGCAACAGCACCGAGGCGTGAAAAAGCTCCTGACCCATGCCTGAAACGGCAGCTGCGATTACACCAGCAAGCCCCGCCACGATCACCGCTCCGGCAAACCCCGCCAGGATACCTGCAGCGATCCAGTAGCGGCTGGCTGGCAGCTCACGTGTCGCTGCCAGCACAATGCTGATGACCAGCGCCATTTCAAGCGTCTCCCGAAAAACGATAATCAACGTGGATGTCATGATTGTCCTTCCTTATTTCACAATGATGCGGCCACGTGCCGTTGCCTGATGGAACTCACCGAAAAAGGGATAGCTGCCGGGAGCGAGCGGTCCGATATAGATATAGGCTGTTGTCTTGCCTGGAATGACCTTCTCCCGATTCAGCTCGTAGCTTTCGAATTCCTCCGGTGTCACATCCTGGTTGTGCACAATGATGCGCACACGCTTCCCGGCTGCGATAGTCAGTGTCTCGGGCTCGAAACGATGATTCCGGATCAGAAGCTCCACATCCGCCGCCTGTGCAAGCGAAGGCAAAAGAAACAACCCGTATGCCAGCAGGGCGCATGCCATGGCCACATGTGTACGCACCGTCATGCCTCTGCTTCACGACACGTTGCACACAACCCATAAATGACGAGCTGGTGGCCTGTCATCTGAAAGCCACGTTCAGCTGCGGCGGCCTCCTGCAATGCCTCGATCGTATCGTTGGAAAACTCCTCAATAGCGCCGCACGCTGTACACAGCATATGATCGTGATGTGCCTTGCCTGCCGGCTCGTAACATTTCTTGTCCTTCAGTTGCATGCTTGTGATCAGCCCCTCGGCCTCAAGCGCCGCCAGGCCACGAAACACGGTGGCAATACCAATTTTGTGCCCGCGCAGGGCAAGCTCATGCGCTAAATCCACCGCATTCCAGTGTCGTTCAGAGGCATTGATCAGATCGAGAATTGCCTGTCGCTGTACCGTTAACCTTGTCATGGCAGCAAATGATAATCATTATCACTATCAATGCAACTATTTTATTCGGGTGGGTGCATCCGTTGATAGATCAGCATAAATCCTTACCATGCCTGCACTCCGGCAAGGCAAAGGTGGTGCAGATGAACAAACGTTGGATTCTGGCAATATGCGTGACCGCAAGCCTCAGCAATATGGCGTACGCAGGCGGCAACTGGAGCTATGAAGGCCCCAACGGTCCCGACAGCTGGGGCTATCTGCGCTCAAGCTATGCCACCTGTGCTACCGGGCTGACGCAGTCCCCGGTCGATATCACCGACACCGTACAATCCGCACTGCCACCGATTGATTTTCATTACCGCCTGCCCGGCATGCCTGAAGCTACGAATACCGGACATACCATCCGCATCGCCATTCCATCAGGGAGATATATTGTCGTGGATGGAGAGCGATATGACCTCATACAAATCAAGTTTCATACACCGAGTGAGCACACGATCGAGGGTCACGCCTTTGCCATGGCTGCACACTTTATTCATCGCAATATCAAGGGGGAGACAGCTATCGTTGCCGTGATGTTCAAGACCGGCGAAACAAACACGGCGCTGAACAAGATATGGAAAAAAATACCTGCGTATGCAGGGGGCAAGGCGCATTTTCTGACACTGGATATCGCGCCCCTGCTACCTCATGCTACCTCTTACTACACGTACACGGGCTCTCTGACCGAGCCGCCATGTACGGAAGGTGTACGCTGGTTTATCCTGAAAACGCCTGTTTCAATCGGCAAGGAACAGTTGGACAGATTCCGGAAAGTCTACAACAATAACGCTCGTCCCGTGCAGCCCATCACCGGCCGGAAGATTCTGACAAACTGACCGCTGCAGTCTCTGTATTGGCGGCTGCTAACGGGATTCGAAAGCATACCTCCAGGCCATGTTTCTCCCCGTTTTTCAGAGACAGGGCTCCGCCCCATGCATTGAGCAGTTCCTGCACAATGGCCAGCCCAAGACCATGGCCGCCTTGGCTGCGTGACCGGTCGACCTGATAGAAGCGCTCGGTCACACGCCTCAGGTGTTGCTCAGGAATACCCGGCCCCTCATCGGAAATAACTACTGTGCAGGCATCGCCAGTCTGCCTGGCTGCCAGACTGATGCGTCCTCCCTTCGGCGAATGGTTCAAAGCGTTAACAAACAGGTTCATGATGATGCGGATCAGATCATCAAAGCTGATAGCCAGCTCAGGCAACTTGTCGGGGATGTGCTGCTCGATAGCCACTCGCCTCGACTTGCACTGAAAGGCAAGCAGATCACATACTTGCCGACAGGCATCAGCAAGGTGCACGCGTGCGCCTTCACCCCTCGGGCCATGCCCGATATTTTCAAGCGTCAGCAGGTTTTCCAGCAGCGTATTGACATGGCGCGCCTCGCGCGCAATAACCTCTGCAGCCTCCTGCTGCAATTCCGGCTTGTCCGCAAACGTCTGGATACTGCGTGCGTAGCCCAGGATAGAGGTGAGAGGTGTTTTCAAATCGTGCATCAGATTACTGAGAAATGTCTGGCGCTGCTTCTCCAGCCTTGCCTGCTCGGTCATGTCCACACAAAGCAACAGTGCCTGATGGCTACCTAACGGTACCAGCCTTGCTGCAAGCACCTCCTCACCAATGTGCATATCAGGTAATGCACTGGCCTTTGGTAAAGCATGCAGGGCGCGATGAAACGCCTTCTGCCAGTCCGGATCACGATAAAAAACCAGCATGGACTGGGGCAGCTGCGATATGGCCTCAGAATGAAACAGGTATTGTGCCTGCGTGTTTGCTGTCAGCACCCGGCCATCGCTATCCACACGAAGTACCGCCTCACTGATCGAGGAAAGCAATACATCCAGCCGCCTGCCACGACGATCAAGCACCGACTCCAGCTCGGCTCGCGCCTGCTCAAGCTGGCTGATCTGCCTTTTCTGAGTGTGGAGCTGCCGCCGCAGGTGCTGCACGTATGCCCCACAGGCAGCAAAAACAGCAGCCGCAATAAGTGTGACTGTATTCATGAAGCCGTTGAGTCGTCGATGAAGCGGTAGCCAATCCCCCGCACGGTTTCGATGGATTCCGCTGCACCATGGGCAGCCAGCGCCTTACGCAGCCGCTTGACAGTCACATCCACGGTACGCGGTTCCACAAACGCACTAACCCCCCAGACACGATCCAGCAAATATTCACGCCGGCACACCTTTCCCGCCCTTCGCATCAGCTCCTGCAACAGCCTGAACTCAAGCTTACGCAAGTCAACCCGCTGCTCTCCCACGCGCACTTCCGGCACTTCCGGATCAAGTTCAATGCCAGCGAGTGCCAGCACCTCACTTGCCGGTTCCACACGGCGCAATAATGCACGCACCCGGGCCACGAGCTCTTCCGGCTCAAAAGGCTTGGCCAGGTAATCGTCTGCCCCCTCGTTCAGGCCGTGCACACGCTCCGAAGGCTGCCCCAGTGCTGTAACGATGAGTACCGGGGTTCGCTCTTCCCGCTTTTGGTTACCCAGCCAGCGCAATATTTTCATGCCGCTGGCGCCGGGCAACATCCGATCCAGCACGATCAGCCGCCATTTGCGCTCCTGCAGCAGGTGCATGGCCTCTGTGCCATCTCCACAGGTAGTCACACGGAAACCCGCAGCCCGCAGATTCATCTCGATCAGACGCGCAATCGCGGCATCATCTTCAACAACCAGAATGTCCCGTTCGCTGTGCATACCGCTGTCGATCATGGGTGAATTACCAGCACAAAACAAGGCCATGTCCACGGCTAGTGACGTCCCAGCGCAAATTCCCGCAGGGCCGCATATTCAATTTCCAGTTTCAGGGCCATGCGTGAAAGCAGCCGGAACATCAGGCGCAGCAGGTGACTGCCAAGTACCGGGTCTTCCAGCGTAATGACATCAAAGTATTCCCTGTTGATGGTCAGCAACACAAGCTCTGATTCTGCCCGTACCGCCGCTGAATGCAGGCGCTCATGGTCCAGGAAGGAAAACAGACCGAACACGTCACCGGATCTCAGGCTCATGTAGATATTACGGGCCGCATCTGAAATCGATACACTGCCATCCAGTATCAGATACATCACATGATCCGATTTCTCTCCCGCTCGGTACATTACCGTTCCGGGTCGCACCTCACGCTCCTCAAAGCACAGAAACAGCAGCATGCATTCCCTCAGCCCGATCTCCTGCGCCACCGGTAACGAACGAAAACGGGCGAACCTGGGGTTGCCCGCCACGCTTGCCTGAAAGCTCACCGCCATATTGCTCTCCTTCCTCATATCACACCCCGTAGTCCATCTTTTTGTTTTTCGAGGCGGGAGCATCGG
>CAZROR010000041.1:0-15383 GCA_964601765.1 uncultured Zetaproteobacteria bacterium
ATCCACCCGCCAGGTGCGGTCTTTCCATCGTGGCCTGCCCAGCATGGCGAGCAGGGTGCGCAGCCTTTGGTTAGCTGTTGCATCAGCCGGCAGGAGCCAGCGCTGGCCGTGGCTGAAATACAGTGCCCATGTGCCCGGGGCCAGGAACATGCACTCACTGAGCGTGGCATAACGTCGGGCATCCATACGCCGCAATTGCCCGAGCAGCTGGCTGGCAGGGGCCAGCCTTTGCGGCCCGGCACGTAAAATGGGCAGGTCCCAGAGCATATGTTTTCTCTGCGAGATGAAGACTGCCCCGTGTTCATCAACCAGTTTCAGCGTTTCGCCCTGTTGCCAGATGGCGATGGGATGGCGCGCAACGCCGGTGATATGAAGCCAGTCCGGCAGGCGGCGGGTGATCTGTACATCGGCAAGATCAGGCAGCGTGGCGAGCAGCCTGCGGCGCAGCTGTGCGGGCCGCGCGTGCAGGAAGTCAAGCGGCTGCATGGCCGCAAGCTCTTCGTTGATGGCCTTGCGCAGGAATGGATCCACACCCTCGATCTGCCACTCGCGAACACTCAATGCGTAATTTGCCAGCCCTCCGGCCAGCACCATGCCCCCGAGGCCGAGCAGGGTCGTGCCGATGCGATGCATGTGGCTGCGCCATGTCGGTACAGGATGCAGGCGGTGGCTTTTTCCGATTGTCTTGCAGCGGTTTTTGTTGCTCACGCCGCCCCTCCGGTGCTGTCCAGCGTTGCCGCTTCAAGAATACGCATGCACAGGTCTGCAAAGCCGATACCGGCCTCGGCCGCCGCCTTGGGAAGCAGGCTGGTTTCCGTCATCCCGGGGATTGTGTTGATCTCGAGGATGACAGGCTCACCGCCATCGGCCAGGATCATGTCCACACGGGGGGCACCACGGCAGCCTGTAAGGCGCACGGCCTCTTCGGCCCGCTGCATGCACAACTTCAGGCTTTCGGCCGGGATGCGCGCCGGACAGAAATACTGTGTGGCGCCGGTTGTGTATTTCGCTTCGAAATCGTAGGTGCCCGAGCGGGGTGCAACCTCCACGGGGGGCAGGGCGCGCCCGTTCAGCACAGACACCGCAACCTCCGGACCCTGCACCGGCATTTCAGCCATCCAGGTGGCAGGATGCCGGATATTCAGACGTTGCCAGTCTGTGGCGTTTTGCAGTATGTGCAGGCCGATGCTGGAGCCTTCAGCCACCGGTTTGAGCACGACGGGATAGCGGATCGGCCCGTCTTCCCCGATGGCGATGTCCGTGGGTGTTTTCAGCCCTGCCTGGTTCAACACGGCCTTGCACAGGGGCTTGTGCATACACAGGGCGGATGCGGTTACGCCGGAACCGGTATATGGAATGCGCATGATTTCGAGCAGGCCCTGGATGCAGCCGTCCTCGCCAAGCGTGCCGTGCAGGGTAATGACAGCCGTGTCGATGCCGGCACCCTGAATGGTCTGTGGCCAGTTGGTACGGAGATCCAGTGCGCTTGCATGTACCCCTGCCGACTGCAGTGCCTCCAGCATCGCCTTGCCGGAGCGCAGGGATATGTCGCGCTCGCTGGAGCAACCGCCCATCAATACGCCCACATGTGCCCGCTTCATGCCGTTTCTCCGACAATCCGGACTTCCGGTTCCAGCTGGATGCCGAATTTGTTCTCTACCTCGGCCTGGGCGCGCCGGATCAGGCTCAGGACATCTGCGCTCGTGGCACCGCCTTCGTTGACGATGAAGTTTGCGTGGACATCAGAAATTCGGGCATGGCCAATCCTGTAGCCCTTAAGTCCCGCATCTTCGATGAGGCGGGCAGCGTGTGCCTGTGGCGGATTTTTGAAGACCGACCCACAATTGGGTGCGGACAGCGGCTGGCTCTGGCTGCGTTGCCGGCGCATCTTGTCCATGCGCGCCCGGATGGCCTCCGGTGCATCGGGACGCAGTGCAAAGCATGCACCCAGCACCAGGCTGCCAGCCGGCAACCTGGTATGGCGATAGCCCATCTCAAGTACCGCTGCCTTCAGTTGTTCGCAGCGGCCGTCCCGATGAACGACATCGATGCTGCTCAGGGTATCCGAAACCTGCTGGCCGAAAGCCCCGGCATTCATGGCTATACCGCCGCCGACATCCCCCGGCACGGTAGCCATGAACTCCAGCCCTGAGAGCCCGTGCTCGGCACTGTATCTGGCCAGGCGGCTCATGCGGGTACCCGCTCCGGCCCGAACCTGGTTGTCGCGTGCTTCCAGCGACCTGATCTCACTGAGATCGATAACGATGCCGTCGAAGCCACTGTCACCAACCAGCAGGTTACTGCCACGGCCAAGCGGAAGCACGGGCATATCGGCCGGCAGCATGCGGATGGCATCAACCAGCGCCAGCCGGCTCGCCGGACGGAAGAACCACCTGGCCGCTCCGCCTACGCCAAGGGTAGTGTGGCGTGCCATCGGCTCGTCGGCGCGCAGCTCACCGAGCGTCTTCAGGATAGATTCCCAGGCCAGGTTCATGCGGCATTCACCGTTTTGTCGCCACGCATATCTGCAGCCAGTCCGCCGATGGAGCCCGCACCCATGAGCAACACGACCTTTCCTTCGGCAAGCGCCTTCTCGGCCAGCATGCGCGCATGTGCCAGGTCGTCGCACAGCGTGGCATTGCGATGTCCCCGGGCTCGCATGCCCTCGATCATCCGATCGGCGCTTACATCTGCAATTGGTGTCTCCCCGGCAGCAAAGATGGGCAGTAGTACCACCTCATGCGAGGCATCGAAGGCGCTGAAAAATGCCTGCATCAGGTCGCGGCTGCGCGTATAACGGTGTGGCTGGAAAATTGTCAGCAGCGCCTTGTCCGGCCAGCATGCGCGTGCCGCATCCAGGGTGGCACGGATTTCGCAAGGGTGATGGGCGTAATCGTCCACGAGAATACCGTTACCAATGGCGACATGCTGGAAACGGCGTTGGATGCCCGAGAAAGAGGCAAGGCCTTCACGAATGACATCGATAGAGACACCAAGGTCGATCAGTACCGCAATGGCGGCGAGCGCATTCTCGGCGTTGTGTCGGCCGGGCAATGCAAGCCGGAATTCTCCAAGCTTGCCTTTGTCGCGGGCGCCCACCCTTAGACGCTGGCCGAGGTTGTCCGTTGTGGTCTCGAGCAGGTGGATGTCCGCCTGCGGGCTTGAGCCGTAGGTGGTCACGGGCTTGTGCAGGCCTTGGCGCAGTGCTGCCACATGCGGATGCTCGTGGTGCAGCACGGCCCGGCCGTAAAATGGCACCCGTTCGACAAAATGGCGGAAGGCTGCACATAGATGGTCAAAGTCGCCATAGTGGTCGAGATGTTCGGGATCAATGTTGCTGACCACGGCGATCATCGGCGTCAGCTGTAGAAATGAGCCGTCACTTTCATCTGCTTCGGCGACAAGATACGGGCTTTCTCCAAGGCGTGCGTTGTCGCCGGTTGCCACCAGCCGCCCACCAATCACATAGGTAGGGTCAAGCCCGGCTATCTGCATCAGGTGTGCGATCATGGAGGTGATGGTGGTTTTCCCATGGCTTCCGGCTACAGCGATGCCATGCTTCATGCGCATCAGTTCGGCCAGCATTTCCGCCCGCGGGATAACAGGTATGCCTCGCTCCCGTGCCGTTTTCAGCTCGATATTATCGGCATCGATGGCCGAGGAGGCGACGACGACCTGGGCATCACCAACGTGTTCCGCCCGGTGACCTGTGAATACCCTGATGCCCATGGTACGCAGCCGGCGCACATTGGCATTGTCAGCCGCATCGGAGCCCTGCACCGTAAAGCCCTGATTATGCAGAAGTTCGGCGATACCACTCATACCGATGCCGCCAATTCCGGTGAAGTGGATGCGTTGTACACGCGCCTTCATGTTGCGCCCTCCAGCAAGCCAGCAAGGACATCGAGCTGCTGCTGTTCAGCATTTGCGGGCAGGGCACGCCGCGCAGCCTGGCTCATGGCCTCAAGACGGGCACGGTCGAACATCGATGTCTCGATCCGGCTGGCCAGGGCGGATGCGCTGAGGCGCTGCTCGTCAAGGATTTCCGCCGCATTGCAGCCGGCCAGGGCGGCAGCATTGTGGTATTGGTGGTTGTCAGCTGCACGGGGTAGGGGGATGAACAGGGCAGGGAGTCCGACGACCGCGGCCTCCGTGACGGTCATGGCGCCGGCGCGTGCGATCAACAAGTCTCCACTGGTATACAAATCAGACATATTGCGGCAGAAGTCGATGACCTCAGCCTCCATGCCGGCCTGTTGGTATGCCATTCGGACAGCCTGGACTCGATCTGTGCCTTCCCCTGCCACATGGGTGACGGCAAATGCCCGGCCCTTCTGCTTCAGCAGGCGGCAGGCTTCCGGCACAACCCGGTTTAGTACCGCCGCTCCCTGGGAACCTCCGAGGACGAGCAGTCGTGGCGGGTTGTGCGGCTGCCATCGGGCGGTGGCGATGGCCGGACTGACGATATTGCCCGTCACGCTGCACTTGTCGGCGGGCAGGTGGGCAGATGCCTCTGAAAAACCCAGCATGATGCGGTTACACCAGGCCGCCAGCCTGCGATTGACCATGCCGGGAATGGCATTTTGCTCATACAAGACGACAGGGATACGTCCCATGACCGCTGCGACGACACCCGCCACGCTCGCATAGCCACCAACGCCGACGACGACGTGCGGTCGTCTGGCCTGCCAGTGGCGGCGAATACGCCATATGGCACGTGGCAGCTCCCAGGCCAGTACGCGCAGTTTCTGTATCAGGCCTGCTCCCTGGAAGCTGTGCATGGTGATGAGAAACACACTTTCGCCGCGTTCTGGCAGTAGCCTGGCCTCCAGGCCGCGCTCGGCACCGACGAACTCCACATCCAGTTTTGTCCAGCGCTGCCGTACGGCATCGGCCAGGGCCAGTGCCGGCATCACGTGTCCGCCGGTGCCACCACCGGCAATGCAGAGCAGGGTGCGCGTGCTCATGTCCGCATGCCTCGCCGGCTGTTTCGCGGCTGGTGCCGCTGAACAGAAAACACGAGTCCCAGCAATGCGCAGTTGCCGAGCAGGGCGCTGCCGCCGTAGGACATCAGCGGCATCGGCATGCCCTTGGTGGGCAGGATGCCCATGGCTGCGCCCATGTTGATGAGGAAGGTGGCACCCAGCAGCAGCATGCATCCGCTGGCCAGCAGGCGTGGAAAGGCATCCCGTGTGCGTGCAGCCAGCAGGAAGCCACGCCACAACAGCACAGAGAATGTTGCAATCAGGGCAAGCGTGCCGATCAGGCCGAGTTCCTCAGCCAGTACGGCGGCAATGAAGTCCGTGAACGGCTCGGGCAGGTAGAAGAGCTTTTGCACCCCTTGCCCCAGGCCTGCGCCCTGCACACCGCCGGCACCGAAGGCGAGCATGGACTGAACGAGTTGATATCCACTGCCGAGCGGATCAGCCCAGGGATCAACAAAGCTCAGCAGCCGCCGCAGGCGGTACGGCTCGGCAATCAGGAGCAGGGCACCAAGTGGAAGCATGCCGCCGACGAGAGTTACCAGCTGCTTCAGCGGTACGCCGCCGATGAACCACATGCCCAGGCAAACCATGGCCAGCAAAGCGCTGTTGCCAAAGTCAGGCTGCAGCAGCAACAGGCCGATGGTGGTGCCGAGCACGACGAGCATGGGGGCAAGGCCGGTTGAGAATCGGGCAAGCCTGTCGGGGTAGGAGGCCATGTAATGCGCCATGTAGAGCACGAGCAGGGGCTTGAATAGCTCGATCGGCTGCAACGTAAGTCCAAACAGGGAGAACCAGCGCCGTGCCCCGTTCATCTCAGTGCCGATGGCGGGAATCAGTACGAGTACCAGCATGGCCAGGCCAGCGGCCAGCAGGGGCATCGTGCCAGCCTGCCACCAGGTGGTGTCGATGCGGGACATCCGCCACATGAGGGTGAGCCCGATCGGAATGTAGACAAGCCAGTGGCTGATGATGCGCAGGGGGTCGTGATAGCGCACCTCGGCAATCCCGAGACTGGCGCTGGCGACCATGATGACGCTCGTGGCAAGCAGCACCAGCACGCAGCCGAACATGAGGGGGTCGAACGGTGCCAGGCGCTTCATGCGGCTGGCTCCAGGCATGCGATGGCATCGGAGAAACAGCGACCGCGTTCGGCATAGTCGCTGAACTGATCCTGGCTCGCGGCAGCAGGCGAAAGCAATACGGGCAGGGCATCCGGATAGGCTGCTGCCAGAGAGACGGCGCGATGCATTTCGCCGGCAATGTCGAACGGGACACGAGCTGTCGCAAGCATATCCGCAAACGCGGTGGTATCACGGCCGATGATGAATCCACGTGCAACGTGCCGCTTTGCAATACGGGTCAGCGGCGCAAGGTCCAGCCCTTTTCGCAGCCCGCCGCAGATCCACAACACACGGTCAAACGACCCCAATGCGGCCATCGCCGCATTGGGGTTTGTGGCCTTGGAGTCGTCATACCAGGCCTTGCCAGCCGTCCGGCCCAGGTATTGCATCCTGTGTGGCAGGCCGCGGAAAGACTCCAGGGCCTCGCAGGTTACGCTTGGCTGGACGCCGAAGTCCGCTGCTGCCTGGGCTGCTACCGCCATATTCAGATGCTGATGTGTGCCAAGTGTTCTGAGTTCGGCACAGGGAATTGTGTGCTGTCGGTTACCTTGAGTCCAGAAAAGGACGGTGCCTTCAGTTCCATCACACAGGCCGGCCGCCATGCTTTGTGTCTCATCGCACATGCCGAAGCGGCGTATGCGAACACCGCGGCCGGCAAGCTCGTCGGCGAGCTCATCCCAGCGCGTATCTGCTGGCAGCAGGGCCGTATCGCCCTTCCCCTGATGTGCAAACAGGCGCAGTTTGGCCGCTGTGTAACTGGCTGCATTTGCATGCATGTCCGCGTGATCCGGCTGTACGTTGAGCAAGGCAGCCCAGCGCGGATGAATCCGCCGGCAGCGCTCAAGCTGAAAACTCGACAGCTCCAGCACAACGCGATCAGGCACATATTCCTCGAGCAAAAGGTCGAGCATGGGCCTGCCGATGTTGCCGGCAGCCTCGATGCCTCCAGGCAGCGTTTCAAGTAGCGTGGCGATCAGTGAAACGGTCGTTGTTTTGCCATTCGTGCCGGTCACGGCCAGGAGCTCACCGTCAAAGTGGTCGGCAAACAGCTCCAGGTCACCGATAACGGGAATACCGGCCGCCCGGGCCTCTTCCAGGGCCGGGTGCTGCCATGGCACGCCGGGGCTGACAACAATGCATTCGCTGTCGGCAAGCCGGGCGAAATCAAGACTGCCCGTATGCATGGGAATCGGGGGAATGTCATCCGGCAGGGTCTGTCTGTGCTCGTCAAAGGCGATGCACGCAACGCCAAACTGGTGCAGGAAGCGGGCCACGGAGCAGCCCGTGCGGCCCATGCCGATGATGGCGGCGCTGGTGAAAGGGATGGCTTTCATCGGATCTTCAGGGTGGACAGCGCCACCAGGGACAGCAGCAGTGCGATGATCCAGAAACGCACGATAACCTTGGGTTCAGCCCACCCCTTGAGTTCGAAATGATGATGAATCGGTGCCATGCGAAACACACGGCGACCGGTCAGCTTGAAGGATACGACCTGCACCATGACTGATACGGCCTCAAGCACGAAGATGCCGCCGGCAATGGCCAGCAGCAGCTGCTGGTGAACGCTGCTGGCGACAAAGCCAAGGCTGCCACCAAGTGCCAGTGCACCAACATCCCCCATGAATACCTGGGCTGGATAGGTGTTGAACCACAGAAAGCCCAGGCAGGCTCCAACCATGGCACCGCAGAATACGGTCAACTCGCCCGCTCCGGGCACATAAGGGATGAGCAGGTAATCTGAGAACTTTGCGTGGCCGGCCACGTAGACGACGACAGCAAGCGCACCGGCCACCATGAATGCCGGACCAATGGCCAGCCCATCCAGCCCATCGGTAAGGTTGACGGCATTTGATGAGCCAACGAGCACAAAGATGACAAAGGGGACATACCACATGCCCATGTTCCACTGATAGTTAAAGACGGGGATATCAATGATGGGTGGTGCGAGCTGCACCAGACCAGCTGCAGCAATGCCGCCAAAAAGGGTTTGCAGGGCAAGTTTCCAGTAGCCGGACAGCCCCTTTGGGTTACCTCGCATGACCTTCAGGTGGTCATCGTACCAGCCAATAGCGCCATAGCTCAGGGTCAGGAAGATCGCTAGCCAGATATAGGCGTTGGTCAGGTCCGCCCAGAGCAGCGTGGACAGTGTAAGGGCCAGCAGAATCAGCGCTCCACCCATCGTCGGCGTGCCTGCCTTGGCAAGGTGCGTGGCCGGGCCATCGCGACGAATGGGCTGCCCTTCTCCCTGATAACGTTTCAGCCAGCGGATGAAGGCCGGGCCCAGAATCCAGGACAATACGAGTGCTGTAACCAGTGCATAGACGGTGCGGAAGGTAATGTACTGGAACAGATTCAGGAATGAATACTGGTCGGCAAGCGGGTACAGCAGGTTATACAGCATGGCTTGTATCCGTCAGCGCCCGTACGACGCGTTCCAGGCCTATGCACCGGGATGCCTTGATGAGCACGTGGTCCCCGGCTGCCAGTGGCCAGGCAAGTGCTGGCCCGATGGCAGCTTCCGCATTTGCCACGCAGATCGCTTCCGGGCACGTATCACGCAACCGGTGCATGTGATGGCCAACCAGAATCAGCCCTGCAAGCTCGCCTGGCCTGAGATCGGCATGCAACAGGTCGGCGTCCGCACCCAGCTCCGCCATGTCTCCGAGAATGGCGAAATGCCTGCCTGGCAGACGTCCCAGCGTATCCAGCGCGGCCTGCATGGAAGCAGGATTGGCGTTGTACGTGTCGTCGATGATCTGGCAGCCGCCGGGCCCTGTGAGACAGCACATGCGGCCGGCAACAGGCCGCCAGCCGCTGAGTGCCTCCGCTGCCCCTGACAGGGAGACCCCGGCAAGGCGGCAGACGATGCTTGCAGCAAGTGCCAGGTTTGTCCCCCAGTGGGCTGCCGGAAGGTTCAGCTCGATATTCGCCTGTTGGTCTGCCAGTTGCAGGCAGAGCCTCCTGCCGGCAAGTTCCCAGCGCACACAACCGGTTTCCGGTGCGTCCATGTCCAGCAGCGCGCAGCTTGGTGTGCATCCGTGCGCAAGCATGGATCTATGCACCCCGGTGCCCAGTGCACACCAGCCATCAGGCCGCAGGGTGGAGAGCAGGGTGGCCTTCTCACGCAGCACACCCGGAACACCTCCCAGCCCTTCGGTATGAGCCGCGCTGATGGCCGTGATGACGGCAACATCAGGCTGGACGATGGTGGCCAGCCGCGTCATTTCACCGGGTTCGCTGATGCCGCATTCGACCAGCACGATGTCCTCGTCGCCCTGTGCGTGCAGCAGCGTTGTCGGCACACCGATCAGGTTGTTTTCGTTGGCGTGGGTGGCGGCAACTGTCAGGCCAAGACGGGGCAGCGCATACTCAAGCATGCTGCGCAGTGAGGTTTTGCCAACCGAGCCGGTGATAGCGATCACCCGGCCACCGAACTGCTGCCGCCAGGCCGCGGCAATATCACCGAGTGCTGTCAGGCTGTCTTCCACCTGCAGCTGTGGCAGGCGAATATCCTTCCATCCCTTCGCACCTTCACGATCACCGATCAGTGCGGCAGCACCACGGGATGCGGCCAGGTTGCCGAACGCATGACCGTCAAAGCGTGCTCCGCGTAAAGCGAGAAACGCCTCGCCTGTCCGAATCCGGCGCGTATCCGTGCAGATGCCATGCACCCAGGCCGGGGCCTGGCCCAGCCAGCGGCCACGCGTGACCTGTTGAATCTGCGTTCCCGTCATGCGCATGCCCGTATCATCGTATGGTCATTTTTTTCACGCATGGCAGCAGCTGCCACCTCTGCATCGCTCCACGGCTGCCGGTGCCCGCCGATTTCCATATAGCTTTCGGCGCCTTTGCCGGCGATGACGAGTATGTCGTCCGGCTCCATTGCCTCCACTGCCTCCCGGATGGCGGCAGCCCGATCCAGTTGCAGGTGGATATCAGCGGGATAGGGTCGCTCAATGCCATCCACGATTTCCGCAGCAATTACCTCCGGCATTTCATCGCGTGGATTATCAGAGGTGATCCATACGGCATCGGCCAGCCTTGCCGCGATGGCCCCCATGCTGGGGCGTTTTTCATGATCCCGGTTGCCACCACAGCCGAAGACCGTCAGCAGCCGGCCGTGCGTAAGTCGCTGGGCGGCCGAGAGGCAGCGCTCCAGTGCTTCCGGGGTATGGGCGTAGTCTATGAACACCTGCCATGGGCCGACATTTACGGGCTGCAGACGGCCGGGTGGAGCATTGATACCACTCAGCAGCTTTTCAAAATTAGGTGCCCAGACATCGAAGGCGACGCTGAGAATGAGCGTGACTACAGCAAGGTTTTCCGCGTGGAAATCTCCCAGTGGGATGTCCTCGATACGAATCTCCCGCCTTTCTCCCGTACCATCCGGTACGGCGGGCAACAGCCGCAATATGCCGGGCAACTCCTGTTCCCAGGCCATGGCCAGATTGTCGCGGTACAGGCCCCGGCCGTAGTACAAGGTACCTTTCGGCGTGCGTGCTGCGACCTCCGGATCGTCGGCATTGCCAATCGTGATACCACCATCTCCCGCTACCTGGCTGAGAAAGCCAGCCTTGATATCGGCATAGGATTCAAAGCCGCCATGGTCATGCAGGTGGTCGTGCCCGAGGTTTGTCCATACCGCAACATCAAAATCGAGGCCGGCAATGCGCTGCTGTGCGATGCCATGCGAGGACACCTCGCAGATCAGAGCGCTTGCATTTGTCGCCTGGGCCATGGCCAGCAACTGATGCAGGGTGAGCATGGATGGTGTCGTGTTGCCAAGAGAGACGATGTCTTCAGTACCCCTCGTCCAGCCCAGCGTACCAACCGCCCAGGCGGGTCCGTGCAGCCCGTCCAGTGCCTGGCGCAGCATCCAGGCAATGCTGGTCTTGCCGTCCGTGCCCGTGATGCCGATCAGCTTGGTATCCACCTGTTCCGTTCTGAACCAGCGCCGCAGCAGGCGCCCTGCGGCAGCTGTATCCGCCAGACGCAGCTCCGTCGGTGGACTGCCGGTGGGCAGGTCACCGACACTGATGATCGCGGCAGCACCGGCCTTGCGGGCTGCAGCCATGTAAGCAGGGGCATCCGTGCCGGCGCGCGGCAGACACAGAAAGGCCTCACCCGGCTGGATGTCACGTGAGTCATCCGAAATACCAAGGATTTCAACATCTGTGTGCAGCGATACGGTGTCCGGGACCAGCTCGGACAGGCGACGGGCGGGCATATGGGGAGCATCCTCGAACCTAATCATCGAGCCACACCTCAAGCGTAGCTCCGGCCGGCAGCGGAGCAAATGCGGCCGGCTGCTGTCGGTGCACCCAGCCGCTGCCGTGCACGCGCAGCTGGTAGTCACGACGCATGGCAATACGCCGCACCTCGCGCAGCGACATGCCGAGCAGGGAAGGCGTGGCCCCGGCAGGTGTGGTTTCCGGTGCCGCGGCGACGCTGACTGGCAGACTGTGCCATGGTGTATGCGGCTGTGGCTCGACATGTGGAGAGACACCCAGGTAGGGGAGAATGCCTGCTGCAATTTTCCGGAAAATCGGCGCAGCTACCCGGCCTCCGTAGATGGAATCATGGGGTTCATCCACGACAACCGCAATGACCACGGCCGGATGGCGTGCCGGTACGGCGCCGGCGAATACGGCCGTGAACTTGCCGGGTGCATAGCCACCATTTGGGCCGGGCTTCTGAGCCGTGCCCGTCTTGCCCGCCACACGGTAGCCGGCGGGAACGGCAAGGCGGCCAGTACCGTCCGGTCCGGTAGCGCGCTCCAGCATAGTCATGACGGTACGGGCGATATGATGCGGCAACACTTGTCGGCCGGGTGTGGGGTTGCTGCCATCCTGGATCAGTGCGGGGTAGTGATAGCTGCCGCCACTGGCCAAAACCGAAAAGGCCGTTGCAAGCTGCAACGGCGTGACGGCAATTCCCTGCCCAAAAGCGATGGTGGCGGTTTCAACCGGTCCCCACCGGGACAATGGTGGCAGGATGCCGGGGGACTCTCCCCCCAGGCCGATGCCCGTGCGGCGACTGAAGCCGACATCTGTCAGTACCCGATACAGGGGCTTGGCACCAACATCCAGCGCCAGCTTTGCGGCACCTATGTTGCTTGAATGAACAAGTACACCGGCTATGTCGAGCCAGCCTTCGGGGTGATCGTCATGAATCACGTAATTGGCGACTGCAAAACGGCCGTTTTCGCAAAAGATGCGGGATGTTGGCTTCCAGTGGCCGGAGAGCAGGGCCGCCGCGACAGCAAAGGGCTTGAGCACGGAACCAGGCTCGAATACATCCGTAATGGCCCGGTTGCGCCATTCGGAGGGGCGGGAGTTGCGAAAGTTGTTGGCGTTGAAGCTTGGCCAGTTCACCATGGCAAGGATGGCGCCGTCATCAGGCCGCATGACAACCACGGAGCCTGCGCGGGCGCCATGCCTGCGCACACCCTCCGCCAGGGCAGCATATGCCGCACTCTGGATCGTCGCATCAAGATACAGGCGCACCGGCTTGCCGGGACGCGCGCGACGCAGCCAGATTCCATCCGGTAGCAGGTTGCCGCGAGCATCGCGCCGGATCTGCATGCTGCCGGGCCGGCCACGCAGCGTATCATCCAGACTGCGCTCCAGCCCTTCCAGACCTTTCCCATCGACCCCGACAAAGCCAAGAATGTGCCCCGTCTCCGGGCCGAGCGGATAATAGCGGCGCCATTCCGTTTCACGGCGAATGCCGGGGATGCGCAGGGATAGAACGCGTTCAGCCGTTTCCGGGCTCGTCTGGCGGGCAAGCCAGACAAATCCCCGCCGGCCGACCAGACGTTTTCTCAATGTGGCCGGGCGCATGCCGAGTGCCCGTGCGAGCCGGGGGATTTGTGTCTTTGGGATATCCTCAGCAATAGCGGAAATGGAGGGTACCTTGATGCTCTCGGCGAGTATCCGTCCCTTGCGGTCAAGAATTGCTCCACGCGGAGCACTTACCGTGAACTGGCGATGACGCTGTTTTTCCGCCTGTGCAGCGAGCCTGTCCGCTTGCAGCCATTGCAGATCCACGGCACGGACGATAAGCAGGGCAAAGCCCAGTGCGACAGTACCCGCCACCACTTCCAGCCGGCGGCGGGCATACATATCGGGAGTGTGCTTCATGGCCGGATGATCTGACGGGCCGCTGCCGGCCCCATGCCGAGTCGGGAGGCGGCCAGTGTACGCAGCCGGCCCGGCCGGGTCAGGCTGGCGAGCTCCAGGCGCAGCTGGTTCAGCTCCGTTTGCAGCGCCTGGCGCTGCTGTTGTGCCAGGCTGATGTCCTGCGATAGCCCGTTACGCAGGTGCGCCAGGCTGATCTGTCCCACGGCCAGCAAGGCCAGGGCAAGGCCGATCACGGGGATGGGACGCCACCAGGCTATCCTGCTCATGCCAGCCGCTCCGCCACGCGCAGCCTGGCCGAGCGGCTGCGCGGGTTGGCCCTGGTTTCATCAGTAGTCGGCCGTATGGGCTTTTTGCTGATCCAGCGCATGGTTGGTGTTCGTCCACAGGTACAGACCGGGAAGTCGGGCGGGCAAATGCACGGATGTACCTGGGCCTCGATCATGTCGCGCACGAGCCTGTCTTCCCCGGAATGAAAGGCGATGACGACCAGTCTGCCGCGCGGGGCCAGCCGGCGCATGGCCGCCGCAAGGCCTGCACGGAGCTGGGCCATTTCATCATTAATCCAGATACGCAATGCCTGAAATGTGCGCGTGGCCGGGTGGATGTGGCCATGCCGTGCCTGTCGTGGTACAGCATGGAAGCAGATATTTTCCAGGTCGCGGGTTGTCGCAAGCGTTCCGGTGTGCAGAGCACGCAAGATGGCTCGCGCGATACGGCCGGCGAAGCGCTCACCACCGTATTGCCGGATAATGGTTTCGAGTTCGCGCTCGGAAACCTGTGCCAGGCGTATTGACAGCGGTTTGCCACTTTGTGGGTTCATGCGCATGTCCAGCGGTCCGTTATGCTGGAAGGATAAGCCGCGGGAGGGATCATCGAACTGGGGGGAGGAGGTACCAAGGTCGAAGCCGACTCCCGCGACCGTTTCCCAGCCGTGTCGGTCAAGCACGGCATCAAGCTCTGCAAAGGTGGTATGTTCCATGCGGAAGCGCGCATCTTTCTTTTCCAGCTGCCGGCCGGCATGGACCGCTTCGGGGTCACGGTCCAGGCCGATAAGGCGGCCGGTTCGGGAGAGGCGGCCGAGGATGGCGCGGGAGTGGCCGCCTCTCCCAAAGGTAGCATCGATGTAGCGACCGTCTGTGTCTTGGCACAGCGCGTCCACAAAGGCTTCGAGAAGAACGGGTGTATGGATGGTGTCCGGCACATCAGAAATCCAGTCCGCCGTCTTTCAGCAGGCTCAGGTCTTCGGCCAGTCGTGCCGTCCAGCGTGCCTCGTCCCAGATTTCGAAGTGGTCGAACATGCCGGCCAGCACGACATTTCGCTCCAGGCCGGAATGAGCGCGCAGCGTCTGTGAGATCAGGATGCGGCCCTGCTTGTCCGGCGTGCAGGTGGTGGCTGCGCTGACAACAAAGCGCTCGTAGGCGCGCACCTTCGGGTCATTTCTGGACATCTTGCGCAGTGACTGATGCACGCGCTCCCACTCTTTCGGCGGATAACCGCGCAGGCCACCGTCGAAGTCGCGTGTGAGGATGATGCGCTCGTCATCGTAGTGATGCCGCAGCGATTCGCGGAAGGTGGCGGGGATGGCAACGCGCCCTTTTCCGTCCATGCAGTTTCTGTGTTCGCCCTGAAACATCTGGTTCGGCCCTGCCTCCCGCTGTCATCGCCGTAGGGACATTTACCCACATTTCCCCACTAATCGCCAATTTATGCACCTTTTTCAATGCATGTCAACCCGGCAATGCCACGTGCGTGGCCGTATGACGCATTCCGCCACAGCCGAAAATATGGATTTCCCAAGGGTTTCCCGGCATATCCCGCCGGTGGGGAGAAGTGGGTAGTATTTGTGCAGAGACAAGGTGAGCGCAGTGGGCGGGCGCTGACTATGAGTAATATGTCACAAATGGCATGTTGGGTTGATTTTGGCAGCTGTTCTTGGGCTGCTTACCCTATGGCCCTTCAGGGTTCAGCATCTATTACCCTAAACTATATGTTGTCAACTGATTAGGTCTGGTTTGAATCCCTTGGGGTACATTCCCCGCCGCTTGCGGCGTAGTTTGTGGGGATGAGCGAATATATTCACAAGAGTCACAATGTTACGGTGCTGATGTACCATTTGGTTTTTCCGGCGAAATAC
>CAZROR010000042.1:0-14880 GCA_964601765.1 uncultured Zetaproteobacteria bacterium
GGGTCGTTTGCTTGTTGTTGACAGGGGCAGCCATATCAGCCCGGATTTTTCATGAAGCCAGTGCCCGAATCAGAATGCCGCCCACCTCTCCGGTTCGGTGCCGGGCCTGAGGCCAGACCGGGAAAATCCTCATCGTGGTAATGCCCTGCCGCCGCAAAAACCTTTCAATCATTGCCTGCGTATGGCGTATCCTCGCAATCATTCCGTTATCAAGCGGCTCGTTGCCAAGCTGCGGCTGCAAATCAATAACAAACCCATGGTGGCCCTTCAGGCCTGCCAGCATGCGGCGCAGTCGCGTGCGCTCATTCAGTGACAGCGGCTTGCCGTCGTGCAGGCGTATATGCTCCAGTGTCATGACTGTCTCCTCCCGGACAAGCGGATCAGCGGGGGCGGCCTGCTCCATCCGCTTGCGTATCACGCCCAGCAGTTGTCTGCCCAGCGTCCGCAGACCCAGTGCCCGGGTTTCCCCTGCCAGTGGCACCTTGATCCACCAGCGGGCCGGCGATTTAAGCCGGTTGAAAATCGACTGCGTGCCATAACCGGCCAGTTTCAGCAGCGCATCATGGGGAAAAACCCCTGATTCCAGCTGGCCATGATACAGGCCAAGATAAAGCACACCGCGGTATCTGCCACCCTCCCCCGCGTTTTTCAGCCGCAAGTCTGCATTCAGACGACCTCGCGTAATCCGCGGCGCACCGGAAATGGCAAACCAGTCACCGAGGAAGAATGGCAGTGCGTGGCGCAGCCTGCCCCGTATGGCAAAGCGTTTTGTCGGCGAAAACACGTCCACGCTTCCACTCAGTTGCAGCGCACCTTCGCCCAGCCGACCCTGCGCGCTGATCGGAGCATCATGGCCTGCATAGAGGCCTCTCACATGCACATTTACATGCTGCATCCAGCCGGCGTCACCACCGATACTGATGGCACCGCCGTTTAGCGAGATATTATCCATCCGCCACTGATGCGACTGGTCCCCGGACGACGGTGTTGCAGCGGAGGGGGCGGCATCCATCGGCAGCAATGGCGCCTGATACCGCCAGCCATCTCCCCTTAGCCGGCTGATATGCATGACCCCCGTACCCGCCCGCATGATATCCAGCTGCAGGCGATCCACACCAATGCGCGTGCTGGCATGGGCGAGCAAAACAGATATTGCCCGTACGCTGCCGCTCGCATGTGTACCTTCTGCATCTCGCTGAACGTGGAGCTTCAGGGAAACATCACCACCCAGTTCCGGTGCCTCTCCGACACCCAGCCAGGAGAAGTCGGGCAACAAAGGGCGCAGCTGCACCAGCGGCACATCGCTGGCCGTCACCTCCGCCTCAAGTGCAGACCGGGCGAGAGAGCCATGACTGAGAATACGCCAGTGTGCTGCTTCCCCGTCACTGCGCAGATCAAGTGTAATATCGCCACCGGGGCGCAGCTGCCCCGTACCATGCAGACCGATAAGGTGCAGAAAATCACCTTTGTCGTCGGGTTGCAGGCGCAGATGCAGTCGCTCCAGCGCAAGTGTCTCTACTGCCAGCTTCCAGCCCGGGGCAAAACCATCCATGCCGTGGTTGCCCGACAACCAGAATACAACATCAGCGCCTGTGGCAAGCAGTTTCTGAATGCGCAGTTTCTGCTCGGGCAGCTTCAACTCCAGGCCGGAAAAAACCACCTGCGGCAGCCGCCATGGTGGCAGGCTGGTGCCACTGTAAACGGCATCGTTTAACGTGCCATCCGCCGTATAGTGCCAACGGGCAGAAGCCTGCTCACCACCTTCGAGCCTGATCTCACCGCTGAACACAGCGCTGGCAAGATGTCTCCCGCCCAGGGTAGGGGTCTGAATATCAGCCAGTGGGACTGCCTTGCAATCAAAACGGCCAGCGACCTGTCCGGCCTTTGCCGATACCGTGAAATCGATAGCGGCACGGGGCCTTTCCACCTCCTCGCCTGTCTGTGTAACCGTACCGGCAAGTATCAGCTGGCCTGTCAGCTCATGGACGTTGCTATGCCAGTCGGCCCGCCAGGACAGATGGCCGTCACTGGCCCCGCGCAGCCATCGCGCCAGATCCAGCTGTACGAGCACGGGCTCAATCCCTACATGCTGCCACTTCCAGTCGGTTTGCATTCGCAGCCTGCCCGCCCTATCCCATTGCCATTCTCCGGTACCATCAAGCTCACCACCGGCCATCTCCATGTGTAATTGCAGGTGTCGGCCTGCTTTTCCAACATCCAGATGCAGTCGCCCTGAGGCAAGAAGCAGCTGGCCACTTACTGCATACGCACGCAGGAGAAGCTTGTCCACTTGCACGCGCTGGGTCATCCGCAGCAACCCCAGTGCCGCCAGTACGCGCCGTTGTGTCCCGGTATCGAACACATCCCGGTATTTCACTGGATGCAGATCAACCGTAAGCCCTTTGATATACACATCCGAAAAGACCAGGTGACCGGTCCCCAGTACGGAAAGCGGTGCATGCAGATATGCCTGGCTCGCGTGCAGCACCATGTCTGCACGCGAAAGACGTATGTTGTGGATGCTGATATCGCCACGTAGCAGCTGATAGTGGACACGCCCAGCCTTGCCTCCGGTGGATGCCAGCCACTGGTCAACCATCTGCTGTGCCTGCTGCTGGACATGTTCCTGCAAGCGGAAATGCAACACTGTGGCACTTGCGGCAAGCACGATCAGGCTGGCCAGATACCATCGCGCCCGCACCGGTACCGGCCCATACATGCGTCGCAGAAGGGATATGATACGCATCACCTCAGCATGTCGGCACGGGAAAGGTATCCCACGGCGTATTCCTGTTGAGCGCTATGAAGCAGCCTGCAACTGCTCGATTACCTGCCGGTCTTCAAGCGTGGAGATATCCTGCCTGATCTCACGGCCGGCCGCGATATCACGCAGCAGCCGTCGCATGATTTTACCGGATCGGGTTTTGGGCAGCCCCTCGGCGAAACGAATATCGTCCGGCTTGGCAATAGGGCCGATTTCATGGGCAACATGTGCGCACAGCGCCGCCTTCAGCGCCGCAGAATCATCCGCCGGGGCCTTGAGCACGACAAAGGCGAAAATTGCCTCTCCCTTCACGTCATCTGGACGCCCGACAACCGCAGCCTCGGCCACCTGGGGATGTGCCACCAGGGCGGATTCGATTTCCATTGTACCAAGGCGATGGCCGGAAACGTTCAGCACATCATCCACCCGCCCCATAATCCAGAAATAACCATCCTCATCACAACGGGCTCCATCACCGGCAACATAGTAGCGGCCGTCAAACTTGCGCCAGTAGGTTTCCTCGTAGCGCTTCGCATCCCCCCAGATGCCACGCAGCATCGAAGGCCAGGGACGGGTAATGACCAGCAACCCGCCTTCTCCTCGCCCTACCGGCTTGCCTTCGTTATCAACGACAGCAGCAAAAATGCCCGGCAGCGGATGGGCCGCAGACCCCGGCCTTGTCGGTGTGGCAAAAGGTAACGGAGTAATCATGTGACCGCCCGTTTCGGTTTGCCACCAGGTATCGACAATCGGGCAGCGGCTGCCGCCGATCACCGTGTAGTACCACATCCAGGCTTCCGGATTGATGGGCTCACCAACCGTGCCGAGAATGCGCAGACGTGAAAGATCGTGCCTGGCAGGCCACTCGTCACCGGCCTTGATGAGCGCGCGGATCGCCGTCGGCGCCGTGTAGAAAACGGTTACGCCGTGGGATGCGCATATCTGCCACAGCCGGCCGGGGTCGGGATAGGTTGGCACACCTTCGTACATCAGTGTCGTACCGCCACAGGCCAGCGGGCCATAAACCGTATACGTATGGCCGGTAATCCAGCCGACATCAGCCGTACACCAGAACAGGTCTGACTCGGGCCGGAAGTCGAATGTCCACAGCATCGTCAACCTGGCCCAGAGCAGGTAGCCGCCGCTTGCATGCACAATGCCCTTGGGCTTGCCGGTGGAACCGGATGTATACAGGATGAAAAGCGGATGCTCGGCCGACAACGCTACCGGCTCACAGGCATCCGGCTGCACCGCCAGCGCCTCATGCCAGTCCACATCCCGTCCCTTGTGCCAGCTCACGGCATTGCCGCCACGCCTGACGACAAGCACGTGACGGATGCTGTCACAGCCTGTTTTGAGTGCCTCATCCACACTGGGTTTCAGGGCATGGATGCCGCCGCGCCGGTAGCCTCCGTCAGCCGTGATCACAAGCTTCGCACCGGCATCCTCGATGCGCTCTTTCAGCGCATGCGCGGAAAATGCGCCAAACACGACCGAGTGCGTCGCACCAATGCGGCTGCATGCAAGCATCGCCACGGCGGCCTCCGGAATCATCGGCATATAAATAACAACACGATCACCCGCTTCAATGCCCAGCTCGCGCAAGGCATTGGCGGCCCGGCAGACATCACGGAGCAGCTCCGCATACGTGATATGTCGCACCTCACCGGGCTCGCCCTCCCAGATGATGGCCGGCCACTCACCCAGGCCAGCAGCCACATGCCTGTCCAGACAGTTTTCGGAAACGTTCAGCTCGCCATCTTCAAACCAGCGGAAGCACGGCGCGTGCTCATCATTCAGCACACGCGTAAAAGGTGTTCTCCAGCTCAGGTGCTCGCGTGCAAGTCGACGCCAGGCACCATCGAAATCTGTCTCGAACGCATGTCGCAACGCATGATAGGCCTCCATGGATGCGATGCGCGCACCTGCTCCGGGGGGCGGATCAAACTTCCTGTTTTCCTGAAGGATAGATTGAATTTCTCCTGACATGGGCTGTCACCTCCCGTTGCTCTTGCTAGCATGGAACCCCATCCGGCGACAAGACATCAAGCACACGTTTTCCTCCTCGCCCGTCCCGCGTAGCATGTGCCGCGTGCAAGATGACAGCATCCACATCATCCTGACCAGCGTTGACAGCGAGGCCGGCGCAAACATGCTCGCACACGGACTCATTGACGCCCATCTGGCTGCCTGCGTCCACATATCGGCACCCGGCCAATCGGTATACCGGTGGCAGGGTGCGATCCAGCATGACGGAGAATACTATCTGAGCATCAAGACCAGCGCACCGGCGGTGGAACAGGCCGTATGCTGGCTGGAAAAACATCACCCCTATGATGTACCGGAAATCATCCGTTTGCAGGGAACAGCGGCCGAGGCCTATGGTAACTGGGTGCAGGCTCAGACCATGATCACTTCATGATGCGTTCACCCTGCTCCCGTAAGCATGCCGCCGCACGCCGGATAAAAATGCAGGAGGAGCCGCAGCCATGATTGAAGTCACCTTTGCAGGGGCGCTGCTGGCAGGGCTGCTATCTTTTCTGTCGCCCTGCGTGCTGCCGCTTGTGCCCGCCTATCTCTCATTCATTAGCGGCACATCCGTCAATACCCTGCGCTTACACGAGGCCCCCATGCGGGGGCGCACGATTATCCAGTCCGTATGGTTTATCGCCGGCTTCAGCCTGGTTTTTGTTGCCCTCGGGGCATCGGCCACACTGGCCGGCCAGTGGCTGTTGTCACACCTCGCCATCCTGGGAAAAATCGCCGGAGCCATCATCTTCATTTTCGGCATGCATTACACAGGCCTGATTCGTATTCCGTTCCTGATGATGGATGCACATATCGACACGAAGCGTATCAAGGCCACCCATGGGCTGGGTGCCCTCGTGCTCGGTGCCGCTTTTGCCTTTGGCTGGACACCCTGCGTCGGCCCCATCCTCGGCGCCATCCTGGCCGTGGCCGGGGCCCAGAACAGCGTCGCGCATGGTATCGGGCTGCTCACCGTCTATTCCGCAGGCCTTGGCATTCCCTTTCTGCTTGCAGCCCTGGCCACAGACCGCTTCATCCGCTGGATGCAGGACTTCAGACGCCACCTTCATGCCGTGGAAATCATCTCGGGCATCCTGCTGATGGGTGTCGGCGCACTGATTTTCCTGGGCAGCTTCAGCACCTTGTCCGCATTGCTGATCAAATGGTTTCCCGCCCTTGCCGGGATTGAGTCGTCCCTGACACCATAAAACAAATATCCCTGCCGGTCATGGTTGACCCGGGCGAATGGCAATGCTTCAATGCCCCGCATGCAGGAGCAGTTTCAGGAACGCATTGACAGGCTTGGTCACCTGCTGGCGGACGTTCGCCGCAATATGGAAAGCCTGATGGCTGAAAACCAGCGGCTGAAAGAGGTGGTTCGGCTGGCTGAAAGCGAGTTGCGCAACCGGCGGGATCAGGTGCAGAAGCTGGAGACACAGCACCAGACCATGCAGGAAAGGCAGTCCGAGGCAAGGCGTGCCGTGGAGCAGACCATTGCCAGACTGGATGCGCTGGCATCCAGAGTTGACCAGCCGAATCCATGACCCATTCCGTTGATGTCACTCTACTCGGTCGCACGCTGACAATTCGCACGCAGAACGCGCCGGAACAGGTGCTCGCAGCCGCGGCCCTTGTACAGGAACGGCTTGATGAGCTGCACAAAATGGGTACAGCCGTGGCATCAGACAGGCTGCTTGCGCTTGTGGCGCTGAATCTGGCAGGTGAGCTTATTTCCAGTCAGCGAACGCAGCTGGACGGGGCCGAGGCCTTGCTCTCGGCGCTGGATGATGTAGCCTTACAGGCAGAAGGTTTGGCGAAAGTGCCCCTGCGCTGAGCGATTGGCAGTCATAGTTGCCAGAGCCTATATTTGTCGAAAGGGAGCTTCTCTACCTTTGCCGTGTGCGTCCCGCCAGGGCGGGATACCTGACGCAAGGGTGCGGCGCCCACCTCATCATGAGGGTTCGACAACTTAGTGCCGTCTCGCCAGCGCGGGGGCGCTCTTTTTCCCTCCCCCGCATCACATGACCGACAAGCATACACTTCGCCAGCGCGCCTTGAGTGCCCGCCGCAGTCTTGACGAAGCGCAGCGCGCCAGGGCATCAGCAGCCATTCAGCATCGGTGCCTGGAATATATCGCATGCCTTGGTGGCATCGACCATATCCTTCTCTACCGGGCCCTGAGCGATGAAGTAGATACCACTCACCTGTTTTCACAACTTCACCAGACAACCTATGCTCCCGTCACCCGTGGCAGCGGCCACATGCAGTGGCGGCGCGTTACCCCTGACACGCAGTGGGAAAAAGGCGCACATGGCGTGCAGGAGCCGTCGGACGGCGCCTTCTGGACACCGCAGAGCGGCACAAGCCTGCTCATCTGTCCCATAGTCGGGTTTGACCGGCAGGGTAACCGTCTCGGGCTGGGACTGGGCTGCTTCGACCGCTGGCTGGCCGAACATGCGCGCTATCTACAGCGCGTCATCGGGCTGGCCTTTGCCTGCCAGGAGGTTCCGCATATCCCATGCGACACACATGACTTCCCCATGCATGCCATCATCACGGAAATGGAGACTATTGAATGCCGGACATCATCAACATCCTCGTCATAGGTGACATCGTGGGCAGGGCGGGCAGACGCGCCCTGAAAGAGCACCTTCCGGGCCTCATCGATCGGCATACCATTGATTTCGTCGTCGCCAATGGTGAAAACCTGGCTGCAGGCTTCGGCATGACGGACAAAACCGTGGATGAGGTGCTGCGCCTCGGCGTGGACGTGCTGACTAACGGTAACCATTGCTGGGATAAGCGCGACATTATCGCGCGCATGGAGGAGGACGAACGGCTCATCCGGCCGCAGAATTTTGCTCCGGACACCCCCGGCCGTGGCTGGACCGTGCGCGAAACAGCCGCGGGACACAGGATCGCAGTTATCAATCTCATCGGCCAGGTCTTCATGGGACCGTGGGACAGCCCGTTCACAGCCGTCGAGCAGGCATTGAGTGAAATCCCTGACAATGTCGTGGCCATTCTCGTGGATATGCATGGTGAGGCCAGCAGTGAAAAGATGGGCATGGGCTGGCTGCTGGATGGTCGGGCAAGCTTCGTTTTCGGCACGCACACGCATGTACCGACCTGTGATGAAACGATCCTGCCGAAAGGCACCGCCTATCAGACCGATATCGGCATGACAGGCGCATACCAGTCCATTATCGGTATGCAGGTGGAGGGCGCGTTATACCGCATGATCCAGAAAATGCCCCGGCGCTTCGAGCCGGTAGAGCGCGGCGGCAGCATCTTCGCCACGCTTGTGCGCGTACAAACGGATAGCCGCCGGGCGGTTGATATCCGGCGCATTCACGTCCCGCCGGTATAGCGGGCCGCAAGGCTATACTACGGTAGGTGCCTCCGGGTTGTCGGCAAAGGTTTTGAGCTTCTGCGACCGGGACGGATGGCGCAGCTTCCTTAAGGCCTTGGCCTCGATCTGACGAATACGCTCACGCGTGACGCCAAACTGCTTGCCAACCTCTTCAAGCGTGTGGTCCGTGTTCATGCCGATGCCAAAACGCATACGCAGCACCTTTTCCTCACGTGGCGTCAGGGAATCAAGCACACTCAGGGTCGCCTCGCTCAGGGCGGCGCCAACAGCGCTGTCCAGCGGATCCTCGGCATTCTGATCCTCGACAAAGTCACCGAGCTGTGAATCCTCGTCATCACCAATCGGCGTTTCCAGAGATACCGGCTCCTTGGCCACTTCGAGAATCTGACGCACCTTGTCTTCCGGCAGCTCCAGGTGTTCGGCCAGCTCTTCCGGTGTGGGCTCGCGACCAATTTCCTGTGCGATTTGACGGGAGACACGCATCATCTTGTTGATGGTTTCAATCATGTGAACGGGAATCCGGATGGTACGCGCCTGATCGGCAATCGAGCGTGTAATTGCCTGACGAATCCACCAGGTTGCATAGGTCGAAAACTTGTAACCGCGGCGCCATTCGAACTTGTCCACCGCCTTCATCAGGCCGATGTTGCCCTCCTGAATCAGATCCAGGAAGCCGAGCCCGCGGTTCGTGTACTTCTTTGCAATCGAAATCACAAGCCGCAGGTTGGCCTCGATCATTTCACGCTTGGCCTGGCGTGCCTTGGCCTCGCCCATCGTCAGGCGTCGGGCAACAGCCTTCAGGTCGGCCACGGACATCTCCGTTTCCTGCTCAACGCGGCGCAGGCGGCGCTGATTCTCCCGGATTTTCCCGCCCACCTGCTCAAATGCGTCCGCCCACGGAGCATCCGTATGCTCACGCAGCACCGCATCAACCCAGCCTTCATCCACCTCCATCGGCGGAAAGCTTTCGAGGAAGAGCTTGCGCGGCATCTTCGCCTTCAGGGCCAGGTCACGGATGGCGCGCTCAAACTTGCGCACGCGCTCAATTGAATTCTTGAAACGCTGCACGAGCATGTCGATCTGCTTGCTTGAAAACGGGATGCTGACGAGTTCGTGCAGCATGGCGTCGAGCACCTCCCTAGCCTTGGCGGCAAGCTTTTCATCCGTCGGCTTTTTCTCAAGGCGCGCCTTCAGCCGCACATATTCCGCATGCAGTTTTTTGGCTGCGGCAAAGTGGGCCAGCGCCTCTTCAAGCTGCTCTTCGCGCGTGATAACGGTTTCCTGCATCGGCGTACCGTCGGGCGTAGCCGTACGCGCCTTGATGGCGGCATCCAGGGCCTCCGCATCCAGCTTCGGCTTTTCCTCCTCGATCGGCTCCTCATCATCGGCGCGATTGAGACGCGACTCATAGTCGGCGATGGCGGCGGCATTCACGACCTTGTCGTCAATATCCAGAATATTCCGCAGATCGGCATCTTCCTGCTGGATGAGCTCACCCAGCAGCATGATTTCGCGGAAGGTGGCCGGACAGAGGCAGATCGCCTCCAGCACCTGAAGGCGGCCTTCCTCGATACGGCGGGCGATTTCAATCTCGCCCTCGCGGGTCAGCAACTCCACGGTGCCCATCTCGCGAAGGTACATGCGCACCGGATCGTCTACGCGAATCACCGTGCCCAGCGTTGTCGTATCGGCCCGGAGCGCAGAATCCTCCTTGCGCAAGCGCTCCTTGCGCATGGCATAGGCGCCGGTCGGGGCCCGCTCCGGGTCCACGACATCAACGCCCATCTCTGTAAACAGGTTGATAACCTGTTCGATCTGATCTGCGGACACGAGGCCCTCCGGCAGATGCTGATTCAGTTCCTCATAGGTGATGTAGCCGGCTTCCTTGCCCCGGGCCAGCAGGCTACCGAGTTCCTGGATGCGCACCTGTTCCTTGCTATCCTTTGCCATCTGCGCTTCTACTCCTGCGAAGTTGCTCCGATTTCAATGCCTCAAGCTGTTGCTTCATCTCCACGACCTTCGCCACGTCACCACGTGACTGTGCGATACGGCGGCGTAGTGCATTCATCCGAACGGCCAGCAGCAAATCGGAAAACTCCGATTCGCTGACGGGCGTCCCCACCGCCCAGCGTGAAATGCGCTGTGCCTCATCAGGAAAATCCCTGACCAGTCCCTGGAGAAAGGCATCTGTTTGCTGATCGGCTTGGTCAAAAGCGCGCGTGTATACCGCAGAAAGCCTGTCATCGTCAAGAAGAAACTGCTTTGCGTCTGCGGGAAGCGCCTTGAAACGGGCCGGCTGCTGGATAAGCGCCGCGAGGAATTTCTCTTCGAGGCTGGCGCTCCGGGCAGGGGTAGGGCGAGCTGTCCGCTCCCTGGCCGGTGCCGCCTGCAGGCGGATGCCGGTGACCGATTCAACCTCCTGCTGCCAGGCCTGCCGCAGGTAGGCATCGTTCATCTGTGCCAGCATCTGATCGGCCCTTTTGGCCATGCGGGCACGCCCCTCCGCCCCCTGGCCAGCGATATTTCTCAGGCCTGCCAGCCATGTCTCCAGCACCGGCCGCGCTTCATCCATCTGCCGGGTAAAGCGTTCGGCACCGATTTTCTGTACCAGCGAATCCGGATCCTCACCCTCCGGCAGATACAGGAAACGCGGCGACTGCTCGCTCGTCAGTATTGGCAGCATGCGCTCCAGCGCACGCCAGGCCGCCTGCCGCCCCGCACGATCACCGTCAAAACAGAACACCGGGCTGTCACAGAGACGAAAGATCTCACGAATCTGCCGCTCAGCGATAGCAGTGCCAAGTGGCGCCAGCGCCAGTGGCAGGCCATTTGCCACCAGCATCAGCACATCCATGTAGCCTTCAACGACAAGCAGGCGCTTCTGCCTGCGAATATGGTCACGATGCTCCGAAAAGCCATACAGCAGGTCAGCCTTGTGAAAAAGCGGTGTCTCGGGTGAATTCAGGTATTTGGGCGTGCCATCACCCAGCATGCGGCCGCCAAAGCCAACAACATGGCCACGCCGGTCGCGGATCGGGAACATGATGCGCTCCCGAAAACGATCCCCGTAGCCGCCCCGGTCGTTTCTGAACAGCAGGCCCACCTGCTCCAGCTGCGCCATCATGCGCTGATCCTTTCCGAACACGCGCTCCATAAAGCCGTAGCCCGCTGGTGCATAGCCGAGCCTGTAGTGCCGCGCGACATCCGCAGGCAGGCCACGACGCTCCAGATAGGTCCGGGCTGCCTGCCCACGGTCAGATGCGAGCACTCTGGCAAAGGCATCCACTGCCTTGTCCAGCAGGTCGCGGGCACGCCGCCGCTGTTCATCTTCGGAGCGGGTATCGCTCCGGGGCAGCTCCATGCCCGCCTTTTCAGCCAGATATTCGACCGCTTCGGGAAAGGAATAGCCATCGTGCTCCATCAGAAACTGGAAGGCACCGCCACCCTTGCCACAGCCAAAACAGTAATAAAGCTGTTTGTCAGGAGATACCGAGAAAGATGGTGTCTTTTCGTGGTGAAACGGGCACAGGCCCATCAGGTTTGCGCCCGCTTTTTTCAGATCCACGCGGCGGGCAATCAGCTCCACGATATCGGTGCGCGCCAGCACCTCATCCAGAAATGCCGGGGTGAAATTTGCCATTGTCAGTTATATGTAGAGGAGAGCGCGTGACTTGGCAAATGCGTATGGCCCACCTCTAAGTTAGCCGTGCCCTGACCATGCCGGAAAGCCTGCCCATGTCGGTTCGACCCTGTACCGCGGGCTTGAGCGCCGCCATCACCTTGCCCATGTCACGCATGCCGGTAGCACCGGTCTCGGCCAGCGCCTTGTCGATCAGCTGTACCAGTTCATCATCGGCAAGCTGGGCCGGCAGATAGGCTTGGTAGATATCCGCTTCAGCCAGTTCCCTGGCAGCAAGCTCGGCTCTGCCCGCCCCCTCATACTGGCTGGCAGCATCCCGCCGCTGCTTGACCAGCCTTGCAATCAGGGCAAAGGCATCCTCGTCGGAAAGGCTATGGCCAAGCTCGATCTCCTTGTCCTTGATGGCTGCCCTGAGCATGCGGATAGCTGAGAGCCGCGCCCGATCCCCCGCCTTCATGGCGGCCTTCATGTCTGTTGTAATACGCTCAACCAGTGCCATTCTGCCTCCATTATTAAAAAATGCCGGGCGATCAGGCCCGGCACCTTTTGCAGGCTAGTACTCGCGCGCCTGGCGCATGCGGATGCGGCGGAGACGCTTCATCAGTCGCTTGCGGGCAGCAGCCTCCTTGCGTTTGGCCTTGATCGACGGCTTTTCATAGGCCTCGCGGCGTCGGCACTCGCTGATCACACCTGCCTTTTCCACCTGCTTGCGAAAGCGTTTCAGGACAAACTCAAATGGCTCGTCCGGGTTGACTTTGATGCCGGGCAAAAACATCACCTCCTTCCGGCTTGCCGGCGGGCAGTGGGCCTGCGTACACGAATCAGTGTTGCAAGCGCCCCTGAACGGGTAGGCTCCCGCCTCGGCAAAAGGGCGCGAATTATGAACACGAAACCAGACAAGTCAAACAAATCAGGTGGTTTGCTGCGCACAACCGGTACCGTTGGCGGCTGGACGATGGTCTCCCGCCTGCTCGGTTTCGTGCGCGACATTCTGCTGGCGCGCGTGCTCGGCGCAGGCCTGCTGGCCGATGCATTCTTTGTTGCCTTCAGAATGCCGAACTTCTTCCGCCGCCTGTTTGCCGAGGGTACGCTGACCGTAGCCCTCGTGCCGGTGCTGGCCGAGGAGCGCAAAAAGGGTGAAGACACAGCACATGCATTTCTCAATGCGCTAGCCGGCCTGCTGCTCGTCACGGTCGTGCTGGTAGCTGTCGCGGGCATCATCTTCATGCCGGCGCTACTTTATGTTTTCGCACCAGGCTTTCACGACGAGCCCGGCCGCTGGGCGCAGGCGCTGACACTGGCACGCTGGATGTTTCCCTACATGGCCGTGATTTCGCTGGCAGCCATGGCCTGGGGCGTGCTCAATACCTACCGCCGTTTCGCTGTTCCGGCGGCAAGCCCCGCACTGATGAACATAGCCATCATTTTCGCAGCCATCATTCTGGCCCCCGGCTTCAGCAATCCCGCGCTCGCGCTCGCTATCGGCGTACTGCTTGGCGGTGTGTTACAACTTGGTATCCAGTTCCCGGCCCTGAAACGTATCGGCTGGGTACCAAGGCCCACCTTCCGGCAACGATCCCCGGCTGTGAAAAAGACCCTGCGGTTGCTCGGCCCCGCTGTACTGGCCGTGGCCGCCGTGCAGATCAACATTCTTGTCGGTACGATTCTGGCCACGCTGCTGCCGGTCGGTGCGGTTTCCTACCTTTATTACGCCGACCGTATCGTGCAGCTGCCGCTTGCCCTGTTCGGCATCGCCATGGGCACGGCACTTTTGCCCACCCTGTCCGAACATTTCGCACGCAACAGGCACGAACAGGCCGAAAGGGAGCTGAGCCGCGGCCTTGCCTGGCTGACCTGGATCACACTGCCCGCCACGGTCGGCATCATACTGCTGGCCAAGCCCATTATCATCACCCTGTTCGAGCATGGCCGATTCACGCATCAGGCGAGCCTTGCCACCGCGCACACGCTACAGGCCTATGGCATCGGGCTGATCGCCTTTTCATGGGCCAAGGTGCTGGCTACGGCTTGCTACGCGCGGCAGGATGCAAAGGCGCCTGCCCGCTTTGCTGCCATCAGCGTGGCCGCTAACATCGCCCTGGCGCTGGTACTGATGTGGCGGCTTGAATATCTCGGCCTGGCGCTGGCCACCTCGCTCGCAGCCTTTGTCAACGTGGGCCTGCTTATCCATCACCTGCAAAAAAGGCAAACAACCGTGATCGATAGTGAAAGCATCAGGCGCATGCTGCGCGCCATATGTGCCTGTGTGCCACTGGCGGGATTCCTGCTGGGGCTGGGGAGCATCTGGATGTTTCCGGCATCGGATGAGGCCCTGCGTGCCGCCTGGCTGCTGCTGGCTGTTGCCGGTGGTGTAGGCATTTACTTCGTGGCTGCCCGTCTGCTCGGTGAGAAGCTGCTGGCATTCCGGGCCAGGTCGGAGGGTTGAATGGACTACAGGATTCTCGACACATGCGACATTTACAGCGGATTCTTCAGCATGCGGCGCATTCGTGTGGAACACGAGACATTCGGGGGCGGTACCATCACCATCGAGCGCGAATGTATGGAGCGGGGTGATGCCGTCGTTGTCGTACTTTACGATCGCCAACACGACACCGTACTGCTGACTGAGCAGTTCCGTATCGGCCCCACCGCGCGCCGTGACAGGCCATGGCTTATCGAGGTCGTGGCCGGCATGCTGCACCCTGGCGAAGACCCCCTCGCCTGCGCCCGCCGCGAATGCATTGAGGAGGCCGGCTATGCGCCGGACACGCTTACGCCCATCGGCAGCTTCTATGTCTCTCCCGGTGGTACATCTGAACGCCTGTTTTTGTACCTGGGAGAGGTGGATGCCGATCGGCCAGTCAGCGTGGGCGGCGGACTTGCCAGCGAACACGAGGATATCCGCACATTCTGGGTGCCGCGCAAAGAGGCGCTCACCATGGTGCGTGACAGCCGCATCAACTCTGCCGGGCCGATGCTGGCCCTGTTGCTTGCTTTCGGCACCGGCGTGGTAACGGACTGATCGGGGCGCAATCTTGCGCATATTCATACCCTTGGGTAGCGTCCCGGGCC
>CAZROR010000043.1:0-14352 GCA_964601765.1 uncultured Zetaproteobacteria bacterium
ACAGGCCTCTCCTTCGCCATTTTCGCACTACGTGCGCCCTTTCGCACTAACCGCACCCCAGCTTGGAGCTGCCTGCCCATCATCACATTTGTAGGCGTCGGGTTTTGACGACCAGCCCGTTTGGGGCGAAACTGGAGCAATGAGCCGCCCCGCCGTTGCCCAAATCAGCTGTGCCCACCTGCGACACAACTACGGCATCCTTGTCAAAAGGGCCGGAAAGGCACGGACCATGGCGGTCGTCAAGGCTGATGCTTATGGCCATGGCCTGCACCTTGTCGGCCCGGCCCTGCATGCTGCCGGCTGCACCTGTTTTGCCGTTACGGATGCCGAGGAAGGTGCGGTACTGCGGGATATCATCGGTCATGGGGCCGATATCGTCGTGCTGTCCGGGGTGTTCGACACGGCCGATGCAAGGCTTGTTACACAATCCCGACTCACTCCTGTGGTTTTTATGACGGAACATGTCCGGATGCTACGTGACCCGGGCTTCACCGGCTCGGTCTGGCTCAAGGTAGATACCGGCATGCACCGCCTGGGTGCGGATGACCCCGCATCCCTTCTGCACGCCTGCCTGGACAGCAGCATGACAATCGCCGGCGTCATGAGCCACCTAGCCTGTGCCGATACACCAGATCATCCGATGAACACCGCCCAGGTATCCCGTTTTGCTGGCATCAGGCGTGAGCTGCCCAAAGACATACCGGCATCCTTGCTGAACAGTGCGGGACTTGCCTGCATGCCAGAGCTCAGCCTCGATGTAGTACGCCCGGGCATTGCCTTGTATGGTACCGAGCCTGCTGCAGGCATCCGGCTGGGGCTTAAGCCGGTCATGCGCTTTTGCGGCCACATCATGCAGGTCACGGATGTACCGGCAGGTGCCAGCATTTCCTACGGGGCCACCTTCACCGCAGAACGAAACATGCGCGTCGCTGTAGTCAGTTGTGGTTATGCCGACGGCCTGCCACGCTCGCTTTCGAACCGGGGATACGGTATCTGGCGGGGAAACCGCCTACCGATTGTTGGCCGCGTATGCATGGATTACTGCCTGCTCGATGTTGGCGGGTATGCCCCCGTTCCTGGAGATGAGGTGGAATTCTGGGGTGCGACCCAGCCAGCCGCGGAGGTAGCGGCGAATGCCGGCACCATCTCCTATGAGCTGTTCACAGGTATTGGACATCGGGTACAGCACCTGGCCACGGAGACAGCGTCATGATGCGCCTGTTTGAGCGCTTTGGTACGGCCCTGGAGTGGCTCTGCCTCACGTTCGGCCGCTACGCAAGCATGGCCGGTCAGCTGGCACAGCTGGCGATCAGACCACCGTGGCATGTGCGGCTTATCATCCTGCAATCCGAACAGGTGGGGGTTCAGTCACTGCCTGTTGTCATGCTCACCGCCCTGTTTACGGGCATGGTTCTGGCCCTGCAATCCTACGTCGCCTTTCATCGCTTTGGTGCAGAAAGCATGGTATCCGTCGTCGTGTCGCTGTCGATGGTGCGGGAACTCGGGCCGGTGCTGGTCGGCATCATGGTGGCAGGCCGTGTTGGTGCATCCTTTGCCGCCGAGCTTGGCACCATGCGTGTATCCGAACAGATTGACGCATTGTGGACGCTGTCCACGCATCCGTTGCGCTATCTCGTGCTGCCACGCGTGTTTGCGGCCATTGCCATGCTGCCGCTGCTTGTGGTGCTGGCTGACGTCATCGGTATTTTTGGAGGCTACGTGATCAGCGTCATGATGCTCGATCAGAACCCGAACCTGTATCTCGACAAGACCACGCTCTATCTCACCACACACGACTTCCACTCCGGCATCATCAAGGCCGCCTTCTTCGGCGGCATCATCGGCCTTGTGGGTTGTGCTGAAGGCTATTATTGCAGCGGCGGCGCCCAGGGAGTGGGTGAAACCACCACGCGTGCCGTCGTTATCTCCTGCATGAGTATTCTCGTGGCGGACTATATTCTCACTGCATGGATGTTCTCGTGAGCACCCCGAAAATCCGGGTGCGTGGCCTGAAAAAGGCCTTCAACGGCAGGGCCGTACTTGATGGCATCGACCTGGACGTGATGCGTGGTGAATCCATGGTCATTATCGGCCTTTCCGGTGTGGGGAAAAGCGTACTCATTAAATGCATCCTTGGCCTGCTCATACCGGATGACGGTGAAATTCTTGTGGACGGTGAAAACTGGTGTGAACTCAATACGGACGAACGTCTGCAGCGTATGCAAAGCGTTGGCGTCGTTTTTCAGGGTGCGGCACTGTTCGACTCCCTGCCGGTCTGGAAAAATGTTGCCTTCGCATTGCTGCAACGAGGAATGCCCCCTCATGAGGCAAAGGAACGCGCCAGCGAGGTACTCGAATTGCTGGAGCTGCCCGGCATCGAAATGAAGATGCCCGCCGAGCTATCCGGCGGGATGGCCAAACGCGTTGGTCTTGCCCGCGCTATCTGCCACCGCCCGGAAATGATTTTTTACGACGAGCCTCTCACCGGCCTTGACCCTGTGATGTCCGATGTCATTTCCCGGCTGATGATGCGTCTGCATAGTAAATTCAAGGTCACTTCGGTGACCATCGCACACGATATGAATCTGGCGCGGAACTTCGGCGACCATATTGCGCTGCTATACCATGGACGTATTCACCGGCTTATGGAACCATCAGAGTTGGATACCTGTCCGGACCCGATTGTTCGCCAGTTTGTGGAGGGCCATGCCGAGGGACCCATTGAGTTCCAGGAGGAAACGGCTATGAAACAGAAAGAAGGGAGGAAGTCATGAGCCCCCAGGCCCGACTGGGGGCGTTCGTGCTCGTTGCCATTGTCACACTCGGGCTTGTGAGCAGCAAGATCAGCGGCATGATTCTATTCAAGCAAAAGAGCCACATCGTCGAGGCTGAATTTGCGGATCTCATGGGTCTGGAGGTGCAGGCCCCCGTGCGCATGGCCGGTGTCAAGGTCGGCATCGTGCAGGATATTCTGCTGAAGAATAACCGTGCGGTTGCCCGCATTGCACTAAACCCCGATGTGCGCCTGCCTGCCTCCACACGCGCCTCGATTGTAAGCCGTGGACTGGTTGGCGATAAGTATTTGTCGCTTAGTGCTAAGCCGGGCGACACCGAGTGGCTGCCGGACGGCGCCACGATTCCTTCCGACCCAAGCGGAGATTTCAACGTGCTCATGCGCAAGCTCTCGGTCATCGCCGATGACTTTGGCGGGCTCAGTCACCAGCTGGGCGAAGCATTCAAAGGAAAAAACGGCGTAAAGTTCAGTGAAATGATCAAAAGCATTGACCAGGCTGCCGGAGAGATCGCTGCATTGCTCAAGGAAAACCATGCAAATCTGACAGCAACCATCGCCAATATCCGTGTGGCCAGTGAAGCCGCCAAGCGTGACCTTCCCGAAACCCTGGCCAATCTGCGTCGTTTGAGTCACGACCTGAGCCAGTTGGTCAGCACGCATCGGGCAGCACTTGATCAAAGCGCGGCCCTGCTGCCAAAGACACTGAAAAGCGGAAAAGCATTCTTTGACAAGGGACACCAGGCAATGGCCGAGGCCGATGATATTCTCGTGGAAAACCGTGAAAATCTCATGCGTACCATTTTTGAATTCCGCAAGACCGCGGAGCACCTGGAAGAGCTCTCCGACGATTTACGCCGTAATCCGTGGAAGCTCATGGTTAAGAAGCCTGAGATCAAACGCAGCAAGCGTGCCAGACAGGAAAAGATGGAAGAGATGCTGCTTTCCACCGGACACATGGATATCGCACCGGCACGCAAATAGGCCCGTGTTGCTCCGCAACTGCCTCCTCTGTGCCTGCCTCATGTGCCTGCCGGCCATGTCGGCATGGGGGAAGACCCCATTTGAGGCAGCACAGGCCTTTTATGAAAGCGGCAGGGAAACCGAGGCCAGGCGGGCGCTCAGACAAGAGCTTCGGCTCAGGCCGCGCAACCTGGACGCGCGCTACGATCTGGCCGTGTTGCTTGCCCGCATCGGTCACGATAAGGAAGCCAAGCGCCTGTACGAGGAGAATCTCAAACGTGGCCGGCATCTGCCAAGCATCGTCAATTTAAGTGCCATGCTCCGGGAAGAAGGACACATGGAAAAGGCCAGGCAGCTGCTGTTGAAGGCGACCCGATATTTCCGGGCCGAGGCCGTGCCCTGGTATCTGCTGGCCGACATGGCCGCCAGGGGGGGACACACCGGGCAGGCCGAGACCTATTACAGGCGGGCTCTCGAGGCAGACGCGCTGAACGGTTTTTCCCACCTGCGTTATGCACGCTTTCTGGCCCGCCAGAAGCGATACGGGCCCGCGTTGAAACATGCCGGACGGGCAGCCAGCCTGCTGCCCGACTGTGCGCCGTGCTGGCACATCCTGGGCACCATCCAGCAACAGGCCGGGCATCCCCGACAAGCGCTCGCCGCCTATCAGCGTAGCGCTGCTCTTAAACCGGGCAGGGACATTCGCAAGCGCATCATTGCCGTACTCGAATCCATGGGCGAGAATGAACGCGCCGCCGCCATGCGGCGCGTATTGTCAGGGGGGAAATGATATGCCATATATCAACATTCGCGTGGCGGGCACGCTTTCCCGGGAACAAAAGCAGAAGATTGTTGAGAGTGTCACCGTGCTCATGCAGGAGGTTGCCCGCGAAAACTGGGCCAAGTCGGGCCGCCTGCTTGACGAGGCATCATGAACAAGGGGGCATCCATCCCCTATCATGCCTCGACACTGGGCTCACTGGGCGTTGAAATCGAATGGATGACGGTAGACAAAAAAACCGGCGCCCAGGTGCCCGCTGCACCGGCGCTGCTTGAGGCTATTGACTGCTATCCCCGCATCAAGCCGGAGCTGTTCACCTCAACCATCGAAGTCAATTCAAGCATACATCAGCACACCAGGGTCTGTATCGAGGAGCTGCAACAGCTGTCATATGAGGCTGGACAGGAATTGGCCAGACAGGGTGCGGCGCTGCTGGCCAGTGGCACACATCCCTTCTCGCACTGGCAGGATCAGGTCATCAGCGATAATGCGCGTTATCACCGCCTGGTGGAGCGCCTGCAATGGATGGCACGCCGTTTCAATATCTTCGGCATCCATGTGCACGTCGGTATGCCGGATGGTGACAGTTGCATCAATGCCATGAACAACCTGATGCCGGTGATTCCCGCCTTTCTGGCCATCTCGGCCAATTCACCCTTCTGGGGCGGACACGACACGGGGCTTGCTGCGTGCCGTATCAAGATCTTTGAAGGCCTGAGCCAGGGTGGCATGCCATTCTACTTTGAGGACTGGCAGGATTTCGAACATTGTGCGAACCGGCTCATTGCTACCGGTAGCATTGACTCCGTGCGTGATATCTGGTGGGAAATGCGGCCACATCCGAATTTCGGCACGCTGGAAATTCGTATCGGAGACATGCTTCCCACGATGGCCGATACCGAGGCCTATATCGCCTTCGTGCGTGCCGAGGCTGTGGCCGCTGCCCGTTATGCAACAACCACACATGTACATCCCTCCCTTATCCGTGAAAACCGCTGGCGGGCCTGCCGTTATGGCATGCAGGCCATGATTATCGATCCTGAGGCGGAAGAACTCATCCCAGTACTGGACTGGATCGAGCTGCGACTGGACAGGCTTGCAGGCCAGGGGGCCGGTGACGAGGATATTGATATTGTCCGCAGGCGCCTGCCCGTATGGCGCCGGCTGGGCGATGGGGCCAGCCGGCAGCGCGCGTTGCGAGACAAGTACGCATCTGACGCCGATATGGTCCGCGCCATGCGGGACGATGGCTGGCAGCGCCATGTCTGATCCCAAAGTTGCCGCCATGTTGCAGCAACAGGTTGCCGATATTGCCCCCCGCCTGGTTGAAATGCGCCGATATCTGCACCGGCACCCGGAGCTCTCCGGTGAGGAAGAAAAGACTGCGGCCTATGTCACTGACGTGCTGCGTGAGGCTGGTATCCCTGTGCAATGCGGCATTGGCGGTCATGGCCTGCTGGCACGCATCACCTCGCCACAATCACAGCGTTGGATCGCACTCAGGGCGGACATGGATGCTCTGCCCATCAGCGACGGGAAGTCATGCGCCTATGCGTCCACTGCTCAAAATATCTCGCATGCCTGCGGTCATGACGCGCATACAGCTATGCTCGTAGCAGCGGCGCTGCTGTTGCAGCGGATGCGCGAACAGCTGTCATGCAATGTTGCCTGCGTGTTCCAGCCGGCTGAGGAAACAACCGAAGGCGCTGCTGCCATGCTTGCCGACGATGTCTTTGCGGACTGTCAGCCCGAGCGCATTCATGCGCTGCATGTCTCCCCGTATCTTCCCACCGGCAGCCTGGGCCTGAAAAGCGGTGCGATGTGTGCTGCCGCAGACATGTTTACAGTCGAAATTACCGGACATGGTGGTCATGCGGCACGGCCGCACGAATGCATCGATGTCATTCTCATCGCCAGTCATATCATCAGTGCCCTGCATCATATTATCAGCCGGCGTATCAACCCGTTACATCCTGCCGTACTTACCATCGGCCAGATTCAGGGAGGGCAGGCTGCCAATGTGATTCCCGACCGGGTCCGCTTTTCCGGTACGGTGCGATCTCTGAATCCGGAGGTGCACGAAGAAATACGTCAACGTATGGACCGCATCATTCGACAAACAGCTGAAACCTGGGGGGCAGTGGCACACTTTCACATGCAACAGGCCATCCCGGTGCTGCACAATGACGAGGAGATCATGCAACTTGTGCAGAGGCAGCTGGAGCGCTTCCTGCCCGAGGTGCCCCTCATTGAGATTACGGAGCCATCGATGGGGGGCGAAGACTTTGCCGAATTCCTGGAGCATGTTCCCGGCAGCCTGCTGCGGCTTGGCACGGGTGGCAGCCCGGTCACGCGCTATCCCCTGCACCACCCCTGCTTCGATATCGACGAATCCGCTCTGCCCACCGGTGTGGCGGCACTGGTCAGCCTGTGCCTGAATGCGTAGCCCGGCATGTCTACAAAGGCCATGTGCCAGGGGTGGAATCATCACGCACTCATCATGCGTTCATGAAAGCTGGTGACAGTAATCCCTTGTATTTAAAACTGCCCGCCCCCATATAGGTAATCATGATGCGATTATTTCTTTTTCTGTTTATTACAGTGCCCCTCCTTGAACTGTATGTGCTTATTGAGGTGGGCAGTGGTATCGGTGGATTCAATACCATTGCACTGTGCCTGATCACTGCGGCTATCGGTGGCCTGCTGGTGCGGGAACAGGGGCTCAGAACCCTCCTGGATGCGCGTCGTGGTCTGGCTGAGGGGCACCCCCCGACTGCACATATGGCACATGGTCTGATGATCGCACTGGCGGGCGTGCTGCTGTTTACACCGGGTTTTATCACGGATGCAGTCGGCTTTGCCTTGCTGATTCCACCCTTCAGGCGCATGCTGATCAATCGCTTCGTTCCGCAGCAACCTGCCGGCCGTACCTGGATCGAGGCGGAGATCGTGGATCCGGACGAGCGGTTTCTGCCTTGACGCACACTTCGGGAGCAGACAATGTCGCCCCGGTCTGAAACCTATACCCATACAGGAGGAAAAATGCAGACGACACTTACAGCCTCAACACAACTGGCGGATGAACGCATCAGCTTTCTTGGCAAGACCTATGGCATGCTGGCCCTGTGTATCGCGGCCGGCAGCATCGGCGCCTATGCATCGCTGGGTACGGTATTTCCCTATGAGCACCCGTGGATGATGCTGTTTGCGATGATTGGCGGTATTTTCGCCGTGCAGGCACTCAGGCACCGTCCCGTCATCAACCTTGTCGCGCTGATCGGCTTTGGTGCGCTGACCGGTATGGCGATTTCGCCACTCGTGGGCTTTGTTGCCGCCAAAAGTGGCTGGCTGGTTGCCCAGGCCTTCATGACGGCTGCTGCCGCCTTCGCCGGATTGACCATTTATACCTTTGTATCACGCCGGGATTTCTCATTTCTAAAGGGATTTCTCTGGACTGGTCTGATCGGCCTGATTGTGCTCGGCCTGTCCAATTACTTCTTTTTTGAATCACCGATGGTGGCGCTGGTCAGCTCGGGTATCGGCGTATTGCTGTTCTCCGCCTTTATCCTGTATGACACGTCAGCCATCCTGCGTGACTACCCGAATGATGAATACATTGCCGCAGCACTGACCCTGTATCTGGATGTTTTCCTGCTGTTTGAGCACCTGCTCTATCTGTTTGGTGTCTTAAGCGACGAATAGACAATACCGAAAACGGGGCGGCCTTGCCGGCCGCCATTTTTCCATTACGCATAGGAAGCTATCAGATGTCGGATATCCGCATCGTCGACTGATTCGGCGACAAAGGCATCTCCAATACCATGCAGCAGTACATAGCGAATACGTGAGCCGATATTTTTTTTGTCATGTCCCATCGCATCGAGCCAGTCATCAGCAGGAAATACCGGCACCTCCACAGGCAGACCCGTGCCGACAAAAAGCCGGCGGATACGTGCCTCGATGTCCGCGGAGGCATATCCCAGCTGAGCAGACAGGCGCGCTGCCATCAGTGTGCCAATGGCCACTGCCTCACCATGCAAATATGTCGTATAATGGGTCATGGCTTCGATGGCATGGCCAAAGGTATGGCCAAGGTTGAGCAGCGCCCGCTCCCCTTGTTCGGTTTCATCACACGTCACCACCTGGGCCTTGCACTGGCATGATGTGTGGATGGCATGGCTCAGCGCTTCAGCATTGAGCCCGAGCAGGAGCTCCATCCTTGCTTCGAGGAAGGCAAAGAAATCAGGCTCCCGAATCAAGCCATACTTGATTACCTCCGCCATGCCGGCACGAAGCTCCCGCGCCGGCAGCGTTTTCAGCACCTCGGGATCGATCCAGACCAGCCGAGGCTGATAGAAGGCGCCAATCATGTTCTTGCCGTGCGGATGGTTCACGGCCGTTTTGCCGCCCACGCTGGAGTCGACCTGGGCAAGCAGGGTGGTTGGCACCTGGACATAGGGCACTCCCCGGCGATAACAGGCAGCCGCAAAGCCCGTGATGTCGCCCACCACACCACCACCGAGAGCGATGACAGGATCAATTCTCGACAACCTGCACTCCATCAGTACATCGAGGATATCGCTCAGAGAAGCAAGCGTTTTGTAACGCTCGCCGTCCGGCATGGCGTGGGTGGCAACCTGCCAGCCACTTTCCTCAAGCCCACAGACGAGCTGATCCATGTACAGTGGCGCCACCGTTACATTGCTGACGATGAGACACTGCCGTGATGTGGGGAATAGCTGTCGCATCATCCGGCCAAGGCTTTCCAGACACCCCGGTTCAATGTAGATATCGTAGGCACGTTCGCCAAGCGCCACGCGACAGACGCGCACGCTGGAATCAGCTTCCTGCATCAGTCATGACCCGTGAGACGGTATTCAGCGGAAGACAGCAACCGCCTACCGGCTGTTTCCTGAGTACATGCGGAAGTTCCCGGCCAGGCACCTCAGATGCTTGCCGCTTTACCCGACTTAACTGGTGATTGCTCAATAATTTTTGGGGTCAGGAAAATCAGCAGCTCGGTGCGGTTATCCTTAGCCAGCTTTGTCTTGAACAACCAGCCAAGCAAGGGAATGTCCTTCAGGCCCGGAATGCCCTGCACCGTGTTTTCCTTTTCCTTTGTGTAAATGCCACCGATGACCACGGTTTCCCCGTTTTTCAGCAACACGTTTGTCTTGATTTCCTTCGTGCTGATACCCGTCAACCCCTGAACGTCAGCGGCTGCGTCCTTTGTGATAAGGATATCGAGCATGATGTTTTTATCCGCTGTAATCTGTGGCGTCACTTTGAGCTCCAGCACGGCATCCACGAGCTCGGTTGTCGCCGGCTCAGTTGTTGTTGCCGGCGTAACAATGGGCACTTTGTCGCCCTGCTTGATGTAGGCCTCCTGAAGATTTGCCGTAATCAGCCGGGGGCGCGAGACAATCTTGATCTTGTTGTCGGACTCGGCTGCGGAAAGCTCAAGATCCAGGTTGATGGCGCTATTGAGCGAGCCAAGCGCCACACCTACGGCTCCGCCTGGTGCTGTCGTAGAAATGGCAGCAGGCAGATCTACGATAAATCCCCTGCTTGCCGTCGTACTGGCCACACCCGTTGCCGCCCCCACGTTCACGGTCGACGGAAAGCGATTGCCAGGTGTGCCCGTAAACTGGCCACCCCAGCGCACACCAAGATCACGCGTGAACTTGTCCGTCGCCTCAACAATCCGGGCCTCGATCAGTACCTGCCGGACCGGTTTGTCCAGCACCTCAACCAAACGCTTGATATTGTTAACCGAATTCTGCGTATCTGTGACAATCAGAGTATTCGTCCGTGTGTCTGCCTGAACAGAGCCGCGCTCTGAAAGCAGTGTTGTTGCATTCTGCTGTTCCGTCGTGCCAGTCGAGGACCCTTCGGTCGTGGCTGTGGTTCCGGTCCCGGATGAGGTCGTACCCTCGCTTTGCTGGGAGCCCTGCAGCATGGCCATCACCTCATCCGCCTTGGCGAAATTCAGCGTAATATACTCGGTCACCAGCGGGGCAAGCTGGGCATGCCCCTGCTGAACTTCTAGGCGTGCCTGTTGCTCATTCCGCAACACATCGAGCGGCACGATGCGCACCACATTACCCATTTGCTCCTTGCCAAGGCCCTTGGCAGAAAGGATGAGATCAAGCGCCTGATCCCAAGGTACATCCACAAGATGCATGGTCAGCGTCCCACTGACATCATCCGCCATAATGATGTTAAAGCCGCTCAGTTCGGCAATCATTTTCAGGGCATTGCGAATATCAATATCCTTGAAATCAAAGCTGACCGGCTTGCCGCTATAGGCCAGGGCAGCCCCGGCCTTCCCGGCCTTGGGGGCAGACGCCATCTCCGGTGACAACGTTACAGTCAGGATATTCCCGTGCTGAAAGGATGCGAAACTTGCCTTCTCCCGAAGCCGGGCGACGATGCGAACGCCATTGCCCACCTTGTAGGTGTCTACCTGGCTAACCGGACCAGGAAAATCTCTCACATCCAGCGAACGCTCCTGTCCCCGGGCAAGGTCCGCCTTGTCGATATCCAACAACATATTTCCATTCTGCTCATACAGGTTGATAACAGGATTGCTGGTGCTGGTGCGGACAACCAGACGGGCCGACTGTCCTGCCGGCTGGAAGGTTACACCTTCAACAATGACAGCCTTATGGCGGGGCTTTGTCCCACCGAAACGCACAACAAGCTGACCGCTTGTAGCCTCAATCTGATGTGGAACCTTGACCCCCGGCACAAGGCTAACAACCAGCCGGGTCCGTCCATCGGCCTGGCCAACGGTAACACTGTGAACACGTTGTGAAGCAAAGCTGTAGAATTCCTTCGGCAGCCTGGACACGCCACCCCAAAAATCAATGATCATTGTCCTGCCATTATTCGTTACATAGGCATTGTGGCTGGCGTTCATTTGCTTGCCACGCACGACGAGTTCGGTAACGCCTGGCCCGTCCCTGACCTCCAGATCTGCCAGCTCGGCGGCGGCCTTTGCCGGTTGTGCGGCTTCAGCCGGCACGCCGGAAAAATGAATCTTCAGGGACTTGCCCTGTTCTTCAATACGGTAGGCCAATGGCCGATCCAGGCCAATTTCCAGGCGAACACCTTCGTCGGACCTGCGCGCATATACCGCGGTCACGCCTGCTGATGCAAATTTCAGGGGCCTTATGTCATGTGCAAGACCTGTACCGGGAAAACTCAGAACGAGCCGGGCCGGCGCTTTCAGGTCATAAACCTGATAATCCGTTGCGGCATCCATGGCCACATGCACGATGTCTCCCGAGGCGGACTTTTCAACGGAAACACCCAGAAGCTGGGCGGCCATGCCCGTAACAGGCCATAGCAGGATAAAGCCCATCAGCCATGCTGTTGCCAGTCGCATACCGTTAACCATCGTACACCCTCCGGAACATCGAGCTTACCGCCGCCTTTTCCTGTTGTCCGCCTTGGGCTTGTTGCCAGCAGACTCAACGAAGCGATAGGTTACCGCAAGCCCTGAAATACTCAGTAGTGAGCGGCCTGTATTCCCCGATGCGGTGCCTTCTTCCAAAGGCACAAGTGTCAGATTCTTGATGTCAACAATCCTGGGCATTTCACCAACGCGTCTCAGAAACGTGATCAGCTGCCGATACGTACCCGTGATCTCCACTTCAACCGGCACTTCGGCAACGTATTCCCTGGGCTTTTCCTCGCCGGGGCGGAAGACTGTAAATACAAGACCCGAATCTTTCCCTGCCCTGGAAACACCTTCGAGCAAATCAGGAATCTGTGACTTGCTTGGCAACATCTTCAGTGCGACATGCAACTGCTTTTCCAACTGGGCATATTCAGCCTGCTTGCGTGGAAGGTTGGCTGCGAGCCGCCGGTTTTTCTCCAGCATCTGCTGCTGGGTCTCGATACTGGCACGCACCTGTTGCACTTCCTCATGCAGAGGCAGCCAGATAAAATAAAGATAAAGTCCGAGAATAACAACAAACCCGCCAGCCAGGGCGGCAGCCTTCTGCCACAGCGGGACAGGAAGGATGGGACGCAACACATCCAGTCGTGAGAGATCGATGCCATCCAGATTCACGTTTTGTCCTTCTTTTGGGCATGCACGGGCATCTTATCCACACGTTTCAGGACCATATCGAACTTGCGGATATTTACATTATTCTGGCGTTCACGCTCGATCACTTCCAGTTTCACGTTCGCGAAAATTGCGGAGCCTTCAAGCGCCCGCATGAATCTTGCCACAGCCCGATTGCTCTCACCAAAACCGCTGATGCTTATCTGGCCATCCTCATCCCTGATTTCCCTGAGCCAAACGTTCTCGGGTATTCCCTGCGAAAAAGCGACCAGTGTTTCCAGCGAGCGGAACCGACCCTTTTGCAAATCCTCGATGGCATCCAGCTTGGCCTGCACCTGTTTGCGCAACTTGTCCAGTCGGGCAATCTTCCCAATCTGTCTTTTCAGCTTTTGATTCTCCGCAATAAGCCGCACCTCTTCTTCCTGCAAATTTGAAAGCATGCCGGTGTAGATGACGTGTATGCTGGCAGACGCAATAACAGCCAAGACCACCACACCGACAGCAGCTAGCAGATGTTGCAAAATCTCCCGCCTGCGCCTTGCCTCCCGATGTGGTAGCAGATTGATGTGAATCATTCGTCAAAGCTCCTGAGGGCAAGCCCCACAGGTACCATCATCATGGGGCCAACTGCTTGCAGGTAAGCGGTATCAAACTTCTGATCGGGTACGTCAATAACAGAAAACGGATTCAAGATTGATGTTTCTATTCCCAGGCGTTCGCTCATTTCCCTATCGATACCCGGAATCAGGGCAGAGCCACCGCTAATATACATCTTCTGAACAGGGCGACCGGCATGGTTCGCGACATAAAAATCAAGGGAACGGGCAAGTTCCGAACCGAGTCCCTCATAAAAGCTCGCCACCGCGCCCGCATCAACTCTGGAAAAGTCCCTTATTTTCATTTCCTCGGCAGCCTCATAGCTGAGGCCATGCACGCTCTGAATTTCTTCCGTGAGGTTCTGGCCACCAAAGAACTGATCGCGAACAAACAGGCTGCGGCCATTGCTCAGAATATTGATACTTATCAGGCTGGCCCCGATATTGACCAGCGCATACACCGTCTCTTCCGTGCTGTCGGCATCCCAGATCTGCCCCTGCATGAGCTCGGCGGCATTTTCCAAGCAGAACACGGAGCAATCTACACAGGCAGCTTCCAGCCCGGCCTCTTTCAAGACGAGCTGGTAGTCCTCAATGACCTCTCGCTTGCAGGCCACGAGCACCACCTCCATGCGTTCTGGATCGTTCGGAACAGGCCCGAGAATCTGGAAATCTAGAAAAACCTCATCGATGTTGTATGGAATATACTCATTGGCTTCAAACTCGATCTCGGACTCAAGATCGAATTCACTCATCGTTGGCAGCGTAATCATCTTGATGATGGCGGCATTGCCGGAGACTGAGAATGCCGCCTCGCGACCTGTCGGGCGAGCTATGTTAACAGCCTCGCGGATGGCGGCTGTAACCGCAGAAGAATCAATGATTGTGTTTTCCACAATAGCATCACGCGGAATGCTTGTCATGGCCATCGCCTCGAGTTTCAGGCCAGCCTTGTCGCGGCTCAATTCGATCAGCTTCACGCCGACTGAACTGATATCGACGCCAACCAGCTTTCTGGTACCTCGAGAAAAAAGTTCCAACCCACCTCCCGCTTCCGGCTGTACGGTGAAAATAGTAACAACCTCCGGGGGGCATGCAACACGCATGACACACGCATGCGGCCAGGGAACAAAAATGCCGGCAC
>CAZROR010000044.1:0-14351 GCA_964601765.1 uncultured Zetaproteobacteria bacterium
TCGCGAGGGCGGCCGTACCGTCGGCGCCGGCGTCGTCACCGAGATCATTAAGTAAGGGGAAGCATGGTGGCAACTCAATCCATACGCATCCGCCTCAAGGCCTTCGATCACGGCATTCTGGACAAGTCCGCTGCCGACATCGTGGCCACGGCGAAGCGCACGGGTGCCGCAGTGCGCGGCCCGATTCCGATGCCGACACGTATCAGGAAATACTGCGTGATCCGCTCACCGCACAAGGACAAGGATTCACGCGAACAGTTTGAAATTCGCACGCACAAGCGCGTGCTTGATATCGACAGCCCGACGCCACAGACAGTCGATGCCCTGATGAAGCTCGACTTGCCGTCCGGCGTGGACGTCGAGATCAAGCTGTAGGCTGGGGGATGCAATGGCTGCAGGTTTGATTGCACGCAAGGCCGGCATGACGCAGGTGTTCAGCGAGAATGGCGATGCCGTTCCGGTCACCGTGCTGCAGGTCGAGGATTGCCGCGTGATTATGCGCAAGAGCGCGGACAAGGACGGCTATGACGCTATTCAGGTGGGCTATGGCACTGCCCGGCGACGGACGAGCCGCGCCGTGCAGGGCCATTACGCACGCCAGGGCCAGGATGTGATGGGTACGCTGCGCGAGTTTCGCGTAGCTGCCGACGAGGCCTTCGAGCCGGGCCAGAAGCTGACGGCGGCCATGTTTTCCGCCGGCCAGAAGGTTGACGTGTCCGGTACCTCGAAGGGTCATGGCTTTGCCGGCGTCATGAAGCGCTACAACTTTGGCGGTGGCCGTGCCTCGCATGGCGCTGAGAAGACACATCGCCAGATGGGCTCCACGGGTCAGTGCCAGTGGCCCGGCCGCGTGTTCAAGGGCAAGAAGATGCCTGGTCATTATGGTGCTGTGCGCGTGACCACGCAGAACATTGAAATTGTGCGCGTGGACGAAGATGCCAACCGCATTCTCGTCAAGGGCGCCGTGCCGGGGCCGAAGAACGGCCTGGTCGAGGTGCGACCGGCAGTGAAGGGAGCGGGACATGCCTGAGATTGCCGTTGTTGACCAGAACAACAAGCAGGTGTCCAAGCGGGTACTGAACTCGGCCATTTTCGGCCTGGAGGCAGATGCCGGTTTCGTGCATCGCGTGCTGACCGCGCTTGCGGCGGCACAGCGCGCCGGTACGCACAGCACCAAGAGCCGCTCCGAGGTGTCCGGTGGTGGCAGAAAGCCGTTCCGCCAGAAAGGCACCGGCCGTGCCCGTCAGGGCACGACACGCGCCACGCAGATGCGCCATGGTGCGATTGCGCACGGCCCGAAGCCACGTACCTATGAAACACGCATTAACCGCAAGGAGCGTCGCCGTGCCCTGTGCCTGGTGCTGTCCGATCATGCACGCAGCGGCAGCCTGACCGTGGTGGACAAGCTGGAGCTGAAGGCACCGAAGACGAAGGATTTCGTTCGCGTGCTCGATGCGCTCGAGGCCATGAACAGCCTGGTTGTGCTGGCCGAGGAAAACCAGCCGGTGATGCTTTCCGGTCGCAATGTGCCGGGTACGAAGATCGTGCTGGACGGTCAGCTGAACCTGCATGACCTGATGAAGTACGAGCGGCTTATCCTGACCGAGGCGGCCGTGGAAAAGCTGGAGGGGCGTCTGCTATGAGCGCGTCATATGAGGACTACAACATTCTGAAGCGGCCCGTTGTCACCGAGAAGAGCTACAACGCCACAGGGGCGGCCAACCAGTATACCTTCCGCGTGGCTAATGGGGCCAGCAAGCAGCAGGTCAAGCGGGCCATCGAGGCCATTTTTGAGGTTAATGTCGAGCAGGTGCGGGTCATCAACGTACCCGGCAAGACCAGGCGGCGCGGCCTGCATACGGGCATGCGTGCCGGCTACCGCAAGGCCATCGTGCGGCTGGCCGAGGGCCAGACCCTGGACATGGAAGAAGAGGCATAAACCATGGCGCTGAAAGTATTCAAACCGACAACGAACGGTGCCCGCGGCCACGTGGCCGTTGTGGATGCCAACCTGTACAAGGGCGCCCCGGAGCGCAGCCTGACGGAAGGGCTGACGAAGAGCGGCGGACGCAACAATCATGGTCGCGTGACATCTTTCCATCGTGGCGGTGGCCACAAGCGCCTGTATCGCATCATTGACTTTCGGCGCAATAATTTTGGTATTCCGGGTCGTGTGGACCGCATCGAGTACGACCCGAACCGTACCGCGCACATTGCGCTGGTGACGTTCGCCAATGGCGACAAGCGCTACATCCTTGCGCCGCAGGGACTGAAGCCCGGCGATCAGGTGATGTCCGGCCCTGATGCGGAGATGCGTCCCGGCAATGCGCTGCCGCTGGCCAGCATCCGCGTGGGCACGCTGCTGCACAATGTGGAGATGAAGCCGGGCAAGGGTGGCCAGATGGCCAGGAGTGCCGGCGCTTCCGTACAGCTGATGGGCAAGGAGGGCAACCGTGCCGTGCTGCGCCTGCCGTCCGGTGAATTCCGCCGCGTCGATATCCGCTGCATGGCCAGCATCGGCGTCATGGGCAATGCCGATCATGCCAATCGCAAGGTTGGCAAGGCCGGACGCTCGCGCTGGCTGGGTATCCGCCCGAATGTCCGCGGCGTGGTCATGAATCCCGTGGATCATCCGCACGGTGGCGGTGAAGGGCGCACGAGCGGTGGTCGTCACCCGGTGACCCCCTGGGGCGTGCCCACGAAGGGTCACAAGACCCGCAGGAAAAACAAGGCTTCGGATCGTGATATCATCCGTCGCCGCAAGCAGAGGTAAGCCATGGCGCGTTCGTTGAAGAAAGGCCCGTATGTCGAGCCTTCCCTGCAGAAAAAGGTGGAGGCAGCAACCGGGAGCGGGAAGAAGGCCGTGATCAAGACCTGGTCACGCCGCAGCACGATTACGCCGGACTTTGTCGGGCTGAATTTCGCCGTGCATAACGGCCACAAGTTCATACCGGTCTATGTGACCGAGAATATGGTGGGGCATAAGCTCGGCGAGTTTGCACCGACCCGCACCTACTATGGCCATGGCGCCGATAAAAAGGCCAAGAGGTAAGAACGGAATGTCGGAAGTAGTACGCGCACTGGCAAAGGACAGCCCGATCAGCCCGCAGAAGGCGCGCCTGGTGGCCAATGAAATTCGTGGTCTGCCCGTGGCGCGCGCCATGGCCGTGCTGTCGTTGTCTCCCAAGAAGGGCGCCCGCCTGATCGAGAAGGTGTTGCAGAGCGCCATTGCAAATGCCGAGCAGAACCACGGTCTGGACGTGGACGAGTTGGTCGTGGCCAGCGTGCAGGTGGATGGTGGTACAACGCTGAAGCGTTTCCGCCCGAAGGGCATGGGGCGCATGCGGCGTCGGTATCATCAGCGCAGCCACATCGCTGTTGGCGTGTGTGAGCGGGATTAGAGGAGTTTGACGGATGGGACAAAAGGTTAATCCAGTCGGTTTTCGCGTCGGTATCAGCCGGGGCTGGGATTCGCAGTGGTACGCGGAAAAAGACTACGGCAAGATGCTGCGCGACGACATCAAACTGCGCGCCTTTGTCAAGGAGCGCATGAAACATGCGGGTGTGTCGCGCATCATCATTGAGCGGCCTGCCGGCAAGATCAAGGTGTCCGTCCATACCGCCCGTCCCGGCGTAATTATCGGCAAGAAGGGCTCGGAGATCGAGGGCTTGCGTGCCGAGCTGAAACAGATGACCGGCAAGGATGTACAGGTGTACATCGTGGAAATCCGCCGTCCCGAGGCCGAGGCCCAGCTTGTGGCCGAGAACATCGCCTTCCAGCTTGAGCGTCGTATTGCCTTCCGCCGTGCCATGAAGCGCGCCGTGCAAGGCGCCATGCGCATGGGTGCGCAAGGTGTGCGCGTCAATTGTGCCGGGCGCCTGGGCGGAGCTGAGATTGCACGCACCGAATGGTATCGCGAGGGCCGCGTGCCGCTGCACACGCTGCGTGCCGACGTGGATTACGGCTTTGCCGAGGCGAATACCACCTATGGCATCATTGGCGTCAAGGTCTGGGTGTTCAAGGGCGAGAAGCTCGGCAAGTCCGAAGAAGAAAGCGCTTAAGGGGATCGTGGGTTATGTTACAGCCGAAAAAGATTCGTTGGCGTAAGCATCACAAGGAATTGCAGCGCATTCGCGGCATCAGCCCGCGTGGCGCATCGCTGAATTTCGGCCAGTTCGGGCTGAAAGCGATGGAGCCTGGTCGTATCACGGCGCGTCAGATCGAGGCTGCGCGTATCGCCATGACACGTCACGTGCGCCGCCAGGGCCGTATGTGGATTCGCATGTTTCCGGACCTGCCCGTGTCCAGCAAGCCGGCCGAGGTGCGCATGGGCAAGGGCAAGGGCGCACCGGACCACTGGGTCGCGGCGGTGCGTGCCGGCCGCATTCTGTATGAGATGGATGGTGTGGCCGAAGATGTCGCGCGCGAGGCGCTGAGACTTGCCGCGCGCAAGCTGCCCATCCGGACGAAAATCGTGGTGCGGGGTGCCGGACGATGAAAGCAGCCAAGTTGCGTGACATGAAGGATGCCGAGTTGCGCAGTCAGCTTGACGAGCTGGCAGCCGAGGCGATGAAGTTGCGCTTTCAGCAGGCCACGATGCAATTGAACAAGACCGCCCGCCCGAGCCAGGTGCGTCGCGAGATCGCGCGCATCAAGACGATTCTGGCCGAGCGGAGCAGGGGGTAAGCGATGTCCGAGACGGCAAACAAACGCAGGCTCGAGGGCACGGTGGTCAGCAATGGCGGTGACAAGACGATTGTTGTGCAGGTGGAACGGAAGTTTCTGCACCCGCGCTATCGCAAGACCGTGCGCTCGCACAAAAAGTATATGGCACATGATGCGGAAAACAGCTGCAACATCGGTGATACCGTGCGTATCGTGGAATCGGCACCGCTATCGCACCGCAAGCGCTGGCAGCTGGAGTCCATTGTCAGCCGTGCCGAGCAGCTGTAGGCGGGGGATACGCGATGATTCAGAATGAGACCATTCTCGACGTTGCCGATAATTCCGGTGCCCGCAAGGTGGCCTGCATCAAGGTGCTCGGTGGCAGCCGGCGCCGCTATGCGCGCATTGGTGATGTGATTGTCGTGGCCATCAAGGATGCGATGCCGAATGGCAAGGTGAAAAAGGGCGATGTGGCGCAGGCCGTGGTCGTGCGCACAGCCAAGGAATTCCGCCGCGCAGACGGCAGCTCGATTCGCTTTGATGGCAATGCCGCGGTACTGCTGACCAAGCAGGGCGAACCGATTGGTACGCGTATTTTCGGGCCGGTCACACGCGAGCTGCGCAGCAAGGGCTATATGAAAATCATCTCGCTTGCACCCGAGGTACTGTAGGGATGGCCATGGGAATGAATACGAAAACGCGAATTCGCCGGGATGACGAGGTGATCGTTATCGCGGGCAAGGACAAGGGCGTGCGCGGCAAGGTAATCAGCGTGTCCCAGGCCGAAGGCCGGGTGCTGGTGGCCAAGGCAAACATGGTCAAGCGCCATACAAAGCCCTCACAGGCGGGCCGTGGCGGTATTATCGAGAAGGAAGCGCCGCTGGCGATTTCCAATGTCGCGTACTACTGCCCGAACTGCAAGACGGGTGTACGCCTCGGCGTGAAGATGCTTGAGGACGACCGTAAGGTACGCGTGTGCCGCAAGTGCGGCGAAGTGCTGGACAGCTAGGAGAAAACGGGCAATGGCCAGGCTGAAAGATTTGTACAGAAAAGAGGTGGCGGTGAAGCTGGGCGAGGAGTTTGGCTACCGGAACGTAATGCAGGTTCCCGTCATCAAAAAAATCGTTGTAAACATGGGTGTCGGCGAGGCTGCGCAGAATGCGAAGCTTATGGAGGGCGCCGTGGCGGACATGGCGGTTATCACCGGCCAGAAGCCGGTGGTGACGCATGCGCGCAAGTCTGTCGCAAACTTCAAGCTGCGTGAGGGCATGCCGGTAGGCTGCCGCGTAACGCTCCGGGGTGACCGCATGTGGGAGTTCCTGGATCGGTTGATCAATATCGCGCTGCCGCGTATCCGTGATTTCCGCGGCGTGTCGCCGAAGTCGTTCGACGGCCATGGCAACTACACGCTGGGCATCCGCGAACAGATCATTTTCCCCGAGATCGACTACGACAAGGTGGACAAGATCCGTGGCATGGATATCACCATTTGTACGACGGCGAAAACCGATGAGGAAGGGCGTGCGCTGCTGAAGCATTTTAATATGCCCTTCCGCGCGTAAGACAGGAGCAGACACGATGGCAACCAAGGCGATGATTGCGAAGGCAAAACGCAAACCGAAGTTCAAGGTGCGGGCATACACCCGCTGCCAGCTTTGCGGCCGGCCACATTCGGTTTACCGCAAGTTCGGTATCTGCCGCATCTGCCTGCGCAAACGCGCCCTGGCCGGCGAAGTGCCGGGCATGGTCAAGTCGAGCTGGTAGGAGATTGGAATTATGATGACAGATCGTATCGCCGATATGCTGACGCGCATCCGCAATGCGCAGACGGCGGGTCTTGAGAAGGTGGAGATGCCGGCCAGCAAGATGCTGGAGTCGATTGCCGAGATTCTGAAGCAGGAAGGCTATATCGCCGCTGCCAAGAGCTATAATCACAAGGGCCGTCGCTACCTGCGGCTGGGCCTGCGTTACGAAGAAGGCGCACCGGTGATTCGTGAAATCCGGCGTGTATCCAAGCCCGGCCGCCGCGTCTATGCCGGTGCCGATGAGCTGCCGCGCGTCAAGGGTGGCTACGGCATCGCCATTGTCAGCACCTCGCATGGCGTCATGGCGGACAAGAAGGCGCGCCAGTCGCACATCGGCGGTGAAATCATTTGCACGGTATTCTGAGGTAGTACGCCATGTCACGAATCGGGAATCAGAGCATTACGGTGCCGGATGGCGTGGAAATCACGCTGAATGCCACCACCGTGACCACCAAGGGGCCCAAGGGTGAGCTGAGCTCACCGCTGTTTGATGGCATCACGATACGGCAGGAAGACAACCAGCTTATCCTGAGCTGTGCGGACCTCGGCAACCGACGCATGAAGGCCAGCTATGGCATGGCACGCGCGCTGCTGGCCAACGCGATTACCGGTGTCAGCACGGGCTTCGAGCGTGTGCTGGAGCTCAGGGGCGTGGGCTATCGCGCGCAGGTATCCGGCAAAAAACTTGATCTGGCGCTGGGCTTTTCGCATCCGGTTGTCTACGAGGTGCCCGAGGGTGTCGATGTGAAGGTCGACAAGAGCAACATCATTATCAGTGGCCCGGACAAGCAGCGTGTCGGCCAGGTGGCGGCGGAGATTCGCGCTTTCCGCCCGCCCGAGCCATACAAGGGCAAGGGTGTCCGCTATGTGGATGAGCGCGTGATGATGAAGGAAGGCAAGAAGGCCTAGGAGAACAAATGTCTGCGAAGCGTTATGAACTGAATGCCGCCAAGCGGCGTGAACGCCGGGTGCGGGGCCGTATCAAGGCCAGTGGCCGGTTGCGGATGAGTGTGTTCCGCTCAGCCCGGCATATCTATGTGCAGGTTATCGATGACGCCAGGGGCAGCACCCTCGTGGCGGCCTCCAGCCTGGACAAGTCCATCAAGAAAGGTACGGGCCGTGCCGGGGCCGAGGCCGTGGGCAAGCTGCTGGCCAAGCGCGCGGTGAAGGCCGGCATCACTGAGGTGGCCTTTGATCGTGGGCGCTATCCCTATCATGGCCGGGTGAAGGCGCTGGCTGAGGCCGCGCGCGCCGGTGGCCTGAAGTTTTAGGAGTTACAGATGATTAATGCGGACGAACTGGAGCTGACTGAAAAGCTCGTGCATATCAACCGCGTCGCCAAGGTGGTGGCCGGAGGCCGCCGCTTCGGTTTTACGGCCCTGATGGTCGTGGGCGATGGTAATGGGCACGTCGGCTATGGCCATGCCAAGGCCAAGGAGGTGCCGGAGGCGATCCGCAAGGCCAAGGAAATGGCGACGAAGTCGCTGATTTACGTGCCACGCAGAAACGGCACGATTCACTATGAGGTGGTGGGCCGTCAGGATGCCTCGCGCGTGTTGTTGAAGCCGGCCAGCGAAGGCACGGGCGTGATCGCGGGCAGCACCGTGCGCGCCGTGCTTGATGCCGTCGGCATCAAGGATGTGCTGACCAAGTGCCTGGGATCGCGTAACCCGATCAACCTCGTACGCGCGACGTTTGACGGCCTAAGCCGGCTCGAAAGCCCGGAACAGGTTGCCGCACGCCGCGGCAAGGCAAGCTAGGAGGCGTACCGATGGCCAGGAAGAAGAAAGATACGATTCGGATTCGCCAGGTGAAAAGCGGCATCGGCTATGCAAAGGACCAGAAGGCCACGCTGCGGGGCCTGGGCTTCCGCCGCCTGAATCAGGTGGTGGAGCTTGAGGATACGCCGGCCGTGCGCGGCATGATCAACAAGGTGACGCACCTGGTGCGCATTGAAGCGGAGGAGCAGGCATGAAGCTGAACGAATTACAGCCTACCCGTGGCGCCCGCAAGGGACGCAAGCGCTTGGGATGCGGTATCGGTTCCGGCCATGGCAAGACAGCAGGCCGTGGCCACAAGGGCCAGAAATCGCGCTCTGGCGTGAAGCTGATGCGTGGCTTTGAGGGCGGGCAGATGCCGCTGATCCGTCGCCTGCCCAAGCGTGGTTTTACCTCGATGAAGCCGGGCTACCAGATTGTGAATGTCGCCGCCCTGGAAGGTTTCGAGGCCGGCGCACATGTGGATGCCGCGGCATTGTACGAGGCAGGCCTGATCCGCAATGCGGTCGAGCCGGTCAAGATTCTCGGCCATGGCGAGCTGAGCAAGAAGCTGGACGTGGCTGTGGCCGCGGCCTCGGCCTCGGCAGTGAAGAAGGTGGAGGCGGCAGGCGGCAGCCTGAAGTTGACCGGGGCCGCCTAGGCCATGGCAGATTATTCGAGCCAACTCGGCGGGCTTGCCAACATGGGCAAGATCCCGGAGCTGAAAAAACGCATCCTGTTTACGCTCGGGCTCATGATCGTCTACCGCATCGGTGCGCATATCCCGGTGCCGGGCATCGACGCGACCGTGCTGGCACAGTTCTTCAATCAGGCGCAGAACAGCCTGCTTGGCATGTTCGACATGTTTTCGGGTGGCGCCCTGTCACGACTGACGATCTTTGCACTGGGCATCATGCCGTATATTTCGGCTGCTATTATCATCCAGTTGATGACCGTGGTTTCCCCGCGGCTCGAACAGCTCAAGAAAGAGGGCGAGGCCGGGCGGCGAAAGATCACCGAGTATACGCGCTACGGCACCGTGTTGCTGGCAACCTTCCAGGCCATCGGCATGGCCATCGGCCTGGAGTCGTTCTCCGTTAACGGCCAGCCGGTCGTTATCGACCAGGGCCTGGCTTTCCGCGCCATGACTGTGGTGACGCTCGTGACCGGCACCGTGTTTCTGATGTGGCTCGGAGAACAGATTACCGAGCGCGGTATCGGCAACGGTATTTCACTGATTATCTTTGCCGGCATTGTGGCCGGCCTGCCGCGTGCCATCGGTGGCACGCTGGAGCTCGCACGGACCGGTGAGTACACGCCGTTCACGGTGCTCGGCCTGTTTGTCATGGCCATCGTGGTGACCGGCTTTGTCGTCTTTGTCGAGCGTGCGCAGCGACGCATCCCGGTGCAGTACGCAAAGCGACAGATCGGCAACCGACAATATGGCGGCAAGTCCTCGTTCCTGCCGCTGAAGGTGAACACCGCCGGTGTGATCCCGCCGATTTTCGCTTCGAGCATTATTCTGCTGCCCGCGACCTTTGCACAGTTCACAAGCGGTGTTGAGGGCTTTTCCTGGCTGGGTGATCTTTCCGCCGCCTTGGCGCCGGGGGCCTGGCTGTACATGCTGCTGTTCACGGCGCTGGTCGTGTTCTTCTGCTTTTTCTATACGGCCATTGTCTTCAATCCGAAGGAAACGGCCGATAACCTGAAGAAATACGGTGGCTTCATTCCCGGCATTCGTCCGGGTCAGCGCACTGCTGAATACATCGACAGCGTGTTGACACGGCTGACGGTGGTCGGCGCGATCTATGTCACGTTCGTCTGCCTGCTGCCGCAATACCTGATTTCCGCCCTGTCCGTGCCATTCTATTTCGGGGGCACCAGCCTGCTGATTGTTGTGGTTGTGACGATGGATACGATGGCGCAGATTCAATCACACCTGATGTCCCACCAGTACGAAGGATTGATGAAGCAAGCCCGCCTTAAGTCCAGTCGCTGATGCGCGCCATTCTGTTTGGGCCGCCCGGTGCCGGTAAGGGGACACAGGGCAGGCGGCTCGCTGAGTACATGCATGTGCCAGCCTATGTCATGGGTGACATTCTGCGTACTGCGGTACGTGAGCAAAGCCCGCTTGGCAAGCTGGCGGCAAGCTATATGCAGAATGGGCAGCTCGTGCCGGACGATGTGATTCTCGGCATTATTGAGGATCGCATCAGCCAGAACAGGGCGGCGCGAGGCTTTCTGCTCGATGGCGTGCCACGCAATGTGGCGCAGGCCGAGGCGTTGACAGCGCTGCTGGAGCGGCATGGCCTGGATGTGAACCGTGTCGTGTTTCTGGATGTGCCGGAGAAGGTCGTCATTGAGCGGTTGAGCGGGCGATTGCTATGCAGGGCTTGCGGTTTTGAATTTCATCGGCATTATTCGCCCCCCCGCAGGCCGGGGCGTTGTGACCGTTGTGGCGGCGAGCTGTATCAGCGTGCCGACGACAGCGAAAAGGTTATCAGGGAGCGGCTTGCGGTATACCGGAAGCAAACCCAGCCCATGCTGGACTATTACGGCAAATTGCCCGTGTTTCGGCGCGTGGATGGTGATGGAGATTCGGATACGGTATATCAACGGCTGATCAAGACGGTGACGGACTAGGCGCATGGCAAAAGAGGACATACTGGAAATGACCGGGGAGGTGGTTGAGAAGCTTCCCAATGCCATGTTCAAGGTGCGTCTGGAAAACGGCCATGAGATTCTGAGCACGATTTCCGGAAAGATGCGAAAATATTATATCCGCATTCTGCCCGGGGACCGCGTGACGGTTGAGGTGTCGCCCTACGACCTGACGCGTGGCCGTATTACATACCGCGAAAAGTAGCTGAAAGGCAGGGTGTGACATGAAAGTACGTGCGTCCGTAAAGAAGATATGCAGCAAGTGCCGGGTAATCCGGCGCCGTGGCGTGGTGCGCGTGATTTGCGAAAATCCCCGCCACAAGCAGCGTCAGGGATAAGGAGGCCTTAGGTGGCTCGAATTGCCGGTGTAAACATTCCAACGCAGAAGCGCGTCGAGGTGGCGCTCACCTATATCTATGGTATCGGCACGACGACCTCAAAGAAGATTCTGAGCGAGGCGGGCATCAATCCGGACACGCGCGTGCGTGATCTGACCGATGCCGAGGTGGCTAAGATTCGCGAGGCCATCGATGCGGGCATCAAGGTCGAGGGCGATCTTCGCCGTGACGTGGCCATGAACATCAAGCGCATGACAGATCTCGGTTGCTACCGGGGCCTCAGGCACCGCAAGGGATTGCCCGTGCGCGGCCAGCGCAGCAAGACAAATGCCCGCACGCGCAAGGGCCCGCGGCGCGCCATTGCGGGCAAGAAGAAGTAGGGAACGGAGTTAGGCTATGGCAGGTCCGAAAAAGAGCACGAGGAAACGCGGCCGCAAGAATATTGCGACAGCCGTGGCGCATATCCGCGCCTCCTTCAACAACACGATCATCACGTTTGCCGATGAGGCCGGGAATACGATCTGCTGGGCAACCAGTGGAGGCAGCGGCTTCAAGGGCTCGCGCAAGAGCACGCCGTTTGCCGCCCAGATTGCGGCCGAGGAGGCATCGCGCCGGGCTATGGAGCATGGCGTGAAGAACGTGTCCGTGCTCATCAAGGGCCCCGGTAACGGCCGTGAATCCGCGCTGCGCGCGATTGCCGCCTCCGGCCTGAACGTCACGTTCATCCGCGATGTCACCCCGATTCCACACAATGGCTGCCGCCCACCGAAGCGGCGGCGCGTGTAAAGGGGCGTATCGATGTCGCGTTATCTGGATTCCAAGTGCCGTCTGTGCCGGCGCGAGGGTGAAAAGCTCTTCCTGAAGGGCAGTAAGTGTCATTCGGCCAAGTGTCCGATCGAGCGGCGTCCGTATCCGCCGGGCATGCATGGCCAGACGCGGCGGCCGTCGCGCGCCTCGGACTATGGCATGCAGCTGCGCGAGAAGCAGAAGGTCAAGCGTATTTACGGCCTTCAGGAAAAGCAGTTCCGCCGCTATTTCAAGATTGCCGACCGCATGCCGGGCGTCACCGGCCTGAACCTGCTCCAGTTGCTGGAGTCGCGGCTCGACAATGTGGTCTACCGCATGGGGCTTGCATCCTCGCGCGTGGAAGCCAGGCAGCTTGTGCGCCACAAGCTGATTCGCGTGAATGGCGAAACCATCAATATTCCCTCGTATCGTGTGCGCGTTGGTGCCCGTCTCGAGGTCAATGAAAAGGCGAAAGAGCAGCTGCGCGTTAAGGCAGCGGTCGAGGCGGCGGCCCAACGCGGCCTGGCTGAGTGGCTGGATGTCGATCTGACCAGCCTGCAGGGCACGTTCCGCGACCTGCCGTCGCGTGACCAGCTCGATCCGAGCATCCATGAACAGCTCATCGTTGAGCTGTATTCGAAGTAATGGGGGCATTCATGAATCTGATCAGGCCTCGTAAGGTAACCGTAGAGGAAAGTGTTCCGGGACGCGTTGCCAAGATTGTTTTTGAGCCGCTGGAGCGCGGCTACGGCACGACGATGGGCAACAGCCTGCGCCGTGTGATGCTGTCATCGCTGCCGGGCGCTGCGGTCACCAGCGTGCGCTTCGATGGCGTCATGCATGAGTTCGACACGATCAAGGGCGTGCGCGAGGATGTCATCGACATCATCCTGTCGCTGAAGGAACTGGACCTGAAAATGCATGGCGACGAGCCGCAGACCATCAGCCTGGATGTGGATGGTGCCGCCATCGTCACGGCCAGCTATCTGAAGTGCCCTGCTGATGTGCAGGTGCTGAACCCTGATCTGGTGCTGGCGCACCTGAACGAGGACGGGGCGCTGCACATGGAGGCCACGATCGAGAAGGGGCGCGGCTATGTGCCGGCGCAGGAACGTGAGCAGCGCGATCATCCGATTGGTACGCTGCTCGTGGACGCCTCGTTTTCACCGGTGCGCCGCGTGGCGATGCGCATCGAGGCCGCGCGTGTCGGCCAGAAGACAAACTACGACAAGCTGATCATGGAAGTTGAAACAGATGGATCCGTGACGCCCGAGGAGGCCGTGGGCGTAGCCGCCGATATCATCAAGGAGCAGCTCGTCGTCTTTGCCGATTTTTCGGCGACGGACAAGGGCAGCACACCGGAGGATGCGGGCGCGGCCCTGGCCGAGCTGCTGCGCCAGCCGATCGACCACCTGGATCTGTCCGTGCGTTCAATGAATTGCCTGAAGAGCGACAACATCTTCTATGTCGGTGATCTGGTGGTCCGCTCCGAGCAGCAGATGCTGCGCACGCCGAACTTCGGTCGCAAGTCGCTCACCGAGATCAAGGAAGTGCTGAGCAAGATGGGCCTGGAGCTGGGCATGCAGGTGGACGACTGGCCGCCGATGGACCTGATGGCGCCGGTGGCGGAGATGCCGCTCGATACCGAAAAGGCATCCGAGACCCAGGAATCCTGAGCAGCGGGAGAGAATCATGCGACATCGTAAACATCACGGCTCCCTCGGACTCGTCAGCGGCCATCGTCGGGCGCTGCTGTCGAACATGGCCACCTCGCTGATTACCTACGGCCGCATCGAGACCACGCAGACCAAGGCACGTGCCGTGCGCCCCTATGTCGAGCGGCTGATTACGCTGGGCAAGCGTGGCGACCTGCATGCGCGGCGTCAGGCACTGGCGAAGCTGCGTCACCGCCCGGTCGTGGATCGCCTGTTCAACGATGTGGCACCCGTATTCGCCGATCGTGCCGGCGGCTACACGCGCATCATCAAGACGCGTCGCCGCGTCGGTGATGCCGCACCGATGGCGATCATCGAGCTTGTGGATCAGGTGGCCGAAGCCGCCGCCGCAGAGGACAAGCCGAAGGAAAAGAAGGCGGCCAGGAAAGAGGCTGCGGAGGAGTAGACCTCTCCTTCAGACCATACTGGGGCCGCGCACTGCGCGGCCCTTTTTTGTTATCGCCTCACGGTAACGAGAGCTTTCCATGCTGAGGGCATGCACGGCTGAGTTCAGGTGTGCATGAAGTAGGCGAAGGTGGACGCTGTCATAATCGTGCAGATTGAATTGTTTGGCCAGGTTTCCGGTCCACTGAATCAGGGGGACCGTGACCTGAACGATTTCT
>CAZROR010000045.1:0-14101 GCA_964601765.1 uncultured Zetaproteobacteria bacterium
AGCAGGTGGCCATCCACCTCATATGAATTTACAGCAGTATAGGGACTCAACCGGGTATTCCTCCGCGCAAATGGATCGTCTGATAGAACAATACCGTAAGACGGGCCATATCCGGCGCAGACAGCGCACGGTCAGTGGCTTTGCGACGAAGTATACGAAGGCGGATATTCTTTTGCTGGCGGAGGTTGATCGGCTGGTGGGTGACGTATCCGGCAGCACCGTCAAAGCCTATTGCCAGCGAGCGCTGGAAGTTCATGGCGACCAGCGCTTCACAAGGCTTGCCGGCATTTCGGTGTCCCACATCTATAACCTGAGAAGGAGCAAGGTTTACCAGCGCTGTCGCCGCAAGTTCAGCAAGACCCAGGGGGTGAAGGTCAATATAGGCGAGCGTTGCAAGCCTCAACCCAACGGTGCGTCCGGTCATCTGCGCGTGGACTCCGTGCATCAGGGCGATATGGATGGCAAAAAAGGCGTCTACCACATCAATGCCGTAGACGAAGTCACGCAATGGGATGTCGTCGTCACCGTCGAACGTATCAGCGAGCCATTCATGCTGCCTGCCCTGCGCGCCCTGTTGAAGCAGTTTCCCTTCCTCATCAAGGGGTTTCATGCCGATAACGGTTCCGAATACATCAACCACAAGGTGGCGAAGATGTTGAACGGCCTGATGATTCGCCTGACCAAATCCCGGCCCAGACATTCCAACGACAACGCCCTGGCCGAAAGCAAGAATCATTCCGTGGTACGCAAGACGTTCGGCTACATCCATATCCCGCAACAGCATGCCGAGCTCATAGATACATTCAACCGGGACTTCCTCAATCCCTGCCTCAACTTCCACCGCCCCTGCCACTTCCCGACCATGGAGACAGATCGCCGTGGCAAGCAGGTCAAACGCTATCGCCAGCAGGAGATGATGACGCCTTACGAAAAGCTCAAGTCATTGCCCGATGCCGGGCAATACCTCAAGCCCGGCGTCACCTTCAAGGACCTCGATGCCATCGCCACAAAACAATCCGACCTTGACGCATGGGAGCATTTGCACCTGGCTCGAACCAGGCTATTCGATACAATCTTTGGACAGACCCCAAAGGCCGCATGAACTCAATCTTCTCGCCGCCATGTTTCACCCTCATTTATGGATTGGAAAATACTGAAACCCCGGTGCGTAGTCGCAGAGGCAAACCCGGCAGAATACGTGGAAAGCAGGCGGGACAGAACCCGCCGTAGCCGGCTGGAAGGCTTACCCTATTTGCCTACCTCGCTCGTGATCTTGATAAAGGAAATGATTTCATCCTCAGCACTGCCGGTGCGGTGCTGTGGCGGCATCAGGGTCTTGGCATCGGGGTTGCCGGTAAATTCCTTGATAGCCTTTTCGCTGTCATTGTCCCATTTGCGGATTTTCTCTTCTGTCCACACCCATGGCTCGCCTTTGATGTACTTCGTGAACTTGTATTTATAGCCCGGATAAGCGCCTGCCTTGCGGCCAAGAACGCCTTTCAGGCTGGGACCGATCTTGTTCTCCCCGGTCGTGAAGTCGTGGCATACCTTGCAGGTGATATTCCCGGAACCTGTCGGCCTGAAACCGGCTGACGTCAGCTTGATGTACGAGATGATGTTGTCTTCCTCAAGACCGGACCTCGACAGCACAGGCATCCGGGTACGAGCCAAGGGGTTGCCTGTAAACTCTTTAACTGCCCGTTCACTGTTATTGTCCCATTTGCGGATTTTCTCTTCCGTCCACACCCAGGGCTCGCCCTTGATGTACTTCGCAAACTCATACTCATAGCCCGGATAGGTGCCCGCCTTGCGTCCCAGAATGCCCTTCAGGCTGGGACCAATCTTGTTCTCTCCGGTCGTGAAATCGTGGCACATCATGCACTGCTGCTCGGCACCCGCAAACGCTCCGGCCGGAACCAGAGCTGATGCCACGACTCCAAGGAAGACTGCTGTCACAAGCCGTTTGGTCATTTTCATCCCCCCAACAGGCCGCGCCGATAGTACGGCCGGCACATACTCAATGTTTGACATCTCGCCAGACCTCGCGCTTCAGCAGATAGGCCACAATGGTAACCAGTATGAGAAAGCCGAGAACAAAATAGCCGATGCGCTGGCGCTCCAGCTGATGCGGGTCAGCGACAAAGGCCAGCAGGGAGGCTGCCGCCCGTGCCTGCTCTTCGATATCCGCAGCATCCACGGGATCGTGATCAAGCCAGGAAAGCGGATCAGGCATGGCGATATTGTTTCCCGGAAAATACAGGTTGTAATTTCCATCCGGCACACGCCCATGCTCGTCATGCTCATAGCCGGTCAAGATAGAGTAAATATAGGCGGCTCCGCCCCGGCGGGCGCGGGCAATCACGGACAGATCAGGCGGCACCTTGCCATAGCTTGCCTTGGCATCCTCAGGTTGCAGGTCGGTAATCATCCCGGAATTCAGACTGCGTTCACCACGTAGATCATCAACCTGTTCGCGGGTGAGCCCGATCTCGGGATAGTCCATCAGGTCCCGGTAGGTCACATATTTGAGCGAATGGCAGCCATTACAGACATCGGCTATGACCTCAACTCCCTTTTGCAGGGTTTTTCGGTCCATGCTGATATCCACCTTTTTCAGTTCCACGCCCTCTTCAGAGGCCTGCACCAGGCTTGGTGACAGCAGGCTCACCATGCCAAAAATTATAAATACTGTTAGTGCACGCATCTATATCTCTTCCGGCAACGGTTTCGGTTTTTCATATCGACTCATCCACGGCAGTAACAGGAAAAAGGCAAAATACACCCCGGTCGCAATGCGGCCGACAAGCTTCAGGGTTTCTGTCGGTGGCTGATGGCCGCAATAGCCAAGTGCCAGGACAGCGATAAAAAACAGAATCACCATCTGCCGATAAACAGGCCGATAGCGTGCCGACCGGACATTCGAGCGATCCAGCCAGGGCAGGAAAAACAGAATCACCAGAGAGGCTCCCATGGCAATCACGCCCATGAGCTTGTCCGGAAATGAGCGCAAAATCGTATACCACGGCGTGAGATACCACACCGGAGCAATATGTGCGGGTGTCTGGAAGCCATTGGCCGGGGAGAAATTGTCCACCTCGATAAACAGACCCCAACCCGTTGGATTGAAAAAGACAAAATAGGCATAAATGACAAGGAAAACGCCAACGCCAAAGCCGTCTTTGACCGTGAAATAGGGATGAAACGGAATCGTGTCCTTTTCCTCATCAAGGTCGATGCCATCCGGGTTGTTCGAATGCACAACATGCAGAGCATGAATGTGAATCACCACGATGCCCGCCAACAGCAGCGGGAACAGATAATGCAACGAGAAAAACCGATTCAGGGTTGGATCACCAACGCCAAACCCGCCCCGCAACAGCTCCAGCACAAACTCCCCGATCACAGGTACCGAGCCAAACAGGTTCGTGATAACCGTAGCACCCCAGAATGACATCTGTCCCCATGGCAGCAGATAGCCGAAAAAGGCGGCACCCTGCATCAGCAACAGAATCACCATGCCGATAATCCAGAGCAGCTGACGAGGGTTCTTGAAGGAGCCGTAATACAGGCCACGGGCAATATGCAGGTAGATGATGAAGAAAAAGGCCGAGGCCCCAACTGCGTGCATGTAGCGAATCAGCCAGCCGAAATTCACATCCCGCATGATGCGCTCGACAGAATCGAATGCCATCGTATAACCACCCAGTGTTGGCATCGCACTCGGCTTATAGAACATGGCCAGGAAAATACCCGATACGACCTGGATGATCAGCACCGTCAGGGCCAGTGAGCCGAAGTTCCACATGTAGTTGAGGTTTCTCGGTGTTGGATATTCCGTGAGATGCGCACGCGTCATCTGCACGATCTTGCTGCGCTCATCCAACCACTGAGCCAGTCGTGAATTCAGTATGCGTTCGATCACCTTATCGCTCCAGCATCAGCCAATGAGTATTTTTTTCTCGGAAAGATATTTATAAGGCATCACATAGAGATTGTGTGGCGCGGGCGAGCCGTCAAATACGCGCCCGGCCAAATCGTAAAGCGAGCCATGGCAAGGGCAGTGCCAGCCTCCGGGCCACCACTCCGGCACGGACTCGCCCCACTCCGCGCGCCCCGGCGAAGGCTTGAACAACGGGATGCATCCCAGATGCGTACAGTTTGCGATGAGCACAAGGTATTCCTTCTTAATGGAGCGCATCTGTCGCTGTTCGGATGTCTTCATCCAGTCGGCCTGGACACGTGGATCCGCCCTCGATTCAGGGTCCTTCAGGCGGAAGTCATGCTCCTTCATCCGTTCCAGCATCTTCTCTGTGCGATGCACGACAAAAACTGGCTTGCCACGCCAGGCGATGACTACAAGCTGGCCAGGAACAAGTGTGGACAGGTCAAACTCGGTTGTGGATGCGGCAAGCGTATCCGCTGCCGGCATCATGGCACTAACAAAAGGAACGGCCGTCGCGGCCACACCAGCTCCCGCCAATCCGGAAGCCATAACATACAGAAAATTTCTCCGGCTCATGCTTGCCTGATTGTCCAAGCAAATCCTCCTGCTACCCAACGGTCAGTGATCACATGCTTACGCTTGGGCATGCCTGCGGCATTCCCATCCAGTACCACAGCCTGGTGTTTTATCAGAACACCCCCAGACCCGACAGGATGACATTGTTCCCTCTGAGGGCGCCCTGTGTCAACATGAAATGGGCATCTTATTTGCATCTTTACAGTGTGCAATGACGTGTTCCCGGGAGAAGGTGCAGCCAGAGCTGCCAAGGCAGCATTGGGCGCGCAGGATATGGAGCCCGAGGTTCAGCCCTGATATGCTCGCCCCATGTCCACTTGGCCGGCATGGGCCCACACCCAATGCATCAACTCGGCACTGGATCATGCCGTCTGTACAAACTGCGTGGCACACTGCCCCGCTGAAGCCATCCACATGCGTGCAGGCCAGCCCATGCTGGATACTGACAGCTGCACTGGCTGTACAGCCTGCATCCCGGTCTGTCCAACATCTGCCATTCATTATCCCGCACATGATGCTGAAGTCCTGCTTGCACACATATCCGGACTGCCTGTGTCGGAGCGGCGCAGGCTATGCATCCATTGTCACGCTGATAGCAGCACCAATATGACGATCCACTGCCATGCAGGCTGGCATGCCCAGCACTTCGCAATACTTGCATCCATGGGCGTGCAAATGCTCATACTGAGCGGCACGCAGCATTGTGACACATGCTCATTGCGCTTTGGTGCCACTGCGCTCGAACAAACCTGCGGGACCTACGCCGAGCTGAAACGGGCGACGGAAACCACTGTCCATGTCCAGGTTGAAGCGGTTACCGATAAAGCGGAGCAGCCAACAGGATCAGGCCCTGCCTCCCCGTCTCGCCGCGCCTTTTTCCGCGACTTCATTCCGTCCATGCTGTCAGGCGCAGCGGCTGCGGTAACACCTGATAATGACGAACACACGCACACAGAGCCCACGGACATCTTTCTGCCCACACGCCACCAGCAGTTTGTGATAGCCCTGAAGCGGCTACAGCCGAACTTTACGCCCGTGCCGGCAAGCCCCCGGCTTGGACTCGGTGCCATACAGGCCAGTGAGACTTGTACGGCCTGCCATGCCTGCGTCGAGGCCTGCCCGTCCAAGGCCCTGGACCTAAAGCCTTTCGGTCATCACCAGGTTCTGTATTTCAGTCCGGAGACCTGCACCGGCTGCAGCCTTTGCATCGAACATTGCGATGTGGAAGCGCTTGAGGCATTACCTGCGGTGTCACTACCCGCCATGGCCGCCCGGCAACCGCGCCCCCTGGTGATGGTGCGCCATCATGAGCAGCATGTTTCCAGATAACCCCACATGGCACAGGAGGAAAAAGCATGGCTGAAGAAATCACGCGAGACATCTGTTTCCTTAGCCAGAAGGAGAACAAAAGCAGCCCGGCCCGCATGCATCTGCGCACATACACAAAGCAGGATCGGCAAATGCGGGCGGCCAAGGCCCTGCTGACTTTCTGGATCATTGCCGCTGTCTGTGTCCTTATTCCGATCGCACACTTTATTCTGGTCCCGGGCTTCTTCGTTGGGGGCATCATCGTCGCGCTCAGAGTCCTGAAAACGTCCGAGGAGGGTATGACGGCCATCGGCACCTGCCCAGTCTGCAGCAAAGACATTGACATTAACCTAGAAAAGCAGGCCGAACTGCCCCAGTGGCATCCCTGTCCCCAGTGTGCAGATCGGCTTGAGCTGCAGGCTGCGGCCGACACAACGTAAATAAAAAAAGCCGGGGTTCAAAGGCCCCCGGCTTTCCACTCAGGTGCTCGCAGATCACATCAGGCTGTTACGCCCTTGCCCTCCTCACTGCTTTCTTCGTAATACAGGCCATCCTTTTTCATTTGACGATCCCACAGGAGGCAGCCAATGGCGAAAACACCCACCATGATGCCCACATCGATCCAGGATGACAACAACGGCGTATGATCAATATCGTCAGCATGCGGGCTGATAATCCACATGTACCGCTCCAGGAAGGTGCCCATCAGAATGCTTGCAGATGGAATCAGCATCAGCGCCGGCGAATGACGCATGGCTGAAAAGATAAGCATCAGAAACGGCACAAAGGAATTCAGCAGGAAAAACGCCCAGAACAGGAACCAGTTCGGGCCATCCATCATCTTGTGGTAACGTACAATTTCTTCCGGCAGGTCACCATACCACATGACGAGATACTGCACGAAGAAAGCGTATGTCCAGATAATCGTGAGCGCGAGCATGATCTGTGCCAGATAGTTGAACACGTAATCATTAATGCGGCGCTTCAGCGAATCGCGCTTGCGCAGTACATAAAGCGAAACGATAAAAAAGGCCAGGAACATACGCATCATGCTTTCAAAGTGGTAAGGTCCATAAATCGGACTCCACCAACGCGGCATTTGTGTCATTTCAAAGTCCCAGGCCACGATGGTGCCATAAATGCAGTACACAAATGGTACCAGCAGGGCGACGTTGCGGAATCGCCGGCGATCTGCGGGGTCTGCGTGCGGAAACTCCTTTCGCTGCAGCTTGATGAAATAAAGGCAGAATGCCCATACAGCGAGATACAGTACGATCTGACGTACATCAAAGAAAATGATGTTATGCCAGCCGTTCAGGGGTTCGCCAAAAGTTTCACCCCCCATCCAGGGAAAGGACTGGGAGCCACCTGAAAGTACAAGCAGGAGAAGAACGAAGCCCAGCGGGAACAGCGCTCGGGAGGAGGCCATCAGGAAGCGTACCTCGTAGCGCCACTTGCCATTGACCAGATGCAGCACGGAACACCAGAACACAGCCGCGAGCGGGAGATACAGTGCAAACAGAAACACATCCATCAGCACGGCCCAGTTTGCCTGTGACATTGTCATCTTCTATTCCCCCTCTTTGTTGACGGCCTGGGACATCACCTGCGTTGCCCGGTCTTCCTTGCTCTTTGCCGTCATACGCCGCTCCAGAACATTGCGCACGAAATTCACGACATGCCAGCGCTCAGTTGGTGTCATGTCATAACTGTAGCGAGGCATGATGTAGCTGCCGAACGTAATCGTGCCCCATATCCAGCCATCGGTGAGATCATCCTTGACGTAATCCGATGTCAGATCCGCCGGCTGAGTCTCGAATATCATGCCCACCGGCCCGTTGCCCTTGCCGCTCTCGCCGTGACAGGGCAGGCAGTAAATCATGAACAGTGAACGCCCTTTTGCTATAGATGCCTTCGTGGCTGGCACGGGATTTTTGATGCTATCGGCGGCATCACGGTCCGCTACCTTTGTCCAGGGCCCACCCACCGGCACGGACTTCTTCGGAAAGGTGTTGATCGGTGGCTCCTGCGGCTTGATCGAGGGCTGGTTCATAAAGTCGCGCGACCATGGCCAGGCCACAGCCACGGCCGGCATGGCCAGCATGCATATGATTAGCAACACCTTTTTCATCGTATCACTTCCCTGATCTCCAGAGCACCACACTTCTGGAAGGCAGCACGCACCTTTTCACGATTCTCCGGTAGCATCTGAACCTCGATGCCGATCTGGTCCTCGCTGACCTTCTCATCATAATATTTGCGCAGGCGCCGCGGCATACCGGCATAGATAAAAAACGCAACCAGCGTACTCAGCACACCGAACAGAATTGTACCCTCATAGGTAATAACAATATTCGGGGGTAATGGAATAACCGGCTTGCCGCCCTGCGGCTGCACGGTGAACATGGCCTGTCCCGCGGCTGCCACAAGCAGGAAGGCGCAGATGGCTCCTGTAATCGCCCCAAAAAATGTAAAACGCTGAATCGGCTGATGGAATTCACCCAGGATCTCTTCCACCTCGGGATGCTCGATCGGTGAATACAGCTCAATATTCTCGACAACCATTTCCTTCAGGTCGAGGATCTTCAGCTCGGACACAACTTCCCTGGCCTTTTCAAAATCCTCGAAGGTTGCAAAAAGCAGATGCTTCTTTCTCCTCATGCCAGGCCCTCCTCCGTCTTAATCATTTCTTCCTTGATCTTGCTGAGATCCTCCATCTCACTGCGTGAGCTGGCTTGGCGCCGATGGAACACCATCTCCTTCACCTCATACATGGATACGCTTGGGAATACCTTGCAGAAGATCAGGAACAGCATCGTGAACCAGCCAAAGCTTGCCAGCGTCAGTGTCAGCTGCACGGTGGCGGGCCAGACAACCGACCAGGTCCATGGCTCGTGGTTACTTGCCAGCGGTGGGCTGACAATCTGGAAGCGCTCAAGCCACATGCCGAGCTGCAGTACCAGCGACAGCCAGAACATTGCCCACATATTATGCCGGACCTTCTTGAAGGCCATGGCAAACGGCGCCACGGTGGCACAGAACAGCATGCCCCAGACCACGAGCGCGTACGGCCCGAAGAATTTCTCCAGCAGCACTTCCTTTTCAAACATATCGTTGGAGTACCAGATGGAGGCATATTCGCTCAGGTTCAGATAGTTCCAGACCATCGCAATGGCAAAGGTCAGCTTGGCCGTCTTGTCCATGATCTCGGTCGTCATATAAGCCTCGAATTTGAAGACATGGCGCAGCATGACAAACAGGGTGATGATGGCCGCACACCCGGAGTACAGGGCACCAGCCACGAAATACGGCGGGAATGAGGTGATGTGCCAGTCCGGCATGATCGACATGGCAAAGTCCGAGGCCACGATCGAGTGCACCGAGACAGCCAGCGGCACAAGGAAACAGGCCATCAGCACATAGGTCTTGCGGAAAGCCATCCACTCGCGTGCACGCCCCATCCAGCCGAGCGACAGCGCGCTGTACAACTTCTTCCGCCAGCCGCGCGCGTTGTCGCGGCAAATGGCGAGGTCGGGAATCATGCCGATATACAAAAACAGCGCCGAGCTCGTGGCATAGGTCGTAATGGCCGCGGCATCCCACAGCAGCGGGGAACGGAAGTTCGGCCAGATGGTACGCTCATTCGGATATGGCAGCACCCAGTACATGTTCCACACGCGTCCCAGGTGAATCACCGGGAAAATCGCGGCGGTCAGGATCGAGAACAGCGTCATGGCCTCGGCAAAGCGATAAATCGGCTTACGCCAGTCTGCCTTGGTCAACAGAAGAATGGCCGAAAGCAGCGTGCCCGAATGGCTCATGCCAATCCAGAACACGAAGTTGGAAATATACAACTGCCAGAAGTGAGGCCGGTTCATCAGGGCCACACCCAGGCCCTCATTGTACTGATACGCCTCGGCCGCAGCGCCGCAAAGCACCAGGAAGGCGCAGACACTGATGACAATCCAGAATGTCTTCCGGGGCGATTCAAGGCTGTTCAGCACATCCTTGTTGATCTTCGCCCATTCGATGTCTTTCATGGTGTGTGTATCCATTCAGTCTATCCCCTCTTCCAACAGCACACGGAATAAGCGCGCCAAATCAGGCTTCTGTATCACGGACGCGGTCCAGATACATCACACATGGTTCAACGTTCAGCTCTTCCAATACCCGGTAGCCGCGAATGTCCTCGGCCTTGTCCTGCTCATGGCGGTCCAGTTCAACCTGGTGATCCTCCCAGAGCCTGGCGACCTTGCTTTCCGGATCCCTGAGGTTGCCAAAGACAATGGCTTCGGTTGGACAGCTTTGCTGGCAGGCGGTCTGGAAAGAACCATCCTCGACATATTCCGGATGCCCCTCATCCTCGGCAGCATCCTTGGCCGCACGAATGCGCTGTACGCAGAAAGTGCACTTTTCCATCACGCCCTTGTCGCGCACGGACAGATCAGGGTTCAGCTGCATCTCCATCGGGTGCGGAAGATCTTCCCAGTAATTGAAGTAATTGAAATAGCGCACCTTGTACGGGCAGTTGTTGCCGCAGTAGCGCGACCCTACGCAGCGATTGTACACCTGCGTATTCAGCCCGTCCGGCGAGTGATACGTCGCCGCCACCGGGCAAACCGGCTCACATGGCGCATGGTTGCACTGCTGGCACATCATCGGAATATAATGTGCGCCACGCTCCGGAAACTCGCTTTCCTCGATATCCACATCGGCCGCGCCATCCGGTTCTTCCCAGAAACGCTCAATGCGCATCCAGTGCATGGAATGTCCCCGGGAAAAATGCTCCTTGCCCACGACCGGCAGGTTGTTTTCCGCATAGCAGGCCGTTACACACGCGCCACAACCGATGCACTTGTTCAGGTCAATGGACATGCCCCACATATAGGGCGCATCCGCGTAGTAGTCCTGCTGCCGCAGGCGGGACCAGTTTTCCAGCATGCGTTTGAGAGCCATCGCTTATGCCTCCTCTTCGGTGCGGTTGAACTGCTTCGCCGTGACAGTCTTGACGATTTCCCGGCCAGCCTGGGTGCTTGTATTGCTCTCCAGCACCAGATCGCCATGCGCCAGGGTGACGAGCGGACCCCTGTCCGCCACTTTCACAAGGCTGACACGCGTGCTGTATGCAGCCAGCTCGCCGGTCTCCGCGTCGAATTTCGGTGCCAGAATCTTGAACGGGTTCACCCCTATCCCCTTGGCATAGCGCCCGTATTCCGTGTGCCCCTGCCCCATCGGAATGGCCACGGCCTCGGGGTGAATGCCCGGGAACACCAGCACTTTCACCTCAAGCGAACCGTGTGAACTTGTCACCCGAACGAGGTCGCCCGTTTCAAGGTCCAGCTTTTCCGCTGTCCTGGGGTGAATCTCCACCCATGAGTCCCACACCACCTCGGCAAGCTGATCAGGCAGCTCCTGCAACCAGGGCAGATTGGCATGCCGCCCGTCCCACAGCCCGAGCCGGGCCGACGGAATGAGGTGATAGGGATGGCCTGCATCCGCCTTGACTGCCGGCGGGGCCTTGATGGTAAGCGGCAGGCGCGTACGAATGGGCCGGGGCTTCGCTGTCTTCAGGCGCACGACACCCGCAGACAACACACCCTGCCAGTAGGCCTCCTGTTCCGTCTGGCCGGGAAGCTCGGGCTTCGGCGCATTGGCCACGGCCGCACGCATATTCCACATGGCCTCGCGTACATAATCGCCATATGTGTTCCAGCGCTTGTACTTGCCGTCAATGCGGCGCAACAGGGTGAGCAGGACATCGCCGAATGCACGCGTGCCCGTATCGCCAAAGACCGGATTCATCACCGGCTGTTGCAGGCTGATTTGCCCGTCCTCAGCGGCATAGGCCGGCATGTTCGTACCCCACTCCTCCAGGTATGAATGCACGGGAATGACTATGTCAGCCATGAGTGTGGTCTCATCCGGAAACTGTGCGAAGGCCACGTGATAAGGTACCTTCTTGAATACCCCCTCCATCTTCATAAAGGCAGGCGCCTGGTACACCGGATTGCTGCCATAGGTTACCACCGTATCAAAGCGGCCCGCGCGCACCCCGTCAGCAAACTGCCCGAGCTCCTTCCAGCCACCCATCCTGGGCGTAAGCTGTGGAAACACATCCTTGGCACGCGGCTCGATTGTCTTGCCGATATTGCCCAATATGTAGTTCAGCACATGCACGGCCAGTGCAGTCTGATAGCCGTTCTCGCTGTTCTCCGCACTTGCGCCGGATAGCACGAGGCTCGGGCTGCGCCTGATGAGCAGCCGGGCCAGCTTGTGCATGGTCTCGGAGTCCACACCTGTAACACGCGCAGCCTCGGCCATATCCACATCAGCAAATGCCTGCACCAGTGGGTTGGAAATTTCGGGAAGGGTTTCCAGCATGTTGGCAACAATGCTGCCCAGGGCCATAACAAGCATCTGCTCGCTGCCAGGCCGCACGGCGATCCAGCGGTCTGCATTGGCGCCTGTCAGTGTCATTTTCGACTCGATCTGTACCAGCATGCCGCGCGGGGCATCACGGAACTTTGCATATTCGCGCGCAAAATGCACCGGTGACATCCACGTGCCCAGGAAGTCAGCACCAAAGGACATGATGAGCTGGGCACGCTCGAAATTGAGCTTCGGCATCGCATGACCATACACGGCCTCATTGGCCGCGTGCCCCACCGCTGGTGGCAGGGCTTCAAACACAAACAACTGACTGCCGGCACCCGCAGCACCCAGATAGGCCTCGATCAGGGCGCGCTGATGGCCGCTGATAACGCCGCTCAGCCAGGCAATGCGAGAGGCCTTCTTCTTGCCCATGCGCTTGATGAGCTCATCCATGACCTCATCCCAGGACACCTCAACAAGCTTGCCACCCTTGCGCAGCATGGGTTTGGTCAGACGATCCGGGTTGTAGTGGCCCTGCAGGCCGGCCTGTCCCATCGGACACAGACGTCCGGCATTCACCGGCGACGCGGGATTGCCCTCAAGCTTCAGCACACGCCCCTGCCGGATACGCGCATGAATGCCACATCCTGCCGGACACTGCCGGCAGGTGGAGGCATAGAACATGGCAATGCCGGGGCGAACAAAGTCCTGCGGATCAACCTGTGGCTCAACCTTTTCCTTCCGGACCTCAATATCCACTGCATTGATAATGTCCGTATCGCCACAGCCGCTTAACACGAGCGCGCTGCCCGCGCCACTGAGTCCCATTGCCTTCAGGAATGCCCGGCGGCTCCATGTCTTCTGACTCATGATCATCCTCTCCTTGAACGCCTGTCGCTTGCCGTCAGATGTGGCACTGCCAGCAGTCATGCGGCGCGTGCACCAGGTGGTCCTTCACCTTCTGCGGTAGCTTGTCTTCACGCTTCTTGATCTGGGCATGTTTCATCGTCTCGGGATGCTCCGGATCGGTAACGGCCAGCTGCGGGAACTCCACCTGCATCACTGGCTTGTCGGTGGCAGCAGCAGGGATCATCCAGCGTTTGGCTGGCGCAGGCTTGCCGATATCCGAATCGCCCTGGAACTGTCTGTGACAGCTAAGACACCAGCCCATGGTCATCGCCCGCACCTTGCGCCCTACAGTGAATGTCTTTACATCACCATGGCACATACCGCACACCTGCTGTGTGGGTCGACCATCCTTGAAAATAAAACGCTGAATATGCCGCTTGTGTGTGAAATACACAAAATCCGGCATGTCATGTACCTTGAGCCACGGAATCGGCTCCTTGCGTTCCCAGTAGGAAAACAGCTTCTTGATACGAGGCTTGTTACGTACCGATGGCAGGTGCTCATGGCAGCCTATGCACTTGGCCACAGGTGGGATGCCCGCCACCTTGCTTCTGCGTGCATAGGTATGGCAGTACATACAGTTAATCTTGAACTTGCCGGCATGGCGGTCATGGGGAAACTCAATGGGTTGCTTGGCATCGCTTACATCGTCGGCCCAGGAAGTCCCGGGAGCGGCCAGGAAGAACGTGGCAAACGTCAGCGCCACAGACGGCAACACTCCCAAGAATATGGACTTTGTCATACACCCCTCCTCTGTATCCGGTTGCCTACCTGCCCGCATGATGCGGTTGCATTGGCACCCTCCGGGCACCCCCGATGCCCATGTCCGTATCTATTGTCCCGTGGCAAAGACCGAAAGGCCCGCCGATTATCCCGGGGAGGTCAGTGGTCCGAATCTTTTGGTAGAATTGCCGAGCCTTGTCGGCACCGGCCAGACCTGACGCTGTTTTTTCAGCGAATAACTAGACGCCCCCCGAGGCCCCGAAACCTAAC
>CAZROR010000046.1:0-13882 GCA_964601765.1 uncultured Zetaproteobacteria bacterium
TATCGGCTATCATAACCGATGGCAAGAACATACAAGGGTACGGAGATGTTGCTAGGAAAGGGCTTTCCAATCAATGCCAGGGTATTATCAGCCACCTAGTTTGCGGCATGCTGTTTCAATATCCGACTTTATTTTCTCAAGTAACTGGTCGCGTGGTAACCCGGTCACTTCCTCGGCGGAAATAAAGGGCAGGAAGCGAACGTGTACGGTTCCCGGCCTCTTGATGAAGCCCCGCTTAGGCCAGACTATGCCTGAATTGTGCGCCATGGGCAGAATTCCCACTCCGGCTTTTTTCGCCAGCATGATGCCGCTGGCCTGATAGGTGCCTGTTTCCCCCGGTGCCACCCGTGTTCCTTCCGGAAACATGACGACCCAGCGCCCTTCACGCAAAAAGGCCTGTCCCTGGGTCAGCACCTGCTTTAGCGCTTCGCGTGTGTTGCTGCGACGAATTGCGATGGCATTCAGCGCCCATAATGCCCAACCGAATATTGGAATATAGAACAACTCTCGCTTGAGTACCCAGACATAGGGGGGGACAAGCCATGGCATGGCAATGGTTTCAAGGGCGGACTGATGCTTGGCCAGTACCACACAAGCCCCAGCCGGCAGGTGTCCCCGGCCTTCCACATGGATGTGGATGCCGCATAGCCAGTGTGCCGCTGACAGTATGGCCTGTGTCCATCCTCTGGCCCAGAACCAGGCTGCATCAAAGCCGAAGGGGCGGCATATGAGGACGAGTATGGAAAACAGCGCAGTGAATAGCATCATGCACAAGTTGAACAGGGCGGAGCGAAGAAAGAGCACGGCCTACTCCAGGATAGCATCCACGGCCGCAGCCAGATTCGGGTAGGCCTGGATGGGGGGATAGAGTTTGCGGGCCTCACGCAGGATCAGGGCATCGTCCCCATGACCACTCTGAACAAGTGCCGGGCGCACGCCAGCGGTCACCGCTGCCTGGACATCACGCAATGAGTCGCCAATAAATATCACATCCTGTTGTCGGTTGCTGAGGCCCAGGTGCGTGAGGGCCTTGTAAACAAGGCCAGGCAGCGGCTTGCGACAGGTACAACCCTCATCGGGATTGTGGGGGCAATAGGCTGTGTATGTGATGCGACCACCGGCATCCTCGATTGCCTTTATCATCTTGTTGTGAATGGCCTGCATGGTGGACACATCAACATATCCGCGCCCAAGCGCAGACTGGTTGCTGCATATGGCTACCGGGATACCCTCCCGGGTCAGGCAGGCGATGGCTTCCAGGCTACCCGGAACGGGGTGCCATTGTTCAGGTGTCAGAATGTAGTTTTTTGAGTCATAGTTGATGACGCCATCGCGATCCAGCAGTACGGCGCGAATATGGTGGCTGCGCATAGCCAGAAACAGTAAGGCCTGGTCTTGAGGCTGGCAATGACGAGGTCAGAATCAGGGGCGCCGCAGCGCCCCTGATTCTGTGTCAGCCAAAAAGCCTGAAGTGGGCCGACGCGGCCATGAAAAACAGCATCGGAATAGACAGAATCGTGTTTGTGCGTGAGGCAATCAATGCTTTCTTGCCTGCAGCCGCCTTTTCATCAGCTGTTGCATCCACGATCCCCAGCACCTTTTTCTGTGCAGGCCAGATGATGAACCAGACATTGAACCACATGATAATACCCAGCGCTGCGCCGATACGGATATCCCATCCGGCTCCGGCACCCAGCTGTGCATAGAGGCTGAGGCCGAAAATCAGTGTCAGCATGGCACCCCAGCGGAACCACCACAGGGCATTGCGTACAAGGCCGCCCTCTGCGAACAGCTCGGCCTTTGTTTCTGCCGATGCGTTCTTGAGAAACGGAACCTGAATGAAGTTGAAGTAATAAAGGATGCCAATCCAGGTGATACCGGCCAGAAAATGGCCCCAACGTGTGATAGCGGCATACCAGTTATCCGCCAGTGGGTTCCAGCTTTTCGGGCAGAAACCAATCAGAATCGCTGCCAGAAGGAACCCGGTTGCGATGGTCAGGCGGTGATTCTGGAATATCTTCATCATAACAGTCTCCTGTACCAGAATGGTGGCGGCGCAAACTATACGCTTCCTTTCCCGTTGCAAGCCCAAAACATGTGCGGGATTGCGACATAGTGAGTCTTGTGCCGGCAGGCCAGTTATCCGGCTGTGGTGGCCAAGACTTGGCAAATGGCGTGTTTTGCGCTTCACTCTCGAATCAAGCAGAGTCGATGACCAATATAGGAATGGCTGGAGCGGAAGGCGATGTCAGAACCCAGGCAAAAGTGGAAACCCAGCAAGCGTGATGCTGTTTTTCTGCTGCTTGTCGGCACTGTCGTGCTGGCCCTGAGCCTGGGTAGTCATGAGCGTCGGACTGCGGCTACGCCGAATGACAAGGTACATACACATGCCACCTCGCGTAGCGCTTGCATGACCTGTCATGGCAAAGGTGGTATCCGGCCCCAGCCGGCAGGGCACACGCGTGCAGATCAATGCTTCCAGTGCCATCAGCAGCCGGCTGGCTGGGCCGGGGACAGGCCATGAAAACCGTTGGCATTACCATCAAACCGGTAGATGAGCGTGCCCGCGAGCTGGCGTCGGAGCTGTTTGAATGGCTTCACAGACAGGACCGGAAGGTAGTGCTCTCCGATTGTCTGAAGGATATCGATACAGACAGCTGTATGCCACTCGATGAGATGCCGGCACATGTTGACCTCATGATCGTACTCGGTGGCGATGGCACACTGTTACATACCGCACGCCGCTTTATTGGCTGCACCAGCCCCATTCTCGGTATCAACCTTGGCCGCCTGGGCTTTCTGACTGAAACCCCGGCGGGTGGCATGTTCCATGCTGTAGATGAGGTACTTGCCGGTCGGGGCATCATCGAGCAACGCTTCAGCCTGCGGGCATCATGCTTTCGCGATGGCAAGAGGCTGGCGACCGGCCATGCCATCAATGATGTTGTGCTCCAGCGCAACAAGAATCCGCGCATGATCGAGTTTGAAATGCGGGTGGAAGGGAAATTCGTTTTCCGCCTGCGTGCCAATGGCCTGGTGCTGGCCACGCCGGCCGGGTCCACGGCCTACTCGCTTTCTGCCGGGGGACCCATCGTACATCCGGGGCTGGATGCCATCAGCGTCGTGCCCGTTTGTCCGCATACGCTGTCGAACCGGCCTGTAGTTGTGCCGGCGTGGGAGGCCATTGAGCTGAACGTAATTGAAAGCCCTACCGAGGCCGCGCTGGACCTGGATGGGCAGGAGCACGTGGAGCTGTTCGAGGGTGATACAGTCCGCGTGGAGAAGTCGGCGAGTGTTTCACTTGCCTATTTACCGGGGCGGAATTATTACGAGGTGTTGCACCGCAAGCTGCACTGGGTGGGCCAGATCGAGCATGCTGACTGAGCTGGTTGTTCGGCAATTTGCGCTTATGGAACACGTTCACCTTCAACTGCAAGGCGGTACAACCGTATTCAGCGGTGAAACAGGAGCGGGAAAATCTATCCTGATTGATGCGCTGGGTGCGGCCTTTGGTGCCCGTGCCAGCAGTGACTGGGTGCGCTTCGGTGCAGAAAAGGCGGAGGTAACGGCAGTACTGGTGTCACCGTCTGCTGCAACTGTTGCCGTGCTGTCTGAGCATGGCATTGATGCGGAAGATGAGCTGATTCTGCGCCGCGTGATCAATGTGGATGGACGTTCGCGCGCCTACATCAATGGGGTGCCTGTTCCCCTGAAAGTGCTTCAGAAAATTGGCAACACATGCCTGGATCTGCATGGCCAGCATGAGCACCAGGCATTGATGAGCGCTGAGTACCAGCGCCAGATGGTGGATGCGCGCGTACTTGCCAAGCTGCATCAGGAGGTTGCAGAGGCATTTCGGCGGTATGTGGATGAAGTGCGCCAGCTCGATGGGATGTTGTCCTCCCGTGCCGAGGCCGAGCGGAATGAGGCATGGTTGCGTGAGGAGCTTGCCCGCCTGCAGGCCCTTGAGGTCGAGGCAGGGCTGGAGCAGCGCTTGCAGGCCGAGGTTGAGGCCGGCCGCCATTTCGCCCAGATCCAGGAGGCTGCTGCTGTGGCGCTGGCTGCACTGGATGAGGGCGATGCAAGCGTGCGCGGGATGCTGGCACAGGCGAACAGGACGCTGGCGCACGTGGCCGGTTACCGTCCCGATCTTGATAGCAGCCTGGAACTGCTGGGGCAGATGGATGCCGTGCTGGGAGAGCTGACTCCAGGGCTGCGGGCTGTTCTTGATGAGGCGTTCGATGCGCATGCGCTGGCGCAGGCCGAGGAGCGGCTCATGGCACTGCATGATGCGATGCGCCGGCACCAGGTGGATGAAGAGGGGTTGTGCGCCCTGGTTGCGGACTTGCAATTACGGCTGGAGCAGCTGGAAACAGGAGCCTGGGATGAAGAGGCCCAGCGCCGCCGCGTTGCCGAGGCACGGCAGGCCTACAGGGAGGCGGCGGAAGCACTCAGCCAGGCAAGGCAGGAGGCAGCCCTTACCTTGTGCACGGAAATGCGGCCGTTTCTGGATCGTCTGGCACTGGCCGGCATGCAGGTGAAGATTGAGGTGGCCGCACATGCCGATGATGAGTCAGCCTGGGCTGCCCATGGCTGGGACCATGTGTGCTTTATGGCCGCTTCAAATCCGGGAGAGCCATTCCGGCCACTGGCTGCCATAGCTTCGGGGGGAGAAATGTCGCGGCTGGTTCTGGCGCTGAAGGGCTGCGGTGCCCTGGATGCCGCCCCGGACATTGCCGTATTTGATGAGGTGGATGCAGGCATCGGCGGTGAAACCGCCTGGCATGTTGGCGAGCTGCTGGCGGACATGGGTGGGGGGCGGCAGGTGCTCGTTATTTCACACCTGCCACAGGTGGCCGCATGCGCGGACCAGCATGTGCGCATCAGCAAGCACCAGCAGGGTGAGCGGACGCTGACAACCATTACCCCTGTGCAGGCAGAGGAACGGCGCGATGAGATCGCGCGGATGCTCGGAGGCGCCAGTGAAAAAAGCCGCGCCCATGCGGAACAGATGCTCGAGCGCGGCCGGGCCGGCCGGTAACCCGGGGTGCCGCACCACATCCGTATTCGCGTGGCGGAAACCGCCGATGTGGAAGAAGTCTACAGAATTCTGTCGTTCTATGCGGGAAAAGGCGTGATCCTCCCGCGTTCACGCGATGATATTTTCGAGCATCTGCAGGAATTTGTCGTGGCGCTGTACGATGAGCGCGTGGTGGGTGCCACCGCCATGCACATCTATGGCTCCAATCTGGCTGAGGTGCGTTCTCTTGTCGTGGACAGCAGCTGCCGCGGCCTCGGCATAGGCCGGCTGCTGGTCGAGGCCTGTGAGCGGTGGGCTTCCGGACTCGGCGTGGCCTGTATTTTTGCGCTGACCTATGTACCTGAATTCTTTGTGCGCATGGGCTTTGAGTGCGTGGACAAGGAAAGTCTACCCCAGAAAATCTGGACGGTGTGCGTACACTGCAAGAAGTTCAGCCATTGCGACGAGATCGCTGTGCAGAAGCGCTTGTCCGACGCACCGATTGAGCCGATGCCGCTGGCCCCGATTATTGAACGGTGATGGCCGTGCCGCTGATGCTGACCATCAGCATGCCGTTATCCATGCCGACAATGGCATTCGCGCCCAGTTCGGTGGCGGCGGCCTCGAGTTCCTGCAAGGCGATTTCACGCGCCTTTTTCAGCTCTTTCTCATAGGCACCGGAGCGCCCGCCCACGATATCGCGCACCTTGGCGAACATGTCGCGGAACATATTGGCGCCCATGACGGCCTTGCCCGTCACGAGACCATGGTAGTGCGTGATTGCCCTGCCAGAGATATCCGGTGTAGTTGTGATGATCATGTGTTTCCCTCCCTTGTGATCCATGCCCGTATCATGGCTGTTCTTTCTTGCGCAGGGCCAGCAGAAATTCGATATTCCCCTTCGGCCCGTGGACTGGAGACTCGATGACACCGAGGATAAGGCTGTCGCCAAGATTTTCCGCACATGCCAGAACCCTGTCGATGCAGGACTGACGTATCTCCGTATCGCGCACCACGCCCTTGCGCAGATGGCGTGCCTCGGTTTCAAACTGCGGCTTGATCAGTGCTACAGACCAGCCACCAGCCTTCAGAAAGGGCCAGGCGAGCGGCAGCACACGCGTCAGCGATATGAATGAGGTGTCGATAACAAGCACATCAACCGGTGCGGGCACCTGTTCTGGGCTCAGATCCCGAATGTGGGTGCGCTCCAGGTTGACAACACGCGCATCGTCACGCAGCCGGTAGTGCAGCTGTCCGCGGCCGACATCCACGGCATATACCGTTGCCGCGCCACGCTGCAGCAGGCAGTCCGTGAAGCCGCCCGTGCTGGCGCCGACATCCAGACAGACAGCATCCGCGGGATCAAGGTGGAAATGGGTCAGTGCCGCTTCCAGCTTCAGGCCGCCGCGCGATACATAGCGCAGTGTTTCCCTCACCTCGATGGCCGCGTCACATGGGATTCTGGCACCGGGCTTGTCCGATTTCTGGCCGTTGACATAGACAAGCCCTGCCATGATCAGGCGCCTGGCCTTCTCACCGCTTTCGGCCAGACCACGCGCATGCAGCAACCGGTCAAGGCGCTGCCTTCCCGATGATGTGGCTGAGGATTCAGCCAAATGCAATGAGCTGCTTCAGGATGGCATCCTGATCCAGCCCGAGCGCGCGCCGGATTTCCTGCTGCGTGCCATGCTCCGGAAAGGCATTGGGGATGCCAAGGTGTGCAAACTTGCCGCGCCAGCCGGCCTTCAGGGCGATAGCGGCGATGTGCTCACCGATGCCGCCCAGGCGGCAGCCCTCCTCAACGACGAGCAACGGCCTGTTGCGTTTCAGGTGTTTCAGCAAGGTGGCCTCATCGAATGGCTTAATGAAGCGCATATTGATAAGCGTGTAATGCCTGTCTTTCTCCCGTCGCAGCTGTTCGATGGCGGCGAGGCTGTCGCGTACGCGGCTGCCTTCCGCAATGACCAGACCGTCTGTTCCGGTTTCCAGCACTTCTGCATTGCCGACAGGCAACGCCGCCGGAGGCGTCAGCCGGACTCCATAGCCCGGCCCGCGCGGGTAGCGGATGGCCACGGGTCCGTCGAGGCTCAGGGCCGTGACCAGCATATGCCGCAGCTCATTTTCATCCCGGGGGGACATGATGGTGATGTTCGGCAGGCAGCGCAGGTATGCGATATCGAAGCTGCCGCTGTGTGTGGCGCCGTCCGCCCCGACGATGCCGGCGCGGTCCATGCAGAATACGACCGGCAGATTCTGGATGCAGATATCATGAATCACCTGGTCGTAGGCGCGCTGCAGAAACGTGGAATAGATGGCCACAACGGGTCTTAGGCCCTCCACGGCCAGGCCGCCGGCAAAGGTGACGGCGTGCTGCTCGGCGATGCCGACATCGAAACAGCGGTCGGGGAAGCGCCGGGCAAAGCCGGTCAGCCCGGTGCCGGCCGGCATGGCAGCGGTGATGGCAACGATGCGTTCATCCGCCTCGGCCATTTCGCACAGGGTGTCACTGAACACCTGGGTGTAAGCCGGTGGGGCGCCTTCAGTCCGGATGGGCTCGCCGGTTTCGGGGTTGTACGGCCCCAGGCCATGCCATGTTTCCGGATCTTCCTCGGCGGGTGAGAAGCCGAATCCCTTGCGGGTCAGGATGTGCAGCAGCACGGGGCCGTCGAGGTTGCCGCAGTTTTCCAGTGTCGGCAGCAGGTGGTCAAAATCATGTCCGTCGATGGGGCCGATATAGCGGAAGCCCATTTCCTCGAACAGGGTGCCGGGCATGATGAGGCCCTTGAGGTGCTCATCCAGTCGCTTGGCCGCCTCGTAGGCCAGCGGCATTTTTTCAAGCACCTTGCGCGTGGCCTCCTTGACCGAGGTGTAGGTCTTGCCGGTAATCAGGCGGGCAAGATAGGCGGACATCGCACCGACATTGGGTGCGATGGACATCTCGTTGTCATTCAGGATGACAAGCATGCGGTGATTGCTGCCGCCGGCATTGTTCAGTGCCTCGAAGGCCATGCCTCCGGTCATGGCGCCGTCGCCGATGATGGCGATGCAGCGTTTGTCCTCGTGCTTCAGATCCCGGCCCACGGCCATGCCATAGCAGGCAGAAATGGAGGTGGAAGCATGGCCGGCTCCGAAGGGGTCATGAACGGATTCGGAGCGTTTCGTGAAGCCGGACAGGCCGCCGTACTGGCGGATGGTCGGCATCTGTTGCAGGCGACCGGTCAGCATTTTGTGCGGGTAGGCTTGGTGGCCAACGTCCCAGACGATGCGGTCGTGGCTGGAATCAAACAGGTACTGCAGGGCAATCGTCAGTTCGACAACACCCAGGCCTGCGCCGACATGGCCGCCGATGGGCGCGAGGGTCTTGATGAGATAATCGCGCATCTCCCGCGCCAGCTGCGGCAACTGCCCGGGCTGAAGGCGCTTCACATCCTCCGGGCTCCTGATGCCGGATAAAAGCGGATAGGTGTTCATTGTCTGCGTTCCAGAATGTATTGAGCCAGCGCCCTCAGGTTGGCCGCACTGTCGCCCAGGGGCTCCATGGCCTCAAGCGCCTGCTCCAGCAACTGGCGGCAAGACTCCCTGGCGCTCTCGAGGCCGAGGATGGAGACATAAGTAGCCTTGTGCTGGGCAGCATCCTTGCCGGCACTTTTGCCGAGCGTTGTACGCGTGGATGTGGCATCAAGGATATCGTCTGCAACCTGGAAGAGCAGCCCTATCGCACTGCCATAGCGAGCGCAGGCGGCAGTCCTTTCCGTATCTGCCTGCGCTAACATGGCACCTGCTTCACAGCAGTAACGCAGGATGGCACCGGTTTTAAGCCGGTGGATACGCTCAACCTGCGCAATATCCTGAATGGCCCTGGCTTCCGCCAGCATGTCGAGCATCTGCCCCCCTACCATGCCCTGTGCCCCTGCGGCCAGGGCAAGACGCTCAACGAGTATGCCGATGAGGGCACCGGGGGCATCAACACGGGCAGTTAACGCAAAGGCAAGCGCCTGCAGGGCATCGGCTGCGAGAATAGCCGTGGCTTCGTCGAACTGCCGGTGACTGGTGGGGAGCCCACGGCGCAGGTCATCATCGTCCATGCAGGGCAGATCATCATGGATCAGCGAATAGGTGTGCATGCACTCCACAGCCATGGCTGCCGGCATGATGTCATTGCTGCCCCCACAGGTGTTGTGGCACTCCAGCATCAGGGCAGGGCGAATGCGCTTGCCACCGGCCATCAGGCTGTAATGCATCGCCTGCCACAATCGTTCGGGTATATCCGGCTGGATGTCAAGGAGCATCCGCTCCAGCGCAGTATTGATGCGTGCGGCATGCTGCCGCAGGAAATCAGCGGAGGGCACTTATTTGTCCTGATCACTCAGGACTTGCAGCTTTTTCTCGGCGCCGTCGAGCAGGGCCTCACACCGGCGTGTGAGTTTGACTCCTTCTTCGAAGGCGGCAACGCTGTCTTCGAGCTGCATCTGCCCCGACTCCAGCTGCTCCACCAGGTGGGTCAGACGCTCCAATGCCTCTTCAAAGCTGAGCTGGTCGATATCGGAAGTTTTAGCCACGTTCTGCTCTCCAGGTTCAAAAGGGCCATTGTAGGGGGGGGATGCAGGGGGTCAATGCGGGCCTTCCGGTCCGTGGATGGCTTTCCCTGTGGGGACGGGCATAATCCGGCAGGATATGCGCAAGCTTAGTCTCTTTCTTCTTTTGCTCCTGAATGCCCACACAGCAGAGGCCATTATCAATGTGGAGGATGTGGCCATGGGCAAAGCTGTGGAGGGTGTGAGCGGCCGTGTGGATGTATCTGCAAGCGGCAATGCGGGAAACAGTGATAAATTCGGCATTCAGGCCGGCGCCTTGCTGCAAAGGCATCAGGGCAGACATGTGAGCATCGGTATCGTCAGCTATGCCTATGGTAGCAGCCAGGGGCGGAGCTATGCCAACCGGGGCTTCCTGCACGCACGTCACCGCATCCATCTTTCCGGCCCGTGGTTCGTGGAGGGATTCGTGCAGGGGGAAAAGGATGATTTCGCGAGGCTGTCTTTCCGCGGGCTTGCCGGCGCTGGTATGCGCTGGCAGGTATTGCATGTTCCGGACAGGCGGGTGGTCTATCTGGGTCTTGGTGCCATGTTCGAACACGAACGGCTGAAATTCCAGTCTGGCGCGACGGATGCCCGGGTCAGCGATATGGTGCGGGGCAATGCCTATCTGGTGTTCAAATCCAGGCTGAATGCACAGACACGTCTGATCAGCACCACATATATTCAGCCTGACTTCGGGGACCCGACCGATTTCCGTCTGCTGGAAAATGCGGCCATTGATGTCCGGCTTGCCGGCGCCATTGATGTCCGGCTTTCCCTGGAGGTGCGCCACGACAGCCGCCCGCCGCAGCAGGTGAAAAAAACGGATGTAACCTATGCCTCAGGCCTTACGTACCACTTCTGAGCCACAGTCGGGGAGTCTCCGCGTTATCCGGCATGACCGGCAGGCCTACGCCGATGCCACGGCCGAGCAGGAAATGGAGGTTCAGCGGGTGCTGAGCGGCGAGGCGCCTCCCTGCATTATTTTCACGGAGCATCCCCCGGTTTTTACGATCGGCACATCGGGCAGCGAGCGGGACATCCTGTCGACCGTCATCGACGGGGAACACATCCGGGTTTTTCCCACCGGCCGTGGTGGGGAGGTGACATACCATGGCCCCGGCCAGCTGGTCTGTTATGTGATCGATGATTTGCGCAAGGAGCGGGATCTGCACAGGCATGTCTGGCGGCTTGAGGAGACCGTGACCCGGACGCTTTCACATTTTGGTCTGGATGCAGGCCGGGACAGGCGCGGTATCGGGGTCTGGGTTGATGGTGCAAAAATTGCTGCAGTAGGCGTGCGCTGCCGGCGCTGGGTGACCTGGCACGGTGTGGCGCTGAATATTCATCCGAACCTGAGGCATTTCAGCGGCATTGTTCCCTGTGGCCTGAGGCATGCCCGGGTCACATCGATGCAAGCCTGTGGTGTGGCCGTTGAGAGGCAGGAAGTTGAGATTGTATTGCTTGCCAAGGCGCGCTGTTTATTTGGTCGGGGGGCCTGAACGGGTGGCTACCAGCCGTTTCCACTGTTCGATGCGCTTTTCTCCCTGCTGCCTGATCCAGCGATCGAATCCATCATAGACGCTGATAAAGGAGCGGAAAATCTCTTCGGGTACGCGGCAGACCAGGCAGCGCCCGGAGGCGATAATTTCGGTTCGTGGTGGTAATCCGATGCTTGGATGAAGGTCTCCGAAGATCGCTCCCGCCCGCAGGAGCACGGCAACCATATCACCGTTGGCCCGCCGTGTTCTGGCTTCCGCCTGTCCGTGCACTATGATGTACCACTGCCTGCCCATTTCATGTTGTCGGGCGATGATACCCTTATCGTTGAACTCAAGCAGTTCCGACTTTTCAGCAAGCCACTGCCGGTCGCTGTCTGGCAACTCACCCATGGCCGGGTGCCTGAGTGACATAGCGCTGATCATGCGCTCCTGAATGACGCGGAGCAGGGCGTCACCGGCCAGCGGTGAGCGCTCCATCAGTTGATGGATAGTCAATGCCGAGAATTCCAGCACCAGGCTTGGTTCCGTTGCGATCACCGTGGCAGAGCGAGGAAGCCGGTAAATGCACGCAACTTCACCAAAGAACCGGCCAGCTTCAAGCTGCCCGAGGTCGATATGCTGCTCATCCTCAGTATCCATCTCTACGCGCATGGCACCTTCCAGAATCAGGTGGAAGGTATTTTCCACCTCACCCTGGCGTACTACCTTGCGGCCCTCACCAATCCTGCGAAGACGGCCTTGGTGCAGAAAGTCCAGTGCTTCCTGGTCTGATAATTGTTCGATCAGGACAAAGGAGCGGTTTTCCTTTGGCTCCACACCGGCACGGTCGCCGGAAAAATGCGCCAGTGAAGAGAGAGCCTCAATTTCTGCATCGTTGCCGGATCCCAGTTGCCGGCAGAGCTCCAGAAAACCGGCGGCACTGCCTGCTCTGCCGTGTGACACCATGCGCCGGGCCATGTTCAGCGCCATATCGCGCGCTTCCTTCTGCAGGCCACGTTGTTGAAGGTCGCGAATGAGGAGGCGGGCGATATGCAAGTCCTCGGGGAAGACTGCATAGAGTGCTTGCAGTGCCTGCGTGGTTTCCTTGTCGTTTAGCGGCATGGTAAGAGCCTGTTAGCGCTGATACTGGTTGCGGTGATGTGTTGTGCCCTGAATGCGGCCATCCTGCGTTGCTCGTCGTTCACTTGGATTGACCAAACTGCACTCCTCACGCCTTGGCTGGCTCTGTTTGTGCCAGCATTGTCTCAATCGGCATTGATGGTAACAAGTCCCTGGCATCTTAGACGCTGTGCGTATGCGCGCAAGCGGAACGCCACCGTGTACCGCTGTCGGGCTTTTTTTGTGGCCGCTTGCATGTAGGCTTGTGGCGATGAGTACACGCAAGCCGATCCCGGGACGGCCCCGTGGTGCCTTGCCGCTGGCCCGTGAGGGCTGGCCTTTCATTCTGTCGCTGCTGGCTTTGCTGGGGATGTTGCTGTGGTTTTACCAGCTGCTTGCATCGGCTGTAGTTGCCATGTTGCTTGGCCTTACCGTCAACTTCTTTCGAGACCCGGAGCGGATACCACCGGAGCAGGAAGGAGCCTTTCTGGCCCCGGCCGATGGGCGAGTGGTGCGTGCGGAGGTCTCGGAAACGGGTGGACGGGTGGATATTTTCATGAATGTTTTCAACGTGCATGTGAATCGGGCACCAATGGCTGGACGTATCACGCATATGCAGTATTTCCCGGGGCGCTTTGTGAACGCCTCGTTCGACAAGGCCAGTGAACACAACGAGCGCAACCGGATCGAGATGGAAACCGATGATGGGATGCGGCTGGCCTTCACCCAGATTGCCGGCCTGCTGGCTCGGCGTATCGTGTCTTATGTGGCTGTCGGGGATCATGTGGCTGCCGGTCAGCGTATCGGCATGATTCGCTTCGGCTCGCGTGTGGACTGTGAAATCCCGGCCAAATTTGTGTTGTCCGTTGCGCCTGGCCAACGGGTGACGGCGGGCAAGACCGTGCTGGCGGTGAAACAGCGTGGCTGACAGCCAGGCCGGAACAAAGGCCCGGGGCATCTATGTGCTGCCCAGCCTGTTCACGACGGGAGGGCTGTTTGCGGGCTTTTATGCCCTGATTGCAGCTATTCAGGGCCGTTTTGAGCTGGCCGCCTGGGCACTGATCGTAGCCGGTATTTTCGATATCCTGGATGGGCGGGTTGCCCGGCTGTTGCATGCTGAATCTGCCTTTGGCGCCGAGTATGACTCGATGTGTGATATGCTGTCGTTTGGTATTGCTCCGGCCGTACTGGTTTACCTCTGGGCACTTACTCCGTTGCAGAAACCCGGCTGGCTGGCTGCCTTCCTCATCGCCGCCTGTGCAGCCCTGCGCCTGGCACGCTTCAATACGCAGCTGGGACATCAGGACAAGCAGTATTTTCAGGGGCTACCAACGCCGGCGTCTGCTGGCCTGATCAGTACGGCAGTCTTGTTTCATGAGCATGCCATGCTGACCCCAACACCCTGGCTATGGTTCGCAGTGTCCGTAACACTGGCCTATCTCATGGTGAGCCGCGTACGCTTTGTATCGGGCAAGGATGTTGATTTGCGTCGCCGCCGCCCCTTTGTGACGCTGCTCGTCATGCTTATTGTGCTCGTGCTCATCGTTGCCAATCCATATACGAATCTGTTTGTGCTGGTGCTGGCCTATTGTCTGCATGGCCCGTTTATCAGCATCTGGCAACGGCAAAAGGCTGTGCGCCTGCGTCTGGCCCGTCGTCGTCGCAGGCATGCGAGTAAGGATGGGTGA